>CP123444.1:2397500-2727500 GCA_029866965.1 Flavobacteriaceae bacterium YJPT1-3 | reverse complement strand
GAAGGATTGGGATGTCGACCTCTACGAGACCATCGAAGAGGCCGCTTTAGGGAAAGTCAAGAATTTTCATTTTCAGATCAAGGGCTACGACGCGTCAGGAGTAACCTTGGCGAAAGCCAAAGACAATATTGCCAATGCACAGCTCAGTGATTTTATCAGTCTGGAGCAGCACGATTTTTTTACGACCTCTAAATTTTCTGAGCGTCATTTGCATATGATGTTCAATCCGCCCTACGGAGAACGTATTCCGGTTGAAATGGAGCAGTTCTATGCGCGGATCGGAGATACCTTAAAGCAGAATTACCCGGGTACCCACGCCTGGTTCATCACCGGAAATCTGGAGTCCTTAAAGCATGTTGGTTTGCGCCCTTCAAGGAAGATCAAAGTGTTCAATGGAAAATTGGAATCGCGCCTGGTCAAGTATGAGATCTACGAAGGCAGTAAGAAGGCTAAATATCAGAACGAAGCTTAGTTTTTAAAGATCGGAATGAAATAGGAGAAGGTATAGCTGTATCCCGTTCCGAATTTACTTCCCTCGGTCACTTTTCCAAATCCGGGAATATAAAGATTGGCGAATCCATCCGGCTCCTTTTGGGTGATCAAGCGTTTAAGTTGCACATTCAAGCCCAAGAAGAAATTGCTGAATAATTCGACCTGCATCCCCAATTGTACTTCCAACCAGATCGCGTTCAAACCGCTGAATTCACGAGTTTCGGTACGTAGATCTTCCGGAAAATAAGCATTAGTCGTATAAATGGTGTAGCTGTTTATGCTTTCGCGAAAGCTGGAAAAACCGAGATGAGCGCCACCATAAAGTAAATTGGACATGCCGAACCAGTTCTCGTAAGCATTGTAGTTTACTCCTCCTTTAAGGTAGCTTCCCTGAGCGGTTACATCGATATTCGGTTCTACCAGAGTCCGGTTCTCATTTCCCAATTCTGCAGCGATGTAGTACCTTCTGGCGATCCTAAAATCGCCGGCCACTGCGAATCCGCTGTAGGCATCATCCAAGAGACTCCGCAAAGGTTTACTGAGGTCAACACCTACCCTCAGGCCGTAGCGTTCCTGCACCAGGGTATCTCTAGCGCTCACAGCGTTTTGCTGGGCTTCGAGCAGGGCACAAGAGCACCAAAGACTAATGAAAAATAAACAGATGCGCTTCATTCTCATTAGTGATATTAAATTGTTCTTGATTGAGGCCTTGAATCCAGGAACCATCTGTACCCGGAATATCCATTATTTCCACATTGTTGTAGGTGACTTTAAATCCACAGGCGCGACTGATGAATTCTTCAAGGGTTTCATAATCGATCACCAACTCATCCGTATTCTCAGCCTGTTCTGAGCCCGCATTCAAGGTCAACGTATAAGCCGTGGAAAGTTCGTTGGTCTTTAAGGGAAGCGCAATTCTCGATACGCCGTTGAACAATTGGAAGGGTTCCTCTACATCTGTAGCCTGTACGAGCAAGTTGGTGACAGGCTTGAGGTCGGTTTGATTGTCAACATCATAAAATTCAATGATCAGTAAGGGTGTAGTAGGCGTAGATTGAGCGCAAATATCATCGCGTTCACATCCCGATACAACGACTGATAGAGCGGCAGCAAAGACCCAAAGAAGTGTTCTAGGCATCATGCGTTTTGCGTTTTTGTAACAAGACCACATTCTCTACATGATGGGTTTGCGGGAACATATCGACCGGCTGCACCTGTTTGACCACATAGGCTTCATCGAGCAAAGCCAAATCGCGGGCCTGAGTGGCACTGTTGCAGCTCACATAGACAATACGCTCCGGATGAATCTTCAGTAATTGGGCCACCACGTCTTTGTGCATACCGTCTCGTGGAGGATCGGTAATCACCACTTCTGGCCGACCGTGCGTCGAGATAAAGTCGTCGTTAAATACATTCTTCATGTCGCCCACAAAGAATTCAACGTTATCAATTCCGTTTAATTGCGCATTTTCTTTGGCCGCCTCAATGGCATCGAGAACGGCTTCTACACCAATGACCTTGGCTGCCTGTTTTGCCACAAATTGGGCGATGGTCCCAGTCCCGGTATAGAGATCATACACCAATTCCTTGCCGCTGAGTCCGGCCAGTGCCCGAGTGACCTGATACAAAGCGTAGGCTTGTTTGGAATTGGTCTGATAGAAGGATTTAGCATTGATCTTGAATTGAAGTCCTTCCATAGATTCCAGAATATGATCCCGACCGTGGTAACAGATCACCTCCTGGTCGTACAGTGTATCGTTCCCTTTTTGATTGATCACATAGAGTAGGGAAGTAATTTCCGGGAATGTGTTTTTGAGGTGATTCATGACCAGTTCCCGTTGCTGAGGATGATCTTCGTAAAACTGGACCAACACCATGAGTTCTCCGGTAGTACTGGTCCTGATCATGAGGGTGCGCAGCAAACCGTGTTGGTGTCTTGGATTAAAGAAGGAAAGATTTTGCGCTGTGGCAAAACGCCTCAGTTCGTTGCGAATGGCATTGCTAGGGTCCCGCTGGAGATGACACTGCTCGATGTCGAGGATTTTATCCCACATCCCGGGGATGTGAAACCCTAGTGCATTCTTGTTCTCTATGATCTCGTCACTGGCGATCTGCTCCGGGGTGAGCCATTTGCTGTCGCTAAACGAGAATTCCATTTTATTGCGGTAGTAGTAGGGCTCTTCACAGCCCATGATCGGACTGACCTCCGGCAAAGTCACTTTCCCAATCCGCTTTAGGTTCTCGATCACCTCACGTTCCTTGTACTCGAGTTGATACTGATAGTCCATATTCTGCCATTTACAACCGCCACAGACTCCAAAATGCTGGCATTGAGGTTGGGTACGCTTTCGCGAAAGCGAATGAAAATGGATGGCTTTACCTTCGAAGTAATTTTTTCTCTTTTTGTTGGTCTGTACGTCGACCACATCCCCGGGTACGGCATTGGATATAAAAACGACGCGTCCATCAGCAGATCGCGCGATCGCTTTTCCTTTGGCCCCGGCATCGATGACCTCTAAATGCTCTAAGATTGGTTTGCTTTTCCGTCTACCCATGGGGGCAAAAATAGCATATTTAGAAGGATAACGAATTGCAGATAGGACTTATTAATCCTGATAAAATTTAGTATTTTGCAGCTGGAAATGCAGGATGATTTCTCTCCCTTATTCCTACTGAGGTAGCTGATAAAAGCAGGAATGGTAAAGTACAATTGAAACCCCATAATTTTATGTCAACACTAACACAACTCACTTCAGAAGAAGCGATCGCTTTGGAAGAAAAACACGGTGCGCACAATTACCATCCACTTCCTGTAGTGCTGAGCAAAGGGGAGGGTGTCTTTGTTTGGGATGTTGAAGGAAAACGCTATTTTGATTTTCTCTCTGCCTATTCTGCAGTGAATCAAGGGCACTGCCATCCTCGTATTGTCAATGCCATGAATGAGCAGGCACAAACACTAACGTTAACCTCGAGAGCGTTCCATAATGATATTCTGGGTCGCTACGAAGAATATACTACCGACTATTTTGGTTTCGAAAAGCTGCTACCCATGAATACCGGAGCAGAAGCTGTGGAGACCGCTATTAAGATTGCAAGAAAGTGGGCTTACGACAAAAAAGGCGTCAAAGAACAGGATGCTCAGATTATCGTATGCGAGAACAATTTTCATGGACGTACGACCACCATCATTTCCTTTTCCAATGATGAGAATGCGCGCAAGAATTTTGGACCCTATACGCCGGGCTTTATCAAAATACCCTACGACGATATCAAAGCCCTGGAAAAGGCCTTAAAAGAAAATGACAATATCGCCGGATTTTTGGTTGAACCCATACAAGGGGAGGCAGGAGTCTATACGCCGGCGGACGATTATATCGCTAAGGCTAAAGGGCTTTGTAAAGAATACAACGCCCTGTTTATAGCCGATGAAATCCAAACCGGAATTGCCCGTACCGGAGCTTTACTGGCGGTCTGCGGAAACTGTGACTGCCAGGGGCACTGTGAACGACAGCAAACCTACAGCAGGCCTGATATCCTTATTTTAGGCAAAGCATTGTCTGGTGGTGCCTATCCGGTATCCGCTGTACTAGCCGATGACGAGATCATGAATGTAATTCATCCCGGTCAACACGGATCGACCTTTGGCGGTAATCCTGTGGCTGCTGCAGTGGCTATGGCGGCTTTGGAGGTGGTTAAAGATGAAAAACTGGCTCAGAACGCTCGCCGACTGGGTAACTTGTTCCGCAAGGAGATGAACAATTATATTCAGACCAGTTCCATTGTAAAACTGGTTCGCGGCCGCGGTTTGTTGAACGCTATCGTGATCAACGACAGTGAGGATAGCGATACCGCCTGGAACATCTGTTTGAAGTTGCGGGACCATGGATTGTTGGCTAAGCCCACCCACGGCAACATCATTCGTTTTGCGCCCCCCCTGGTGATGACTGAAGCGCAATTGCTGGAATGCGTCGCCATCATCACCAAGACGCTTAAGGAATTTGAAAGCTAGATTTTTAAATGAAGAGCATAAAAAAGAGCGGCCCTAGAGCCGCTCTTTTTGTTTTCAAAGAGGTTTGATCACCCTCCGTATTGCTCGAGCATATCTTGTTGCATTTGCTGGATACCTTCATAGCCAAGGGTGCTGAACAGGTAAATGGACCAGACCAGATAGATGGCACTCAAAACAATACCTATGATTGCCAAAATACGTCCCGTGGTCACGTTTTTGTAACCAGTGTAGATCTCAGGATTGGCCATGTATTGTTCTTTGGCTTTTTTGGCCATGACCATGGCCACGATACCAAAAATGAGTCCGAGTATACCGTAGCAACAGCAGGTAACGATAGACAAGATTCCAAAGACGAGGATGAGTGTTGAATTAGGTAATTGTTGTTTTTCCATGATTAGTTGTTAGTTGTTAGATGAATAATTTGGTTCATTTTGACCATATAGCTGATCACCACTGTCAGAACAGTTATGACGATGAGCGCGATTTTCACCACGCGCTGATATTTAAAGCTGACGAAAAAATTGAGTGATAAGAAGCCTACGAGAAGCATTAAGGGGTACAATCCAGGGTACATATAAAAGGCACCAACGAAGTCTCCTTGAATAAAAAGAAGGGAGGCACGTTGTAAACCGCATCCCAAACAATCAACGCCAAAGAGCGACTTGTTCAGACAAGGGAGCATGTAGTCTTCCAATGTTCGAATATTATTTAAAATTCTGCACGGAGACTTTCTTCACGATCTCCACTTGATCCGAAGTTACAATTTTTGAAATATATACACCATCACTAAGATTAGCCGTAGAGAAAATTAATCGGGAATCGGTTCCCAAATCGCGTTGATTTTGAACCAGGCGTCCGGTAGTGTCATACAGAGCAAATGAGCTGATCTCCTGATTGCTGGGATTTAAAACCTCCAATTGAGAGGCTCGATTGTTTTGGAAAATAGTGAACGCCTGGGCGATCTCTTCATTTACCGCTAAAGTTTCCTGATTTCCATTCTTAAAGACAATCTCAAAGCGCTCTTTATACTCTCCGGCCGGCAGACGGAAGCTGTATCCATTATAGAGTATGTCATTGTACGTATTGTTCTGTTTATCGTGCAGATAGACTTCATCAATATCAAAGTTTATTTCACTAATTTTCAGTGAAAAGGACCCTTCTTTATCACTAATGAACGTTAAAGGAATCCCACTTTCCTCATCAAAAGGTTGCGTGTTTATTACATATTTTTCATTCTCAATAGTGAAGTAAGTATCAGATTTCAGAGTGCCTGGAGCCTTCCCATCTTTTGCTGTATCGTATCCGACTGTTGATTCTTCATAAAAAGCTAAAGCCAAGGTTCTGGTATACAAATCATTGACAATGCTTTCTAAGCGCATGACCGGTAAGCGCCTTTGACCGTTTTTAGGATTGATTGCAAAATTTTTGGCATCAGGTAATTTCGTTAGGGTTTCACCACTTTTAAAGAACGAAGTAGTATTGTTTTCTTTGACGAAAACCCGAAAATCGTTTTTAGCAATGATGGACCCGGTGGTGGTTCCTTCGACCATGAATCCTTGGCCTATAGGGGCATACCTGGATCCAGATTCACCGAGAGGTGGATTAAAACCGGTAGTTCCCGTACTTGTCCGTATGGTACCATCACCGTTGTAGGTTTTGAATACCGCTGGGGTATAAACTCCATCCGTTGAACAATCAATAGGTTCATAAGTGGCATAACCACCAATATAGTCAACGAGATTGTGATTACTTACATTAGGATCATCTTCCCAAAAGTAGGCCGTACCTGTAGTCACAGGATTTAAAGAATTTGAACTTAAGTAGTTGCCGTCTCCACAGTTTGCCAGGTCAGCTGGGTCTGAAGTACTGTTGGCGATTAAATAAAAATCGATATCCATGGCAGAAGGATATGGATTTCCAACCAGACTAAAGTTATCATCTAGTACAGCTACTTCAATATCACCATTATTGGGCCTTCCTCTAAAATCATACAATTGATTGCTACCCGGATTATTCACACTTGTCCCGCGAACTCCCTTCATAGAAAAACCTTCCCCCGGATTTAAATTCATGTTGGTCGAAACATGCTCCCATTCTGCGTATTCGTCATTAGCTACAAATTTCCACAGCCAGTAGGTGGAAAGTATAAGTGGAGTACTCGCGTAACTCGTATAGTCCGTAGAGACAATAACGTCGCGGCTCTCTACCTCGTTCATGCGGTCTTTTAAGAAGTTATATCCAAAAACACTATTACCTGATGCAGAAGCACTTGCTTGACTGATAGGTGGACACCAAAAATTATAATTGTATTCGTGAGTCGTTCCTCTTTGGTAAACCGAAACAACACCTGTTCCATCATTCACTCCATTAGAAGTCCCCTGTACAAGTTGCGCCTTATCCCGCAGATAGATATTTCCATCCACTTCATCTTCTTGTCCGTTACTCAGTTCGATATCCTGTTCTACAAATAAAACCTGATCTTTGACATAGATATACAAGGAATCTACCACCCCAGGGGTAGCATCAGGATCCTGAACGTAAAGCTGAGCGGAGGCGCTAGATGCGAAAAGAAAAGTTGCAACAACTAGGTAAAGGTTTCTCATGTTATTATAATTTGGGACGTAAAAATAGCTAAATTGATTAACTTATCCAAGAAATCTTACCGTTCATCGATACTAAACCCCCTGTAAACCACATATTTGTCATGTCATTTCAAATTGGACAAGAAGTCATAGTTGTTGACGACGATCTCCAGGGAGTCGTTAAAGCAGTCAATCATCCTACTTACGTAATAAGTATGCAGGATGGTTTCGATCTTGAGTTTCACTTTCGTGAAATTATAGCCGCGCCTGAGTCCGGGATCCCGGTAAAGGAAGAGGAAGAATGGACGGCACATCAAGAAGAACAAGAGATTGCGGCCCGCAAAAAGAAACAGGAAAAACCTAAAAAAGGGATTCATCCTCCCATGGAAGTTGATCTCCATATTCATCAATTGACCGAAAACGAACGGGGAATGTCCGCCCATGACAAGTTGATCTTACAGACCGATACTGCGCGCCGACAGCTGGAATTTGCCATCAAAAACAAGATTCCAAGAGTGGTGTTCATTCACGGCGTAGGCGCTGGGGTACTCAAAATGGAATTGGATTATTTATTCAGTCGTTATGAACAAGTGACCCACTATGACGCTGATTTTAAGACTTACGGCATGGGTGCGACCGAAGTGCGCATATTTCAGAATCCTTGAAACGATTACTCACTGACAAAATTAGGAGTTACGGTTATCGTGGCATCTGAAAGATTGATCTCACCCAACACCAGAGTAGAGATGTCATTGATCTCACTTTCGGTATCCGCATTTAGAAAACTCAAATTGGAAACAGTTAGAAACAGGGAACGCTCGGTCAAGGTGTAGGTATGTATACGAAACCCGTCCACACTGTAATCAACAGCGACAGCTGGATTTAAGTAGTCATCGCCCACCTCCGGATCGGTGGTATCATTGGTCGGGTTCAGATCTTGATTAGCATCTTCATTTCGCGTAAGCACCCCATCCCCATCATCATCGGGATCTAGATAATTCAAAATACCGTCGCCATCCGTGTCCAACGAATTTTCAACATCGATGGTACCATCTTCGTTAAGTACAACCCCTTCCAGATTCGTGGGTACATTGTCACCGTCGTCATCAAAATCAAAATAGTCAGGAATTCCGTCACCGTCTGTGTCCAATACGTTTCCATCCACTTCGATGCGCTCTAGTGCACTAGGGATCCCATCATTATCATTTTCATCAAAAAGCGTTGTGACCACTACATCGCCTTCCTGGCTGGTAAACTCTTCAACAACGGTCACATCGGTAGGAGGTAGGGGGTCGCAGAAGTAGGACGCGCTGATGGCCTCATCAAAACGCCGATAAGTTAGCAAGCTATTGGAGGAACTCCCTAGATTGATCTCATTGGCTCCTGCCGTGGTCAAGAATGGAGTAGAGGTGTTCAGGGCGAGGGCCAGGGTCTCATTATTGCTGTTGTTGATCTTGAAGAAGAGGTATTGATTAGCAGGCGAATTGGGACATAATTCCAACTGCTGATCGTCAAAATCAAAAGTGGTTACGATAATATCGCCATCGTCACAGCCAACCAGAAGCACCAGGACGAAAAGGAGTCGCAAAACAGACGTCATACCTAAATTTTCAACCAAAATTACAGTTCTTAGATTTACTAACGGTTGAGCGACTCAATAATTTTATTTCTGCTAGTTTTGTACTGTTCTTAAGTTAACGTCTATGACTGTTTATTTTGATAATGCGGCGACCACCCCAGTGCGTATAGAAGTGGTCGACCGGATGACGGAGGTTCTTTTGGAAGTTCCAGGTAATCCTTCCTCTACCCACGCTTTTGGTCGTTCCGCCAAATCATTGATCGAGAACGCACGCAAAACGGTAGCGGCTTACCTCAATGTTTCACCGGCGGAAATCATTTTTACTTCCGGAGGAACGGAAGCGGATAATCTGGCCTTGGTAAGTGCAGTCAAAGACCTGAACGTTCAAAGGATCATTACCTCTAAAATTGAACACCACGCCGTACTACATACGGTACAAGAGTTAGAGAAAAAAGAAGGGATAACCGTAGACTACGTTCAGCTCCAATCGTGTGGAACGCCAGATGAAAAGCATCTCAAACAATTACTACAAGCATCCCAAGAGAAGACCCTGGTAAGCTTAATGCACATCAACAATGAGATCGGCAATATGATCGATCTGGTATCCATTGGAAATTTATGCAAAGAACACAACGCTTTGTTTCACAGCGATATGGTGCAAAGTGTCGGCCATTTTGACCTGGACTTTCAGGAAATACCCGTGGACTTTACCGCGGTGAGTGCGCATAAGTTTCACGGACCCAAAGGGGCTGGGTTTGCCTTTATTCGAAAGAATAGCGGCTTAAAATCATTGATCTACGGGGGAGAGCAGGAGCGTGGCCACCGGGCTGGTACGGAAGGCGTGCATAATATTGTCGGGCTGGAAACCGCTTTGAAATGCGCTATGGATAATTTGGAGGAAGAACGCACCTATATCAAGAATCTAAAGCAATACTTTAAAGAACAACTCGAGAGCCATCTTCCGGAAATCAAGCTGAACGGGAATTGTCACGATCCGGAAAAAAGTACGTATACTTTACTGAACGTATGTCTGCCCATTCCTCCGGAAAAAGCATTAATGCTCTTGTTTCAACTCGATCTTAAAGGTATTGCGTGCTCCAAAGGAAGTGCCTGCCAGAGCGGTAGTGATCAGGGATCCCATGTTTTGAATGAGATCTTGAATGAAGAAGACCGAAAAAAACCTTCCATCCGATTTTCCTTTTCTCATCTCAACACCAAAGAAGAAGTAGATTATACCATTGGGGTACTTCAGGAATTTATTCAGAAAAATCAGGCTTAAGTAATTACCATAAATTACTGTGATTGAGCTACACCCACTAGAAACGCATACTTAGGCGCACATTGAATACTCGAGGTGTCAAGAAATTAGGTATGGCAAACTGCCTTTTGGAGTTGGCATCGCGCACAAAGGTATTGGTGATCGAATTCTGACGATCGAAAATATTATAGATTTCAAATCCGGCAGTCAACTCCTGAAACACAGAAAGCCAGTGACCCTTTTCGAAGCGTTTTTGTTGATCGGTAAGCACGTAGAACACACCCAGGTCAGAACGGAAGTAAAAAGGCAATCGGCTTTGGAAGTCGTAGGGGTCGGCATAACTGGGCGAACCGCCGGGCAATCCGGTCTGATAGACCATATTCAAATACAACTTTAAACTGGGCAGGGTGGGAACATAGTCCTGAAAGAGTAAAGCCGCCTTGAAGCGTTGATCGGTGGGGCGCGCAATATAGCCGCGATCATCAATATTTTCTTCGGTTTTCAACACCCCTATACTGACCCAGCTTTCGGTTCCGGGTACGAATTCTCCATTCAATCGCAAATCGACCCCATAGGCACGAGCAACTGCATTATTCCGTGCGCGATAGCGTATACGAACGTTTTCGAGGGTGTAAGGATTGACATTGTCTAAATCTTTGTAGTAAAGTTCAGAGACTAGTTTAAACGGCCGCTCCCAGAGATCGAAGCTCCAATCGTGACCCAATACCACATGAATACTGCGTTGCGCTTCTACTTCGGGACGAACTTGCCCGAGGGAATCTCGGAGTTCGCGATAGAAAGGAGGTTGATGGTAGACTCCTGCCGCCAATCGAAAAACCATATCGCTTCGCCAATCCGGCTTGATGGAGAATTGAGCCCGTGGACTCACGACTTGCTGGCTCTCTTCGCGAATTCCAGCTCCGGATACCGTCCAGCGCTGGCTACGAACCCCTACATTGTAATAGGCCTGTGCGCTTCCCAGGGTAATGTTCTTACTGTATTGGACAAAGGCAGACCATCGATCGACACGGGTCTCATTTTGAGCCCGAACACTGGTAAAGGGCACGAGTGGAGCGTCGAAAGGGGTATAGGGCTGATCGTTGGCAAAGTCGGCAATAGGTGGCCGAATGGAAAAACCAGCAGAGTCAACGATTTCGTATTCTTCCAATCGATCTCGTATATCTTCATGGGTGTATTTGAGACCCCATTCCAATTGTTGTTCATCCTGTATCCACTGCCCTCGATGTTGCAGGTTGACAATAACCGCATCCAGATCATTACGAGCATGAGTAAGCTGACTCCCGGCGCCTTCCGTGAACTCAACCTCACCAATGTCCTCATCCCCAATATTGGTGTTTGGGGTTCCTAAGCGGTATTGCGCAAGAATATCGAAATACTCCTGCTCCTGCGTTTGGTAGGCAGAGCCGATCAATTTAAGCGTTAGATTATCGTTAACGGCATAGGTACCTTTGAGCGCGCCCAAGTAGGTGTCGTAACGGTCTTCTTCCCGACCTTCATAGAGAATGACTACGGCCCGGGGATCGATCAGGCTACCAAAATTGGTCTGGCGCGCAAAAGGCTCGTACTGGTAATCGTTGATGGACGCAGTTCCTAAAAAACTAACTTCCAAACGTTGATTCCATTGATACGTCAAATAGGTTTGGGCATCGACAAAAACAGGTTGAAAATTCGTCTCCGTTTGCTGTGCGTCAACCAGTAGACTGTTATCGCGGTAACGCAGACCGAGTATCGCTGTAAACTTATCATTAGTTGAAACTCCCTCTACAAAAGCACTTCCTCCCAGAAGTGAGGCATCTATACCGCCACGAAAATCAGTAGGTCTTCGGTAGGTGATATCCAATACAGATGACATGCGGTCTCCGTACTGCGCCTGAAAGCCTCCGGCACTAAAGTCCACGTTGCGAACCAGATCAGGGTTAACGAAACTCAATCCTTCCTGTCGGCCGGAACGAATCAGAAAGGGTCTATACACTTCGATCTCATTGACATAGACTAAATTCTCGTCGTAGTTGCCTCCCCGTACCGCATAGGTGGTACTGAGCTCATTATTGGAGCTCACCCCCGGTAGGGTTTGTAAGAGATTTTCCACACCGGGATTCGCACCGGGGATCTTTCGGATCATCTCCGGACTCAGAGCAACGACCCCCTCGGCTTGTCTCCGGCCGTCTGCCGCGACAATGACTTCACTGATCTGCTCGCGATCGATCTGAAGCACAGGATTAAATTCAAAAGACTCCTGATCAGCCAGAGTGAGGGTAGTACTCACACGCCCGAATCCGATGTGGGAAAAAGTGATGGTTACCTGCTGATTGGCCGGAATTTCTAAAAGATAGAACCCATTACTATTGGTTTGTGTACCCAGGGAGCCGCTGCTGACATTGACATTCCCTATAGGGTTTTGATCATTGTCAAAGACCACCCCTTTGATCACCGCTGTTTGGCCAATAACCAGCATAGGGCTCAACATCAGTACAAGAAGGAGTAAGGGTCTCAAGAAGGTTTATTTTCGATAGATGGTCGCTTCAAATGTAGTACTATTTCCAACGCGGTCTGTGACCACTAGTTTTAAATCATTGGCACCCGATTGAGCCTTTCCGTCGTTGAAGTCATGAACCAGCATATCGGTTTTATAGTCATATTCCATCAAGATAAATGAACCATTCAAGGTAGCCCGGTAACTCTCAATACCGGTATTTTCATCGTTGATCTTGAATTTGAGGTAGCGATATTTAGACAGCCACTGTCCATCTTTAAAGTTTTCGGGGCTCACTTCCGGAGCGGTGCGGTCAAAGCCAAAGCTGTATGCCCCCAGCACGCGAGTCCTTGCGGTAAGCTTTTCGTCTTTTATAGTCGAGCTTACAAAAGAAAGGTCTCCATCGTCCTGATACCTGCCCAGGTACATTTTTTCCTGGTCCGCTTTCGCGAAAGCAGACACATCATAGCGCAGTGTAATATTTTTATGCACCGGGGTATAGTCGTGGTGCAATTGCAGTTGGTCGCCGCTCACTGAGATATCTAAAAACTGGGGCTCGTAGAAGGCTCCTTTGGGAATATAAATGTCAAATTTCCCCTCTTTGATCGACTGTGCCTGATCCGGAAACACGAAGTAGTTGGTACTGTCAATGCGCTTTGGATTGACAAGACTATCTTTTTTAGCAGTGATGGGGATTTGAATCTTGGTTTCATTTCCGGCAAAATCCTGTACCGAAATCAAGTAATTGTAGGACAA
The DNA here is from genome assembly GCA_029866965.1 of Flavobacteriaceae bacterium YJPT1-3. GTDB lineage: Bacteria > Bacteroidota > Bacteroidia > Flavobacteriales > Flavobacteriaceae > Croceiramulus > Croceiramulus getboli. The sequence goes on along the minus strand of CP123444.1, from coordinate 2,714,330 downwards.
TTGCTCTTCCTTGAGCTCGATCATCCCCTGATTTTCTTGGATAGGAAAAATACTCAGGGGATTATTCGGTTCGATAAATAGTTTTTGAACTCGCTCTCGTTCTTTTTGATACAATTCATAATCGATCATCCGATTGATATAGCGCGTTTCCGCAAAAGTGAACTTATCCATGACTACCTCAAAATTAGGCGTGCCATTGATGAAGGTGGTAATTTTGTAGATGCCATTATTATTCATGGCGTAGTCCTGACGATCGACTGTGGCGATCCCGAATCCAATAGCCCCATAAGCGGTTAATGCAGGTGCCGAAAAGGTGCCATCCGGATTGGGAATCAGGTCCAGTTCCTGAGGAATGGCCGACTGGTTTACTTGTGCATCCGGGCTTAAAGGATAAACCATGAGTTTGGATAGGGTAGGACGTTGCGTATCCTTAACCTCCATTCCATAGCTTAAAGGATTCATAGGCCTTTGATACCGATCCCGAATTTCAAAATGCAAATGCGGACCGCCGCTTCCACCTGTATTTCCGGAGTAGGCGATCACTTCGCCCTGTTCGACGGTCAATTCAGATTCGTCGGGAAAGAGTTCGATTTCAAAGCTCTCTTTCTGGTATTGGCGTTCTTTAACGTAAGATTCGATCTTAGGCGCAAAGGCTTTGAGATGGGCATAGACGGTGGTCATGCCATTGGGATGCGTGAGGTAAATAGCCTTACCGTAGCCGTAATGCGAGATTTTTATACGGCTCACATAGGCCGGTGCTGCGGCCAGTACATTCAAGCCCTGGCGGCCTTGCGTTTTGATGTCCAGACCTCCGTGGAAATGATTGCTTCTCAACTCACCAAAAGTCCCCGACAGGACAATGGGGATTTCCAAGGGTGAGCTGAATTCTCCGGCTACGTCCGGAGCCTGAGCACAAAGGGAGTAGGTGGTAAAGAATACTAAGAATAGGCAGGAAAAAGTTCTTGGCATAGCAAAGCGAAAATAGTCAATCGTGTCAAATTGGTAAAGAAAGGCTGCTCCCATAAACGCAAAACACAGACCAAAATTATAAAGTTCGCAAGGAGTAGCTACGCTCGATGTGCATATGCAAATTAAAACCGGATACTATTGGGATATTCTTTACAGAACCTTAACTTTGTGATAGCATGAAAGGCAAAGGAAAGGTATGAGTAAGTCCATTCAACTTGTTGATTCTCTGGAGAAAAAGACCAGAAAACTAGTTGATAAGTGCGACCGGCTCGAAGATCACATCAAGCGCCTTCAGGACGAATTGGAAACCGTTAAGGGAGAAAAAAAACGCCTGAATGATGAATTGGGGAACTGGTCTTCTAAATACGAGACGCTCAAAACCGCCAATGCCATGCTAGGCAGTAAAGAATACAAACGGGAGACGAAACTCAAAATAAACACTTTGATTCGAGAGATCGATCAATGTATTGCTCATTTAGCCGAGTAATAAGACATCCACTATGTCAGACAAGCTGAAAATTAAATTGTCCATTGCTGATCGGGTGTATCCGCTAACCATTGACCCTAAACAGGAAGAAGGGTTAAGGAAAGCAACCAAGCGAATTGATGAAGTGATTAAACAATTTGAGCGGAATTATGCCGTCAGAGATAAACAAGACGTACTCGCCATGTGCGCCTTACAATTTGCTACTCAAGTAGTTCAGAAGGAGTTGGACGCTGATGATGATCGTGAAGCCATGCAAGAGCGATTAGCAGCTTTGGACCGCCTTTTGGATGAGAAGTTAGCATAGACGTTCTTTACATAGAAGATACTGCCTACATTGGTTACTTTTTTGATAAACTCAACACTAATTTTGTATAAAGGGTGAGTCAGAGTTGTAAAAGCGCGCCGTACTTGACGTAAGTCTTGTCTAACGGATTCTTGATCAGCTCGTTAGCCCTAATCCTTATTTTCTGGAGTTTATACGGAACCTTACCAGTGTAGGCTTTTTTTTGTACCTGCTAACATGGAGGGTACAGCGTAAGAGATCTTACGGAACCTAATGAAAAATCGAAAACCTGAGCTCCTTGCTGAGGTTTCACAATTATATAGATTTATGGAACATACAGTACTGTTGTTCATCGTAGGTGTGATCGCCTTGTTTTTAGGGTTTTTAGCAGCCAAACTGCTGGAACGCAACAATGCTTCTCAGATCATCAAACGAGCCAAGAAAAAGGCCGATGATCTGATCAAGGAAGCTCAGAATGAAGGAGAGAGCATAAAGAAAGACAAAATACTTCAGGCAAAGGAAAAATTCATCGAACTCAAGTCAGAGCATGAAAAAGTGATCCTGAGCCGAGATAAGAAAATAGCAGAGTCGGAGAAGCGTGCTCGCGAAAAGGAATCTCAGATCAGCAACGAACTTTCCAAAACAAAGAAGACCAACGAGCAACTCGAAGAGAAGATCAAAGACTACAACTACCGTCTGGAATACCTGGAGAAGAAGCAAAACGAGGTTGAGAAAGCACATAAGAGTCAAATTCAACAACTGGAAGTGATTTCGGGCATGTCTGGTGAAGACGCCAAAAAACAATTGATCGAATCACTAAAAGATCAGGCGAAAACAGATGCCATGGGTCATATTCAGACGGTGATGGAAGAAGCCAAACTCACCGCAGAACAAGAGGCTCGTAAGATCATTATTAACACCATTCAGCGGATTGGAACCGAAGAAGCTATCGATAACTGTGTTTCGGTCTTTAACCTGGAGAGTGACGATGTCAAAGGTCGAATTATTGGTCGGGAAGGTAGAAACATCCGTGCTATTGAAGCGGCAACCGGAGTAGAGATCATCGTGGATGATACCCCCGAAGCGATCATTCTCTCCTGTTTTGACAGTGTACGCCGGGAAATTGCCCGTCTCAGTTTGCATAAATTGGTGACCGACGGTCGAATCCATCCGGCGCGTATTGAAGAAGTGGTGGCCAAGACTACCAAGCAAGTGGAGCAGGAAATCGTAGAAGTGGGTAAACGCACCGTCATCGATCTTGGGATTCACGGACTCCATCCGGAATTGATCAAGGCGGTAGGACGCATGAAATACCGATCCTCTTACGGTCAGAACCTCCTTCAGCACAGTCGCGAGGTGGCCAAGCTGTGTAGCGTAATGGCTGCTGAATTGGGAGTGAACCCCAAAGCGGCACGCCGTGCCGGACTGTTGCATGATATTGGAAAAGTGCCTCATACAGAAACTGAAACCCCGCATGCCATCCTGGGTATGGAATGGGCAGAGAAATACGGGGAAAAGCCGGATGTGTGCAACGCCATTGGAGCACACCACGACGAGATCGAAATGAAATCTTTATTGGCACCCATCATTCAGGTATGTGATGCCATCAGCGGAGCCCGCCCAGGAGCCCGTAGACAGGTACTTGATTCATACATTCAACGATTGAAAGATCTGGAGGATATTGCCTTTGGTTTTGGTGGAGTACAAAAAGCCTATGCCATTCAAGCCGGACGCGAATTGCGGGTAATTGTAGAGAGTGAAAAGGTCAACGATGAAAAGGCGGCAGCGCTCTCTTTTGAGATCTCACAGAAAATACAGACGGATATGACCTATCCGGGTCAGGTTAAGGTTACTGTGATCCGCGAGACCCGAGCTGTCAATATTGCGAAGTAGCGTATGAAAACGTCTTCTAGAGTGCATTAAGACTATCGTACAGTTTACGTGAACTTGAGTTTCTTTACCGTATCCTGGGTAAAGTTTTTAGAGAAGTTGGGGTTGATCTGATTCAAGCGCGCTTCATTGCCTAAAGTATACCACACATAATCACGACCTAAGGGTGTATAACAAGCCACCAGATCAGTGATGACGTTGTAGGCGCCCCGGGTTTTTCCTGCAGCCAGACCGGCATACGAGTCGGAAGCGAACTTCCGGTGATCGATCATTTCACCATTATTCGAGATATAACTCTTCCCTGCGATAACCTGACAGCCTGCTGAGAAATTATAATCTCCGTCGCCTGACCAATGAATATTGATGGTCTTATTAGGGTTTTCAGGAACATCTTTTAGATTCACTTTCAGATCCTGCTCAGAAAGGGCATTGTCATTGTCCACATCACGATGACACAACACCCCATTAGCGTAAGGCTTTAGTGCCTTATACACTTTGTGATCCTGACTTACCCAATGCCATCCAATACGGTATTTGTGTTGGCTCTCGACCAGAAAGGGCTCATCCTTTCGCGAAAGCGCTGCGTTGGGATCTGTTGAGCCCCAAAACGTGAAACAGAGGCCTTTGATCAGTAGGATAAAGAGATCATCATTCGTCCGATTCTCTGCACTTTGATCCTGGTTGCGTCTTATACCGATCAGATGGGGTTCCTCCCGGTGATAGGTCCAATGCTCCGGTGGTAGGGTATCGGAAGGGGCAGGGTAGGTACGAATCTGTTCCAATACACCGCCTTTTTGCTGTTGAAAATAGCTTCGGGCAGATTCCAGTAGTTCAAACCACATTTTATTCTCAGGGCTGGGATGATGGGCATTCCATTGCGACCAGGTGTTGACCACTCCGTCTCTTTTCCATCGGTCAATGTGCGCCCAGGTCTTACTTCCTACAATACCGTCAGCCACACCTATATCCGGCTTGTTTTCCACCGTCCTGACATATTCTTGAAATAAACGTGCAGCAGCCAGGGTACCGTAGCCAAAGATCCCGCTACATCGGGCATTGGGAAAAAAGCCATTTTGCTTGAGAAATCGCTGCAACTGCTCCACATCCTTCCCGGGTATTTCCTTGAAGGATTTCCAGGCACCGTTGGCTTCATCGCGCCATTGCAGTCGGCGTTTGGTTTCCGATTTTAGATCCCGATGATAGGTATTCAAGAATTCCCGAATATTGGTCGGCATGTTGCCGCGATCAACATTGCCCAGTTCCAGTGCTGCCATAATACAATCCCTTAAGTTGAATTAGGAAGTTAGCTAAAAAGATTGATATTCAGAGCCTTATGATTCTATTAATTACTTAATCGATACACACAGGCCTGGTAGGGACGAAGCATAAATTCTTTGTAAGTCTTATCATCTAAAATTTTGTCATTGCTGATCACCAACTGTTTTCGGTTGTAGTTCACCTCCGGCGGAATGGTAAAGCGTTCTGTTTCTGTAGAAAAACTGAGCAGCACAAGAAAGCGATCTTCTCCTAGAGTTCGGGTGTAGGCATAGACCTGCTCGTGATTCGGTTGGAGCAATGCATACTGCCCGTAGATCAAAGCCTGATTTTCTTTACGTACTTGAACCATTCTCCGAAAATAGTTCAACACCGAATTTTTATCCTTTTCTTGAGCGGCTACGTTCACGCCTTCTTGATAGTTGGGGTTCACCTTGATCCAGGGAGTACCTGTGGTAAATCCGGCCTGCTCGCTAGTATCCCATTGCATGGGCGTACGGGCATTATCACGGGCAGCCTCTTTCTCATTTTCAATAAACGCCTCTAAATCTCCTCCTTCTTTCTGAATGGAGCGGTATTTATTGATCGTATTGATGTCTTTGTAATCCTCAATACGATCAAAACGAATGTTGGTCATTCCCAATTCATCTCCAAAATAAAAATAGGGAGTTCCTCGCATAGTGAGCAAAAAGGTGTGCAGCATTGTAGCACTGTTGCGCCAATATTCTGGACTGTCATTGCCCCATCGACTGACCGACCTGGGAAAATCGTGATTACTTAAAAACATACTCCCCCAGCCTTTCTCTGCAAAAACGGCATCCCATTTAGAATGTATTTCTTTGAATTTGGAGAGTTTCCAGGGCTCTTTAGCCATCATAAAGACTTCTCCTTCGGCCCGATCCAGGGCCATCAGGTCAAAGTGAAAAAACATATCGAGTTCTTCCCGATCTTCATCTACAAAATTTAGGGCATCTTCCAAATGTACTCCGGGCGCTTCTCCTACGGTCATCACGTCATATTTGCTCAGTACCTCTTGATTCATCTCGTGCAGAAACTCGTGCAATCTGGGGCCATTAGAATAGAACGTAATGAAGTCACCGTCATAGTTCTTGGGAAGTTCCGGATAAGAGGTGTCTTTAGAAATGAACGGAATCACATCCATACGGAAACCGTCTACCCCTTTCTGAAACCAGAAATGCATCATGTCGTAGATCTCCCTGCGCACTTCCGGATTCTCCCATTTGAGATCAGGCTGTTTTTCAGCGAAATAATGCAGATAATAGGCGTCAGTGGTCGCGTCATACTTCCAGGCGTTCCCATCGACGTCAAAATAACTCCAGCGTTTGGGCGGGGTTCCTTTTTCGGCAGGCCACCAATGAAAATAATCGCGGTAAGGGTTATCCCTTGACTTGCGGCTTTCTTGAAACCATTGATGCTCGTCGCTGCAGTGATTCACCACCAGATCCATGACCAGCTTAAGTCCGCGTTCATGCATGCCCTCCAGTAATTCTTCAAAATCGGCCATGGTGCCAAATTCATCCATGATGGCGCGATAGTCACTGATGTCATAGCCATTATCATCATTGGGGGATTGATAGATTGGATTGAGCCAGATGATGTCGACTCCGGTACTTTTGATGTAATCTAGTTTTTGAATGATGCCTCGAAGATCGCCTACGCCATCACCATTAGTGTCCTTAAAGCTTCGGGGATATATTTGATATACGATTCCTTCCTTCCACCAGCGTCTGTTGAGTTGGTCCATCATGTGCACAATCCTTAAAAATTAGAAAATAGAAGATAGCAGTTTTTATGCTTTCGCGAAAGCGTACCCTTACTTATTTCTAGGATGATAGCGCATCAAGGTATCGGCCAGTTGGCTACGGTCTGTATGCATGTAGATCTCTGTGGTAGTGATGCTCTCATGCCCCAGCATCAACTGGATAGCGCGCAGATCGGCTCCATTTTTTAAGAGATGACTGGCGAAGGAGTGGCGAAAGGTATGCGGACTGATATTCTTCTTGATATTAGCCGCCGAGGCCAGTTCTTTGACGATGGTAAAGATCATTGCCCGGCTCAATTTCTGGCCCCTTCGATTGAGAAATAAGGTGTCCTGATGCCCCGCTTGAACAGGGGTATGGATACGTAGCTCGTTTTTATAAATAGTGATCACCTTTTGAGTTTGAGCGGCAATAGGGACCAATCGTTCTTTGTTTCCTTTGCCGGTGACCTTGATGAACCCTTCTTCAAAATAGAGATCAGAAAGCCGCAAATCGAGCAATTCAGATACCCGCAGTCCGCAACTGTAGAGCAATTCGATAATGGCGCGGTTGCGTTCGCCTTGTGGATGAGTCAGATCAATAGCCTGGATCATTCGGTCAATCTCTTCGATGGATAAGGGATCGGGGAGCTTACGACCAATCTTTGGCGTCTCGATCAGATCCATAGGATTGTCTTCCCGATATTCTTCAAAAACAAGATAATTGAAAAAACTCTTCAGTCCGGAGATCAACCGGGATCGCGATCGGGCCGTATGGGTTTTGGCCGTTTCGTACAGAAACTGTTGTAGTTGTGAGGTCGTTATCTTTTCAGGAGCGAGTTCCATTTCATGACCCTTGAGATAGGCGATCAGTTTTTCGACGTCAAGGGCGTAATTGAGGATGGTGTTGTTGGACAAACCCCGTTCAATACGCAGGTAGTTTTTGTAGTCGGTAAGGGCGTGGGACCACTGCATGACGCAAAGCTAGCTTAATAATTTAGAGTTCTCTTAACAACAATGCATTTTCCAAAGACTAATTTTAATCAACTTTAAAACTAACAATAAGATGAAAAACGTATTTAAGATTACACTTTTAGCTTTATTCGTAGTAGGCGGCCTGCAGGCTCAGGAAGTTCGATTTGCGGGTACTGCCGGTTACACCTTGGCTACGGCCAAAATTGACATTCCGGAGTTTGGAGACGAGTCAGAATCTGAAAGTGGCTTCTATTTTGGATTAGTCGCAGAATTTGATTTAACCGAGAGTATCGAGTTAAGACCGGAACTTACCTATGTGAATGTGGACGACACCAGTTTTCTCCAGGTTCCCATATTGGCCAAGTTTGGTATTGCCGAAAGCGGTTTCAGTTTACTAGCAGGTCCTACGGTGACTTATACCCTTGAGGATGTAGATGATGTTTTTACGCGATTCAACATTGCTTTGGGAGCCGGTGTGAGCTATGATATTACAGCAAACTTATTCGCAGAAGCGCGTTATGCTTTCCAGCTCAACAATTACTACACGGGAGACGAGGTGGATGATTTGACCAGTCGAATCAACTTTTTAAACATTGGTTTAGGATATCGCTTCTAAATAATCAGCAAATAATGATGAAATCGCCTGTCTTTGTACAGGCGTTTTTATTTTAGTCGGGCTTAAAACATTTGTATATTAGCCGCTTAACTGCAAAACCCTCAAATCATGAAAACAACTTTGTTCAGCTTAGCAGCCTTTTTTTTCTTATTCACCGCTGTACGTGCCCAGTCTTTGGACTATGGTGTGAAGGCAGGACTGAATATTAGCTCCATTGGTGGCGATGCCAATTTCGGGGTAGATCCGAATACGGTCAATGGCGATCAGGAAGCGTCCACCAGTAGCCGGACCACTGTTCACTTTGGATTCTTTGCTCAATACACCTTGGATGAACAATGGGCATTCAGGCCAGAATTGATCTACAGTGCGCAAGGCGGGACCTTATCCTACAGCGGAGTCTTCTCCGGATTTACGATCACTACTACTAGTGATATACGCTTGGATTACTTGCAATTGCCTTTGCTAGGGGTGTATACTCCATTAAACGGACTTCAGCTTCAAGCCGGTCCACAACTGGGCTTGTTGATCAACGCGGAGGCCGAAACCACATTGGCCGGAAATGGCGATTCAGAGAACTCGACTGAGGATATCAAAGATTCAGTCAATGGTTTTGATTTCGGTGTCGCATTAGGGGCTTCTTATCAGCTGCAAGCCACCGGGTTTTTCTTCGATGCGCGCTATAGCTTGGGACTCTCCAACATCAATGATTCTGAAGGAGATCAGAGTAACCAGAATAACGTATTTCAACTGGGCGTAGGGTATCGCTTCAACTAAAGGCATTGACTTTTCCAGGTGTAGTGATATGGAATATTTCGGTATTTTAGCGCTCTACCTATAGCATTATGAAGATACTCATCATCAACGGACCTAATTTAAACCTCTTGGGGACTCGCGAACCCGAAACCTACGGGAACGAATCGTTCGAGGATTATTTTTCCAAGTTGCAGTTCAAGTTTAAAGAAATCGAACTTTCTTATTTTCAGTCCAATATAGAAGGAGAGTTGATCACCAGGCTGCAACAGGCCGCAACCACATTTGACGGCATTATTTTAAATGCAGCTGCCTATACCCATACTTCTGTGGGCATAGGAGATGCTGTGGCCGCCATTGCGACTCCGGTAGTAGAAGTACACATATCAAACACCTTCGCTCGAGAAGAGTTTAGGCATCATTCGTATATATCCAAAAACGCTAAGGGAGTAATTCTGGGCTTCGGTCTCCAGAGTTATGATTTGGCTATAGAAAGTTTTAATCCATAAAAAAATCCCTGAGCGATCAGGGATTTTTTTATAGAACATTGTTCCTTAGATGTGAATCACCTCATCGTAAGCCGCTGCTACGGCTTCCATGACGGCTTCGCTCATGGTCGGGTGCGGATGTATGGCTTTCAAGACTTCGTGACCGGTAGTCTCTAATTTTCTGCCTAAGACTGCTTCAGCGATCATATCGGTCACCCCGGCACCAATCATATGACAACCCAGCCACTCTCCGTATTTGGCGTCAAAGATCACTTTAACGAAACCGTCCTTGTGTCCGCTGGCACTCGCTTTCCCGGAGGCAGAGAAGGGGAATTTACCCACCTTGATCTCGTAACCGGCTTCCTTAGCCTGAGCTTCAGTCATACCGACAGAGGCAATTTCTGGTGAAGCATAGGTACAGCCGGGTATATTATTGTAATCAATTTTCTCTACATCCATGCCTTTGATCTTCTCTACACAGGTGATGCCTTCCGCGGAAGCGACATGCGCCAGCGCAGGACCTTTGGTTACATCTCCAATGGCGTAGTATCCCGGGATATTGGTTTGATACCAGTCATTGACCATGATCTTGTCCCGATCAGTAGCGATCCCCACATCTTCGAGTCCAATATTCTCGATATTCGTTTTGATGCCCACAGCAGAGAGTACGATGTCTGCTTCCAGGATTTCTTCTCCTTTTTTCGTTTTTACGGTGGCCTTGACTCCCTCTCCGGAGGTGTCCACCTTTTCTACTGAGGCATTGGTCATGATCTTAATCCCGGCTTTTTTGAAGGAGCGCTCAAATTGCTTAGAGACTTCCTCATCTTCTACAGGAACCAGCGTGGGCAGATATTCAACGATGGTCACTTCGGTGCCCATACTGTTGTAGAAACTGGCGAATTCTACGCCAATGGCGCCTGAACCTACCACGATCATTTTTTTGGGTTGTTTGTCCAGGGTCATGGCTTTTCGATAGCCGATCACTTTTTCGCCGTCCTGCTTTAGATTAGGTAATTCCCTACTCCTCGCACCAGTAGCGATGATGATGTGGTCAGCACTGTATTCTTTTCCGTCGACCTCTACTTTTTTTCCGGGCTTAAGTTTTCCAAAGCCTTCAATGACATCGATCTTATTTTTTTTCATCAGGAACTGGACGCCTTTACTCATGCCACCGGCGACCTCACGACTACGTTTCACTACCGCCTTAAAGTCTTTATCTGCTCCTTCTACTTTCAATCCGTAGTCTTCGGCATGCTTAAGGTATTCGAATACCTGAGCGCTTTTCAATAAGGCTTTGGTAGGGATACAACCCCAATTCAAACAGACCCCACCCAGGCTTTCTTTTTCAATGACCGCGGTTTTAAATCCCAGTTGAGACGCTCGGATCGCAGTGACGTATCCTCCGGGTCCACTTCCTAAAACAATAATATCGTATTTACTCATAGTTACAGTTGATAGATGTGTCGCGAATTTACGCAATCTAAGGGTAAACCTAAAGCAAGAAGATCTGAAGCTTGTGAAAGTTTTTACATAAAAAAAGCCCCGCTAACACGAGGCTTCTATATTAAATCTTGGATTCTAGTTGCGAATGGTGATGTCTTCTGTACTCAGATCAAAAGCGGCCATAAACGATTCAAAACTCTTGAAATCGGAAGCGTTAAAATCTTCACTAAGTACCGCGGGTATAATGGCTACCCGAAACAGAACGTTTTCAGTACTGTTCAAGTCCAGGGTACTCAGATCATTATCGCCAATAATTTGCATCTGCACACTTTCAAAATCATGATCAAATGTATATTGATAGGTCCCGAATTCGTCAAAGAAACTGGCCGGTAGAGGAGTAAACAGCGAGTTGCCCAAATCGATATACACTAGAAAAATGTCTCCATCCACGGTACCGTTGTATTCTAAGATTGGAGAGAACCAAGTATTTAAATCGGCGTCATAATCAAAGGAGACTACTTCTTCAAACACAGAAGGGAGGGGAGCATCCAATCCATCAAGACCATCGACTCCATCAAATCCTGGAGGTCCCGGAGGGCCTTGAGGTCCTTCACAGGCAGTTAATGCAAAAAGAGGAATAAAGAGTAATACGAGTAATTTTTTCATCATGAATGTATTTAGTAGAAGGGAGAGCGCTGTGATCGACTGTTCCTTCTTGTTAGTTTGGCTATTTGAATCAACCACCGTGCCAAGATTTCGTGTTCGGTGGTTTACTGTAGCAGTGCCTATTTATTTTTGGAAATCGATACTGGCCGAATTGACACAGTATCGCTGGCCGGTATTGGTGGGCCCGTCGTTGAATACATGCCCCAGATGACTGCCGCAATTGGCACATAGAATTTCTGTTCTGATCATACCGTGCGATCGATCTTGTACATATTCCACAGCACCTTCTATAGCTTCGTCAAAACTGGGCCAACCGCAGCCGCTTTCAAATTTAGAATCACTTTCAAACAGCTGAGCGTCACAAGCAGCACAGCGATATTTTCCATCCTCAAAATGCAGATTGTACTTACCGGTAAAGGGACGTTCGGTCCCTTTCTCCCGAAGTACCCGATACTGCTCCGGACCGAGCTGGGCGCGCCATTCTTCTTCGGTCTTTTGAACAGGATATTTGGTATTTGCCATGGTTTGTTGTGATTTAAAATGATTACTCAGTTTTGGATGCAGGAACAAAATCTAAAGCATCTCCATTGATGCAATGGCGTTCACCGGTAGTTTCTTCGGGACCGTCGTTAAAAACGTGTCCCAGATGCCCTCCACAAGTAGCGCAATGTTCTTCTTTGCGCGCATACCCTATTTTGTAATCTACATCATAGGCTACATTTCCCTCTATTGGGCGGTCAAAAGAAGGCCATCCGGTACCGCTTTCAAATTTATGTTCGCTTTTAAAGAGTGGAGTTTCGCAAGCAGCACAAACATAGGTACCCTCCGCTTTAAGATCAAGAAGATCACTGGTAAAGGGCCGTTCTGTGCCGGCTTCTCTCAGAATGTAGAATTCCTCGGGGGTCAAAATTGCTTTCCATTCCTCTTCGGTTTTAGAAACCGGGAAGGTTTCCTGCTCTTGTTGTTGTGCCTGACCATTGCAAGCCATAAGCGCAACGGTTAAAAACAGTAGACTAAAAATTTTCATCGTTTTTCTTTTAAAATTACGGAACTATAGGAGATGGGATCGTGTAGAATGGCTATTTAACAAAAGTCTAACGCACTGGTATTTCTCCTTCCTGATTGTGTTTAGGTGAGTCGGATGTTATAAATTATGTTTACATTTAAAACAGCTAAATAAACCCGCCTATTTTGAAACAATATCGTGTGGTCATCGAACAGGTGACACCGCAGTTAAACTGTGATCAATTTTTCATAAAAAGAGTTGTCAACGAAACTGTAACCGTAAGCGCTCAGGTGCTGGCTGATGGCCATGATGTCATCCGCTCTGTGTTGCAATTTAAGCATGAAAAAAGTAAAAAATGGAATGAAATTTCCATGCAAGAAGTAGCCCAGGATCGCTACGGTGCTACCTTTCGTGTTGAAAAACAGGGCTTTTACGAATATCGGGTTCAGGGATGGGTAGACTATGCCCTCAACTGGCAACACGGTATCGAAGCGAAATTGAAAGACGGACAACACGTTAAAAGCGAATTGCTGGACGGGGTTCAACACCTGGAAACTATCATGCACGACGCTTCACCTCAAGAGCGTAAATTCCTGGAACAAGCGATAACCGAATTTCAAAACGACAATGATTACGATAGCGCTTGCGCGAAAGCCACCTCAGCACAATTACACGAATTATTCTTCAAGTATCCCACCAAATTTTTGGCCAATACCTCGGAAACGCTCCAGGTCTACGTCGATCGTAAGAAAGCAGCTTTCAGTACCTGGTATGAATTCTTCCCGCGTTCTGCCGCAGAGGAGGAAGGTAAACACGGAACGTTTAAGGATTGTGAGCGACTGCTGCCACGAGTCGCGGCCATGGGATTTGATACCCTCTACTTTCCGCCCATCCATCCCATAGGGGAAAAAAACAGAAAAGGTAAAAACAACGCCACAAATGCTCAGGAAGGAGACACCGGGGTCCCCTGGGCCATTGGTTCCAAACACGGGGGGCATAAGAGCATTCATCCTGAACTGGGGTCGGAAGCCGACTTTAAAGCATTGATCAAAAAAGCGGAGGATCACGGAATTGAGATCGCCATGGATATCGCCTTCCAGGCAGCGCCAGATCATCCCTACATCAGCAGTCATCCGGAATGGTTTAGAAAACGTCCGGATGGAACGATGCAGTATGCAGAAAACCCACCTAAGAAATACCAGGACATTGTCAATTTCTATTACGAGACCGCCGAGTATAAGTCGCTCTTTAAAGAATTGCTCAGCATCGTAGAATACTGGATAGGTTTTGGTGTCAACGTGTTTCGGGTAGACAATCCACACACGAAGCCCTTCTTATTTTGGAATTGGCTCATCGAGCAGATCAAGAAGAAACATCCCGATGTGCTCTTTTTGGCGGAGGCTTTTTCCCGTCCGGCCATGATGCAGCAATTAGCCAAGCAAGGGTACACCATGTCGTACACCTATTTTACCTGGCGTACGACCAAGCATGAACTGATCGAGTACATGACCGAGTTGACCCAAACGGAACAACGGGAGTATTTTCGCCCCAATTTTTGGCCCAACACCCCGGATATCAATCCCTATCACATGCAAGGAGCCAATGAAGCCATGCATTTGTTGCGCTATGCTCTGGCGGCAACCTTAAGTGGTAACATCGGACTCTATGGCCCGGTATACGAATACATGGTCACTGAGGCTGTTCCGGGTAAGGAAGAGTACATGCATTCGGAGAAATACCAGATCAGACATTGGGACTGGACTGTAGAGAATAAGATCACCCACGTGATCAGTAAGATCAATCAACTGCGAAAGGAACATGAGGCTTTACAACAAACCAACAATATTCAATTTTGTGGATTGGAGAATGATAACCTGATCGCTTATTACAAATGGAACGAGGATCGCTCTGATGAATTGCTGATCATTGTCAGTTTGGATCCCTATTACCCACAGCGGGGTCATGTGCAGCTTCCCCTTGCAGACCTTCAATTACATCCCGGGCAGCAGGTCACCGTGCGTGATCTGGTAACCGGAAGCAGTTATAACTGGCGCGATGAATGGAACTATGTGGAGCTGCATCCTACTTTGCCCTTCCACATCTTTAAAATTCTTAAATAATGGCAAAGGCAGAGGAGAAGAAGGAATTATTTATCTATGAAGAGCAATGGGAAACCTTGCTGGAGAATATACGCTTCCAAAAAGAACTTTGCGAAGATATATTGGAACCCTATATCATCAATCAACGCTGGTATGGTGGAAAGGCCAGCGCCTTGAAGTACATTGAGATCGTTGACTCCTTTCCTATCGCCCGTGATAAGGAGCATTTTTATGGTGTGGTGCTGGAAGTGAATTTCAAAGAAGCCTTTGTACAGAATTACTTCATGCCACTGGGTTTTGTGACCGATGATGAGTACGCTAATGATAATATCATCGCTCACCTGCAATTAGCCGGCTTGAAAGGCTATTTGGTGGATGCGGTGACGCTGGAGAGTTTCCGCCGGCAGGTATTTACCAAAATTCTTGAGGGGGCCAAGTACAAATACAAGGATGTAGAGTATAGGCGCGGTAGACGCTGTGCAGATCACGAATACAAGAGTTCGCGATTTCTGGGTGTTGAGCAAAGCAATACGTCCATCGTTTTTAATGAGAAATACGTGCTCAAACTGTTCCGTCGTATTTATGTAGACCAGAATCCGGATTACGAGATCAGTAAGTACCTGACCTATAAGGGTACATTTAAGAATACCCCGGGTTACGCGGGCAGTATCACGCTAAAATTTAGCGATAAGAATGTCATCACCTTAGGACTTATGCAGGAATTGGTTCCTAATGAGGGCGATGCCTGGGAATACTTTGGCAAAGCGCTGGAAAAAGCTTTTCAGAATCTTTCGGAATCACAAATGGATGTCAATGATCTGGTCATGCCAAAGCATTTCAAACAGTTGGCTGTTAATGCAGTTCCGCCCACCATTACGCTTTGGTGTCCAATAGAAATATTTCAGGATGTGGCTCAATTGGCTAAACGTACGGCAGAGATGCACGTATCTCTAGGTATGGAACGGGTGAATACCGCTTTTACACCGCAAAACTTCACCAATGACTACACGGTTTGGCTGAAAAACCGACTGATCTACATGTTCGAGAACCGGGTCAATCTGGTGGAGAATAATTTGCACAAATTAGAAGGGCTTCGCCTAGAGTTAGCGAATGAATTTCTTTCCAAGAAGAAAATGATTCGTAAGCGTTTGCTGGACTTTGACGAAGATAAACTAAAAAGTGAACGTATCCGTATTCATGGTGATTATCACCTGGGTCAGGTATTGGTGCACGATAGGGATTTCCAGATCATCGATTTTGAAGGCGAACCGGAAAGCACCATTAGAGATCGTAAGGTCAAACAACCCCCGGTTAAAGACGTAGCGGGGATGTTCCGCTCTTTTCACTATGCCATCTACGCTACCATTTTTGCGAACATGGAAAGTTATTCCCACAGTCAGGAAGAATTATTCAAAGTGGCCGAAGTGCTTTACGAATATCTGGTTGCCGTTTTCTTGGACACCTATATTGGCTACGTACAGACGCATAATTTAAATATCGGCTACATCAAAGAAATTGAATTCCTTTTGGATTACTGCCTATTAGAAA
Source organism: Flavobacteriaceae bacterium YJPT1-3 (assembly GCA_029866965.1). Classification (GTDB taxonomy): domain Bacteria; phylum Bacteroidota; class Bacteroidia; order Flavobacteriales; family Flavobacteriaceae; genus Croceiramulus; species Croceiramulus getboli. Next base: position 2,698,076 of record CP123444.1, on the reverse strand, counting down.
AGGCAGTTTATGAATTGGGCTATGAGCTCAACGCTCGTCCGCGATGGGCTATCATTCCACTTAAGGGAATTTCCAACATACTAAACCAAAGAAATTCATGAACAACGTTCAAGCGCACAGTCTTTTCACCGATTTTGACATCGATCTTTTTAAGGCCGGAAAACACTATAAACTCTACGAGAAATTAGGTTCCCACCTTGTCGAACATGAGGGGAAACAGGGAGTGTACTTCGCGGTCTGGGCACCCAGCGCCAAGCAGGTGAGTGTGGTTGGAGATTTCAACTATTGGTTGGAAGGAGAACACTCATTAAATGTACGATGGGATGGAAGTGGGATCTGGGAAGGATTCATTCCGGGTCTGAAAAAAGGGACGGTCTATAAATATAAAATTCAATCACATCATAACGATGTCAAAACAGAAAAGGCAGATCCCTTTGCCCGACGCTGCGAACATCCCCCAAAGACGGCCTCAGAGGTCTGGGAGGACGATTATCGTTGGAAGGACAAGAAATGGATGGTCAACCGGGCAGATCACAACAGCCTAAAGGCTCCCTTCTCTGTCTATGAAATCCATGCCGGTTCCTGGAAGAAAATTGTGGAGAATGGACAATCCAGAAGCCTAAGCTATACAGAGATGGCAGAAGATCTGGTGAAGTACTTGAAGGAGATGAAATTTACCCATGTGGAATTCATGCCCATCATGGAATATCCTTACGATCCTAGTTGGGGCTATCAACTGACCGGATATTTTGCGCCAACAGCTCGCTTTGGTTATCCGGACGAGTTTAAATTTTTGGTAGATAAACTCCACCAGGCTGGTATTGGGGTGATCCTGGATTGGGTGCCTTCGCATTTCCCGGAGGATGCTCACGGTTTGGGATTCTTTGACGGTTCTCATTTGTACGAACATCCCGATCGACGCCGAGGATATCATCCGGATTGGAAATCGCTCATCTTCAATTATGGCCGTAATGAAGTTCGCGCCTTTTTGATCAGCAACGCTCTTTTTTGGCTGGATCAGTATCATATTGATGGTTTGCGTGTGGATGCTGTTGCCAGTATGCTGTATTTAGATTACTCCAGAGAAGACGGGGAGTGGGAGCCTAATGAATACGGCGGGAACGAGAATCTGGAAGTGATCTCTTTTCTTAAGGAACTCAACGAAACCATCTATGCTAATTTTCCTGACGTTCAGACCATTGCTGAAGAATCCACCAATTTTACCATGGTCTCCAAACCAGTGTTTATGGGCGGACTTGGTTTTGGAATGAAATGGATGATGGGCTGGATGCATGATACCTTAGAGTATTTTAAGAAGGAACCGATCTACCGTCGACATCACCAGAATGACATTACGTTCAGTATGACCTATGCCTTTACGGAGAACTTTATGCTTCCGTTGTCACATGATGAAGTGGTCTACGGCAAACAGTCCATTTTAGGAAGGATGCCCGGAGATGAATGGCAGCGATTTGCCAATTTGAGATTGTTATACGGATATATGTTTACGCATCCCGGCACCAAACTCTTGTTTCAGGGCGGTGAGTTCGGTCAGAGTTCGGAATGGAATTTTAAAGAGAGCCTGGATTGGCACCTCTTGGAATATCCGGTTCATCAGGGTGTACAGGCCGTAGTCAAAGACCTCAACGCCTTATATCGACAGCAACCGGCACTTTACGAGCGGCAGTTCGATGCTTCCGGATTTGAATGGATCGAATGGAACGATCATGAGAATTCGGTGTTGTCTTATTTACGCAAGGGAGATAAGGAATCGGACTATGTGGTCGTCGTTTGTAATTTCACGCCGGTGCCCCGCGAAAATTATCGCGTAGGTATTCCTTTTGGTGAGCATTTAGAAGTGATCTTCAACAGTGATGAAAAGAAATACGCCGGCAGTGGTCAGTATGCAAACAAAAAGATAACGACAGAAGCCATAACGGCCAATGGAAAAGCCAATTCAGTAGTCCTGGACCTACCTCCTTTGGCCATGATTGCGCTTTCGCGAAAGCGAACTTGAGAGCTTCAGGACCGCAAGGAGAGCGAAGCGGTAAAGCGATAAAAAGCTAAGGCAACGTTGTAGTTAATAATTTCCCCCCTAAGACTTTTTGAATGAAGGCTTGATGCCTTTCTTTTGTACTTTCCATAATACACACCTATGATTATAAATACTGAATTACAGCAAAAAGGAAATCAATTTCCAAACGCTGTAGTTGATGTGGAACAAGATGTTGATGTTCTGTATTTCAGAACGCAAAATGATGTGGTCCTTCAGCTTACGGTACTCAGAGACAGCGTCTTTCGATTTCGATACGGTACCATGGGCAAGTTAGAGCCTGACTTTTCCTATGCGATAGACGAAGAAGCCATTGGTGGATATAATCATTTGGAACTTACAGAGAATAAGGAATTCTACATCGTCACTACAGCAAAGCTTACGCTGAAAATTGAAAAGCAAAGTTTGCAAAGCAAAATATTCGATTTGGATGGCCATCTCATCAATGAGGACGAGATCGGTTTTCACTTTGAGGAAAGCTTCGAGTTTGGTGGGAATATCGTCAAGATGAGTAAAAAGGCTCAACATGCGGAGAGCTTTTACGGCTTGGGGGATAAACCCATGCACTCCAATTTACGGGGTAGACGGGTACAGAATTGGGCTACTGATCAATACGCCTTTGGTAAGGATCAGGATCCGATCTACAAAGCGGTTCCTTTCTTTATAGGGCTCAACCAAAAACGAGCCTACGGGATCTTTTTTGATAACACCTTCCGATCCTTCTTTGACTTTTGCAGTGAGCGCATGGATGTGGTCAGTTTTTGGGCCCAGGGAGGTGAAATGAATTATTATTTCTTCTATGGTCCCACCATGGAAGAGGTGGTCCTAAATTATACCAACCTCACCGGAAAGCCCGAATTACCTCCCTTATGGACCTTAGGTTTTCACCAATGCAAATGGAGCTACTTTCCCGAGAGTCGGGTGAAAGAGATCACCCAGAAATTCCGTGATCTTAAAATTCCCTGCGATGCCATTTATCTGGACATCGATTATATGGAGGGTTTCCGATGCTTTACCTGGAGTAAAGACTATTTTCCGGAGCCTAAGCGGATGGTCAAAGAATTGCTGGATGATGGCTTTAAGACGGTGGTGATCATCGATCCCGGTATTAAGATCGACAAGGACTATTGGGTTTATCAAGAGGCATTAGATAACGATTATTTCTGTAAACGTGCAGATGGGCCCTACATGATGGGTAAGGTCTGGCCGGGCGACTGTAATTTCCCGGATTACACCAATCCTGAGGTCCGCGAGTGGTGGGCCGGCCTGTTCAAAGAATTGATTAACGATATTGGGGTCAAAGGGGTGTGGAACGATATGAACGAACCCGCGGTCATGGAAGTCCCTAACAAAACCTTCCCTAATGATGTACGCCACAATTATGACGGTCATCCCTGCAGCCATCGTAAGGCCCATAATATTTACGGAACCCAAATGGCTCGAGCCACTTATGAAGGGGTGAAACGTTTCGCTTATCCCAAGCGTCCGTTCGTGATCACACGGTCAGCCTACAGCGGTGCTCAGCGCTATACAAGTTCGTGGACCGGCGATAATGTAGCCAGCTGGGAACATCTTTGGGTGGCTAATATTCAAGTGCAACGGATGTGTATCTCCGGAATGTCATTTACCGGCACCGATATTGGTGGATTTGCAGAACAACCCACGGGTGAACTTTTTGCGCGGTGGATTCAGTTGGGAGTATTCCATCCCTTGTGCCGCGTTCATTCGTCCGGACATCATGGCGATCAGGAACCCTGGAGTTTTGATGATGAAGTGACCGATATCAGTCGGAAGTTCATTGAACTGCGCTATACCATGCTTCCCTACATTTATACCATGTTCTATGATTATAGTGAAGAGGGTACTCCTATGCTGAAGCCTCTGGTGTATTTTGACCAGGAAGATCCACAAACGCATTATCGTACTGACGAATTCATTTTTGGGAAACAGATGTTGGTCTGTCCAATTTTAGAGCCGAATGCTAAGGGTAGACGTATGTACGTACCTCGCGGGAACTGGTATAGTTACTGGGACCATCACCTCATAGAAGGAGGTAAAGAGATGTGGGTGGATGCCGATATTGACAGCATGCCTTTATTCATTAAAGCAGGAGCGATCATTCCACGGTATCCGGTACAGCAATATGTAGGGGAAATTGAGATCAAAGAACTCAATTTAGACTTGTATTACAGTATGGGAACGGAGAAGTCTTTTGTCTATGAGGATACCGGGGATGGTTATGATTATAAAAAAGGACGTTTCAGTCATCGTACGCTCAAGGCCATCGGAAAGAAGAAGGAGGTAATCATTCAACAACACAAACAAGGCAAACACGAGACTACCTACGAGAACTTTTGCATCAAGTTAATCGGATTGCCGTTTAAAGTGAAAGAGATCGAGGTGGATAATGTCATTGTTGACCTAAAAAAACTGAAGTATGATGCAGAGGCCCGAAGCTTCGTAGTTTCTAAAGAATTCAGTGAGATTCACATTTTAGGATAATCTTTAGAGGACCTATTAAAGTTTAATTAAGATAGGTTCATGCTGTTGTTCTGTTTCGTATTTTCAAGAAACTTAAAACAGAACACATGAGACCATCATTCAAATACCTGACCTTATTTCTGACGCTACTCTTCGTGGTAGCCTGTAAAACCAGTCCATTTACCGGGGAAAAGACACTTAATTTTGTAAGCAACGATCAGTTGTTTCCAATGGCTTTTCAACAGTACAACCAGTTTCTTGCTGAAAATCCAGTAGTTACGGGTACTGAAGAATCCCGAATGGTCAAGCGGGTGGGAGAAAATATCGCCGCTGCGGCCGAGCGTTACATGACCGCACTGGGATACCCCGGATATCTTAAAGACTACCGTTGGGAATACAATCTAGTTCGCGATGATGCTCGCAATGCCTGGTGTATGCCCGGAGGAAAAATCGTGGTATATACCGGCATTTTGCCCATAACCCAGGATGAAACCGGACTAGCCATCGTGATGGGTCATGAATTAGCACATGCGCTGGCGAATCACGGGGCGCAGCGAATGAGTGCTGCACAAGTGCAACAGTTAGGTGCGGTAGGAGTGGCCGTAGCTGCAGGAGGGGAAGATGCTCAACGCCAGCAACAAGTCATGCAATTGTATGGTGTAGGGAGCACGGTATTAGGAACCTTACCCTTTAGCAGGAAGCACGAGAACGAGGCAGATAAAATCGGATTGACCATTGCGGCAATTGCCGGGTATAATCCTTACGAAGGAGCGGAATTATGGAGACGTATGCAAGAGGCTTCGAACGGTCAGGAACCGCCACAATTGTTAAGTACGCACCCCAGTACGTCAACCCGTATTCAGAATTTACAGCAATTGGCACCTGTAGCGGCTGCTGAGGCTGAAAAATTTGGCGTTACTTCATTTAAGTAAGAGCTAAAAACATTTGAAGAAAAGCTGCTTGTTATAAGCAGCTTTTTTTTAGTTTAGGCCAATGGAAGAATTAAAAAAGGGCAGCAAAAAGCTGCTTCATGCCTGGGCCTTCTACGACTGGGCTAATTCAGTGTATAGCCTGGTCATTGCCTCCGCAATTTTCCCCATTTTTTACGGTGCGCTTTTTCGAAGTGCAGGAATCGAAGAGATTGAGGTGTTTGGCGTGCTGCTGAGGAGAAGCCCTTTGATATTTTATACCACTGCACTTGCCTTCCTTATCGTTTCATTCATTTCCCCCCTGCTGTCCGGTATCGCCGACTATGTGGGAAACAAATTGAACTTCCTGAAGTTTTTCTGCTATTTAGGTTCCTTCAGTACCATAGGGCTGTACTGGTTCAGTCTGGAACATATTTACCTGAGTTTACTATGCTACTTATTAGCCCTGGTCGGCTTTTGGGCGAGTCTGGTCTTTTACAATTCGTATTTACCCGACATCGCCTATCCAGAACAACAGGATGCGATCAGTGCTAAAGGATATTCCTTAGGCTATATAGGGAGTGTGATTCTTTTAGTCTTGTGTCTTGGAATGATTTTAGGCCATGAGGCCTTGGGGTTTGAGAGCGAAGCCCTTCCCACAAAGCTGTCCTTCGTGCTTACCGGCCTGTGGTGGGCCGGCTTTAGCCAGTATACCTACGCCTATCTACCCAAAGGCAATAAGACCGGTAAAAAGGTTACTCGAAGTGTATTGACCAATGGCTTTCGCGAATTGAGATCCATAGCCTATGAAGTTCAGCAGCAATTAGCCCTTAAGCGCTATTTGATTGCCTTTTTCGTATTCAGTATGGCGGTACAGACCGTCATGCTGGCAGCAGCTTACTTTGGAGAACAGGAACTGGAATGGGGCTCTGACAGCGAGCGAACCACCGGCTTGATCACCAGCATATTGCTCATACAGCTGGTAGCCGTGGTAGGAGCACAGCTCACCGCACGACTTTCGGCTAAGATCGGGAATATTCCGGCCTTGATCACCATCAATATTCTATGGATTCTAATCTGTATTTATGCCTATTTCGTAGTGCTTCCCGTTCAATTCTATATCGCCGCCGGTTTTGTGGGCCTGGTCATGGGGGGTATCCAGGCCTTGGCGCGCAGTACTTACGCCAAATTACTTCCAGAAACCAAGGATACAACCTCGTACTTCAGTTTTTACGATGTTGCTGAAAAAATAGGGATCGTGCTGGGCATGTTTTTATACGGCTACGTGGAGCAACTCACCGGCAGTATGCGGTATTCGATCTTGTTCTTGATTGTGTTCTTCGTCGCAGGAGTGCTGCTACTACTTCGGGTTCCACGGCCTAAGCGAGTCGAGTAAGCCTTCGTTTACATTTGATAAACAGCGGCATTGATATTCATACCGGCACCTACGGAGGCAAAGACGATCTTGTCGCCAGGATTGATCTCGTGGCCCTCCATTTCTCCTTTGAGAATCAGATCGAGTAGGGTAGGGACTGTAGCCACAGATGAATTCCCCAACCAAGAAATAGTCATAGGCATGACCCCTTCAGGAGATTCCGTGATTCCATACAAGGCATAGAGTCGTTTTAAAATAGCATCATCCATTTTACCATTGGCTTGATGGATAAGTACTTTTTTGATTTCAGTAATGTCCGTACCGCTTTTCTCTAAACAGGCTTTGATCGCCAGAGGAACGGTTTCCAGGGCATACTGATAGAGTCGGCGACCAAACATTTTCAGATACAGATTTTCAGGTTCTTCCGCCTGCTCATTGTAGGAGTCACCCATAAAGAGCATATTGGCGTGCTTCGCTGTATCGGAACGGGTCTTATGAGCGAGTATACCGATAGGTGTTTCACTGGGCTTACCCGCTAAGATGGTGGCTGCAGCCCCGTCCGAATAAATCATGCTGTCGCGATCGTGTGGATCGCAGACACGCGAGAGTACTTCTGCCCCTATGACTAATATATTCTTGGCATCACCCGATTTGATAAAATAATCAGCCTGTATGATCCCTTGCAGCCAACCGGGACAGCCAAAAGGCAGATCGTAACAAACACAGTCGGGATTCTCTATCGCCAATTTGAATTTTACCCGAGCCGCGAGGGTCGGCACTAAATCGCTGCGATTGGTCCCGTGAGTAATATCACCAAAATTGTGTGCTACAATGATGTAATCCAGCGTCTCCTGATCGATACCCGAGTCTTCGATCGCGTCTTTAGCCGCGAAATAGGCGATATCCGAAGTTTTGAGATTGTCCTTCACGTAACGTCTTTCGGTGATCGTCGTGATCTCTTCAAATTTGTCGACGATATACTGATTATCGCGTTTCAATTTCTCGCCCGTAGTATCGTAAAATTCGTTCTGGAGAAAATGCTTATTGGAAATCTTTTGTTGGGGAATGTACTTTCCAGTACCAATGATAGTGCTGTAGATAGGGAGACTCATAAAGGGATCAAAAACGGGTTCAGCTTGTCTAAAAGGGTCATTTTGACCAAAAAGCTTTTAGAAAAGTGCAAGGTAAGGATAAGTCGGATATAAACGAAGTGTCCGCTTGGTGATATAGAAATATCGCAACCAGTGCAACAATATTTGAGAATACTTTAGTGAAATTCGAATATACTGAGAATTCAGCAATCCTCCGCGGTTTCGCTTTCCTGCATGGTGTGGTACACATTCTGGACGTCATCGTCTTCCTCGATTTTTTCCAACAAGACATTCACTTCTTCTTCCTCTTCTTTGGAGAGGGGTTTGGTCACTTGCGGTATCCATTCGAATCCGGAGGATAGAATTTCTATATCCCGACTCTCTAATTCGCTTTGAATGGCGCCAAAACTTTCAAAAGGTGCATAGATCATAACCCCATCTTCATCTTCAAAGATTTCTTCCACCCCGTGATCGATCAATTCCAATTCCAGCTCCTCAAGATCAAGATCGGCTCCATTGATGCGGAAATTGCAGGTATGGTCAAACATGAACGACACCGAACCGGATACTCCCAGACTTCCGTCACACTTATTGAAGTAGGAGCGTACGTTGGCTACGGTACGTGTATTGTTGTCTGTGGCAGTTTCAATAAGTACGGCAATCCCGTGTGGCGCGTAGCCTTCAAACAGAACCTCTTTATAATCACCCTGATTCTTATCACTGGCGCGTTTGATGGCACGCTCGATATTGTCTTTGGGCATATTGACACTCTTCGCATTCTGAATTACGGCACGTAGACGGGCATTGGTATCCGGATCAGGACCTCCTTCTTTGACCGCCATAACAATATCTTTACCGATACGTGTAAAGGCCTTACTCATGGCCGCCCAGCGCTTCATTTTACGCGCTTTTCTAAATTCAAATGCTCTTCCCATATTGAAAATTATTTCCGATCAAAAATAGCAAACTAAGCGCGAAGTCTAAATAGGAAAGTGTCGAAATACGCCTTACTCACCACCTAAGATTTCTTCTATAGTTTTGGCCAGTTTAAAGTCTTTTTCCGTGACTCCATCCGCATCGTGGGTACTCAAGGAAATATTCAATTCATTGTAAACATTACTCCAATCCGGATGATGGCCTTGAATTTCGGCTTCGAAGGCGATACGGGTCATGCTCGCCCAGGCTTCTTTAAAATTTTCAAATACAAAAGAGGTATGTATGGCCTGGTCTGCATACTCCCAACCCTCCAGATTCTGAAGTTTAGCCTGAATTTCGGCTTCGGATAATTTTTTCATGATTCTTGATTTTTTATAGGTGAACTCGTTTAAGTTAAGCAAGACCACGCTTTCGCGAAAGCATTTAACGAAAGATTGAGATTGGCTGCACTTACAGTATTTGACTGGCTTCGACCACCTCGTCATTGGTGATCTGTAAATGTCGTGGGAGCTTATTGTCCTTCGGCAGAACGGCCAGATAGCGATCAAAGTTGGACGTATAAACATTCATGTATTGCGCAGTTGTGCCTCCGGTTTCCATCACCCCTACCAATTCACTGATGAGTTCTTTATGATGAATCAGATCCTGACTGCCTAAATGAAAGATGCCACTCAGATCGCGATTGATGATGTAGTGGATTTGCTGACTCACCTTACTGTCTGTGGTGGTGTTGATGATGAGATGTGGGAATACTTCCACAGGCTCATGAGTAAGGATCAGGTTTTTGATCTCTTTCAATCGGGGGGAGTTCCTGCCGAACACCATGGGCAATCTGGCGATCACGTAGCGATCTTCGGGTAAATTGCGGAGTAAGAGATTTTCACAACGGATCTTCAGTTTCCCGTAGATACTCTCAGACAGTGTTTTATCCATTTCATATGAGGGATAATTGGTAAACGCATCAAACACATTGGCCGAAGATAAAAAGATCAATTTACAGCTTTCATTAAGCGCATAGTCCAGCAATTGCTGATGGGCTTCGATCTGGGCGTCGAAATTTCCCCGTAACGCCGAGATGATCCATTGTGGTTTAAGCTGATACAGGAGTTCTCGAAGGTCATCTTCAGCCATATCGTAATGATGGAAGTGCTGATTATCATCGTAAATACGGCCGGAGTGATAAGTGCCATGAGTATCGTAAAAGCGGTACAATTCTTTATAGAGCGACCCACCCAGAAAGCCACTGGCTCCCAGGATCAAAACTTTTTTAGATGACTTCTTGTAAGCGATGATCGACCGATTTAAAAATGAGTTCGTAGGGCACAGCGCTGCCGCCAGCAGCTAATTACTGGTGTTTGTGATTATTGCGCTTTATAGAATGGCAAGGCTACAACGGTAGCGAGTAGTGCTTTCTTGCGTATTTGAATATGAATTTGACTTCCCGGTTTCGCTAAAGCGGTAGGTACGTAACCCAAGCCAATGGGTTTATTCACACTGGGCCCCATGGTGCCACTGGTAACCACGCCAATGACCTGGCCTTCTTCATCAACGATGTCGTAACCGTGACGGGGAATACCGCGTTCTTCCAATTCAAATCCGACCAATTTTCGCTTGGGCCCCGCTTCTTTTTCTTTTTGGAGCGCATCAGCATTGATGAAGTCTTTATTGAATTTGGTGATCCATCCTAAACCGGCTTCAATAGGTGAGGTAGTGTCGTCAATATCATTGCCGTACAAACAATAGCCCATTTCCAGGCGTAAGGTATCCCGCGCGGCCAGACCGATGGGTTTGATCCCGTAGGAAGCACCGGCTTCCATAACCCGAGTCCAGAGCTGCTCGACCTGATCATTTTTGCAGTAGATCTCAAAACCTCCACTGCCGGTATAGCCCGTGGCACTGATGATCACATAATCCAATCCGGCGAAGGGAGCCACTTCAAAGTGGTAAAATTTGATCCCGTTTAGATCAACCTCTGTCAGTGATTGCATAGCCTCAACCGCCTTGGGACCTTGAATGGCCAAAAGAGAATAGTCTTCGGAGATATTCTTGAGCGTGGCGCCAAAACGGTTCTGCTTTTCTAACCAGGCCCAGTCTTTCTCAATATTGCTCGCATTAACGACGAGTAGATATTCATTTTCCCGGATGTGATAGACGATCAAGTCGTCTACGATCCCGCCGCTTTCATTCGGAAAACAGTTGTATTGAGCGCGCCCGGGGCTTAGCTTAGAAATATCATTGGAGCACACGTATTGGAGCAATGCTAAGGCTCCTTCTCCCTGTACCAAAAACTCGCCCATATGGGAAACATCAAAAACACCTACGCCTTGGCGTACAGTCTCGTGTTCGGCATTCACACCTTCGTATTGAACAGGCATATTGTATCCGGCAAAAGGCACCATTTTAGCTCCTAATTGCTCGTGTATATGGCTAAGCGCAGTATTCTTCATGATCCATCTTTAATTTGGCCACAAATGTATTGAAATCATTGCCGAAAACTTAGACTTCGCTCAGTAAAAATGACTGGAATTCTTCATAACTGCCAACAGCGGTGGCCTGCTTTTTTCGAGGCATCAGCGCGGCGATCTGATCGGGGAGCGGGAGTTCTTTCTGGATCACTTGTTCAACGACGTTCAGAAACTTTACCGGATGGGCAGTTTCCAAAAAAACTCCATTGACTTCTGGATGCTGATCGAGGTATTTTTGGAGTCCGAGATAGCCCACAGCACCATGCGGATCGGCCACGTACGAAAAGTGCGAATAGAGTTCTTTCATCGCGCGGCGGGTTTCCGTATCACTGAACGAATACGAAGTCAGCTTTCGCGAAAGCATCCCGAAATTCTGCTCAAAAAGTTCGAGAATGCGCACAAAATTGCTGGGATCTCCCACATCCATGGCATTGCTGATGGTTGCCACCGCCGGTCGTGGAGTATAGGTTTGAGTCTTCATAAAGTGGGGAACCACCGCATTGCTGTTGACGGAAGCAATGAATTGCTGTACGGGCATGCCCATTTTATGAGCGACCATTCCGGCGCAAATATTTCCAAAATTCCCGCTGGGTACGGAGAACACGAGCTTTTCTTTGCCGGCTTTTTTATAAGCCAACAAATAGTAGATCATTTGCGGTAGCCAACGGGCCACATTGATGCTGTTGGCCGAAGTCAGTTGAAAGTGCCGCTGGAGTATGTCATCTTGAAAAGCCTTTTTCACCATACGCTGGCAATCATCAAAAACACCGTCTACTTCCAAAGCCCTGATGTTGGCGCCCAGGGTGGTCAATTGCTTTTCCTGAATCTCACTCACCTTTCCCCTGGGATAAAGAATGATGACTTTAACCCCGGGTACATTCAGAAAACCGCGGGCCACGGCACCCCCGGTGTCCCCACTGGTCGCGACCAGAACGGTCACTTCTTTGGACTTCGGATCCCGTTTGGTGAAATGACCCAGACAACGTGCCATAAATCGGGCGCCTACATCTTTAAAAGCCATGGTAGGACCGTGAAACAGTTCTAAGGTGCTAATGCGATCATTCAGCGATACCAGCGGAAAATCAAAGGACAATACATCCAACAGTATATCCCTAAGTTCTTGTTCGGTCAGACTACCGCCTACAAAAGGTGCCATTGCGCTAAAAGCCACCTCCTGATCGCTTATACTCTGGATGTTTTCAAAGAAAGAAGCGGGTAAACGGGGTATAGCTTCCGGGAAATAAAGTCCGCGATCCGGAGCGATACTTTGGACGACTGCCTGATGAAAAGGGACTTTAACCGATTGACCGTTTAAGGAATAGAACATCATGAGTGGGAACATATATAACTGCCCTGAGTGCAGATTTTACCGGAATAGCTTTGAACGTCCAGGTCAAGGGATTGAATGATTGATTTTAACTTATATTCTACGTTTATAGCTGTTTCATTGCCTTTACTTAAAGCAAAAATTGAAGGTCCTGAACCGCTGATTCCAAAGACCAGGGCTCCTTGATCAAGCGCCTCTTTCCGGAGCCTATCGAATTCAGGGATGGATGATTTTCGATGGGGTTCAATCAATATATCCTGAGCCGTACTTTTCATCAATTCATAATCGCTCGTGTACAGCGCAGATACAAATCCGGCCAGGTGGCCGCTTTGGCGAATCGCCTTTTTCAAAGGAACTGATTCAGGCAGTTTAGCACGAGCTGCTTTGGTCTCGATCTTGATCTGCGGATGGATCACGGTCACATAAAGCGCTTCGGGTACCGGTAACTGTATTATCTGTAAGGGCTCATAACTGCAGATCAGGGTAATTCCTCCATAGATGCTGGGAGCCACATTGTCTGCATGCTCGTTACCGCTCGCCACCGCTTCTCCTTTCATAGCCCATCTTGTCAGTTCCAAACGATCGACCGGTTGATCCAAAAACTGATTGATGCCTACGACCGCTCCTGCCGCACTGGCTGCACTGCTACCAATCCCGCTTCCGGTCTGGATGTTCTTATACAGCTCCAATTCCACTCCGAAAGGCGCTTGAGTGGCCTGTAGCATGGCCCGAGCAGCTACTCCGGCCACATTGCGCTCCGGCTCCAGGGGCAATGTTGCCCCGTGTATGGTTTTTATGCTAACCTCTCCCTTTTTGCTGGTTTTCCGCAGGATCATCTCATCGCCTATCCCCTGGATGGCAAATCCAAGCAGATCAAAACCACAATTGACATTGGCAACGGTGGCTGGGGAAAAAACGCGAACTTCTTTTTTCATCACTTTCAGCCTTAGAAGGTACGCAATCGGATGATGTCTGAAAACAGACCACTGGCGGTAACATCTCCTCCCGCACCAGCACCCTTCACGATCAGGGGCTGATCAGGATATCGATCGGTGTAAAAGAGTACGATATTGTCTTTGCCTTCCAGATTGTAAAAGGGGTGTTCCGGGCCCACCGCTTGCAGTCCTACACTGGCCTTACCGTTTTTCAGCTGTGCGACGTATTTGAGTCGTTTCCCGTGTTGATGAGCGTCTTGTACCAGGGCTTCAAAATGAGCCGCATCCTCTGTCAAGGTCTCAAAAAAGTGATCGACACTTACGCTTTTTAAATTCTTTTCGGTGAGGAAAGGTTGATTCTCGATGTCCTCCAAATCCATTTTGAGACCACTTTCTCGGGCCAAAATCAGAATCTTGCGAGCCACATCCACACCACTGAGATCAATTCTCGGATCCGGTTCTGTATAACCTTCCTCCTTGGCTTGCATGACCACATCGTGAAAATTCCCACCGGGCTGGAAATGATTGAATACAAAATTTAAACTCCCACTCAACACGGCCTGTATGGAGCGAATCTGGTCGCCGGAAGCGATCAGATTACTTAAGGTATCAATGATGGGCAGCCCGGCTCCCACATTGGTCTCAAAGAGGAAGGGGGCATTGTATTCCCGACTTAACCGTTTTAAATTGGCGTAGGTGGAGTACTCAGAGGCGGCTGCGATCTTATTGCAGGCGACCACCGCTATGCTATTCCGCAGGTAGTCAGCGTAGCACAGAGCAACCGCTTCGTTGGCCGTGATATCTACAAAAATGCTGTTGCGTTTATTCATGGCGATGGCGCTTTCGCGAAAGCGATCCAGATCAGCCGGTTCTCCTGAATGGAGTCGGTCCTCCCATTGTTTTAAGTCGATGCCCATGCCGTCGAGAACCATGGTACGGGAATTGGATAAGCCCAGCACCCGAACATTGAGATTGAGCTGTTTCTTGAGAAAGCTGCGCTGTTGTTCGATCTGCGCCAGTAGCTTACTCCCTACATTGCCTACGCCCATGACAAATAGATTAAGTTGTTTTCGCTGATCTTCAAAGAAGCGCTCGTGCAAGCTATTCAAAGCTTTTTTTACGTCTTTTTCAGCGATCACGGCCGAAATGTTCTTTTCACTGGCGCCCTGTGCGATGGCGCGTATATTGACGTTGTTTTTTCCCAGGGTCTGGAACATCTTTCCGCTGATGCCCTGATGACTTTTCATGCGATCGCCCACCAGGGCAATGATCGCCAGGTCTTCTTCCACGACCAGCGGATCGATCTTCCCCAGACTGATCTCCTGCTCAAAAGTAGCACTAATTGCTGCTTGAGCTCGGGGTGCATCGCTGCGCATAATACCAATGCAAATACTGTGTTCACTGGAGGCCTGTGTGATCAAAATAACATTAATCGCCTCTAGGGCCAGGGTCTCAAACAAGCGTTTGGATATGCCCGGAATACCCACCATACCCCCTCCGGAGAGGGTAAGTAAGGCGATATCGCCAATATGACTGATCCCTTGAATGGCATTGGTTGCTGTAGGTAAAGCATGGTGAATAACCGTTCCTGTAGCCTCTGGGTCCAGGGTGTTTTTAATTACTACCGGGATTCCCTTGGCCAAAACAGGGACCAGGGTAGGTGGATACAACACCTTGGCACCAAAATGCGAAAGCTCCATAGCCTCCTGATAGGAAATTTGAGGAATAGGCCGGGCTTGCCGTACTAGTTTAGGGTTGGCGGTATACATTCCGCTTACATCGGTCCAGATCTCCAATTGTTCCACCTCTAAAGCTGCAGCGATCAAGGCCGCTGTAAAGTCAGAACCACCACGACCTAGTGTGCTCGTATTGCCGCTTTGTGAACGTGCAATAAATCCGGGAATCAACGTTAGGGCCACAGAGGGGTCCTCAAAGTAGGCTCGTATATTTTGGTAGGTCTCGTCGTAGCGCACTCCCGCCTTGGTGTGGTTGTCATCCGTCAGAATAAGTTCGCGAGCATCTTTTAAAACGACCGGAGAGCCTTTAGCAGTATAGGCTTCAGCGAGGAGGAGGGAGGAGCAACGTTCTCCAAAAGAGAGCAATTTATCTACCGTTTTGGGTGACAATTCATTGATGAGATAGATGCCCTGAAGTAATTCTTCCAGATCTGAAAGAAGGTCTACTAACGCGGGTAGTTTTTCCTTTGAGGTGAGTGCTTTCGCGAAAGCAAAATGCTGCTCTTTGATCGACTCCAATACCTCGAGATAACTCGCCTTTTTTTGGGCTGCCCGAAGTCCGCTTTCCTGAAGTTTATCGGTGACCCCTCCCAGGGCAGAAACCACCACAGCCAGCGGACTGTGTGCCGTTTGTTCTGTGACTATGGAGAGGACTTGATTGATATTCTCGATACTTCCAACGGAAGTACCTCCAAATTTGAGTACGCGCATGCTAGGGTATTAAAGGATGTAAAAAAAGGAACGAGACGAATATGTGAATAGCTACCCCAAAGGGGTAATGCCCAGGGTTAGTGGGGTGAAGATCGAAACGGAAAGGAGGAGTCGATAGCGGTTCATTCTTCTGATTGTCTCGCACTAAAAGTATTATTTTTACCGGAGCAGACAAGGCTAATTCCTCATTTTTAGCAGAATAGCGATTAATAGGAGTGGATACTGTTGATCCGTCAACCAGAGGTCTGAAAATAGGTATACAATCAAGAATCTTTCAATCATCATTTCATGAAAATATTCAGTCGGAAACAATTGCGCGAAGCCGATCAGGTCACTTTAAAAAAAGAGGGAATCCCCTCCATTAATCTCATGGAGCGCGCCGGAGGTTACGCCTACCAATGGCTGCACCAGCGCCTGCAGGGCGGACAGGTACCGATCAAGATTTTTTGTGGAATTGGGAATAACGGAGGTGACGGACTGGTCATTGCGCGCTATTTGTTGGAGAACGGCTATCAAACTACGGTCTACATCGTCAACTACAGTGATAAACGTTCGGAGGATTTTTTAAAAGCGCTCGATAGTCTGAAAGAAAAAACCACCCAATGGCCCGAATTATTGAAGTCGGCTTCTTATCTGCCCGAGATCAATTCTGGCGATATCGTGATCGATGCCATTTTTGGCATTGGGCTCAATCGTCCGGCACCCGATTGGGTACAGCAATTATTCGCTCATATCAATGCATCCAAGGCCTATGTACTCGCAATTGATATTCCATCGGGTCTCTACATGGATGCGGTACCCGCCACTGATGAAGAGGTCATCTCCGCTTCCTATGTGTTGAGTTTCCAAAGCCCTAAACTGGTCTTCTTCTTGCCTCAAACCGGAAAATACGTGCAGATGTGGGAAACTTTGGACATAGGATTAGATCGAGACTATTTGATCAATACGCCCACCGATGTTGAACTCATTGGGAAACAAGAGATTTTACAAATGTATCGACCGCGTCAAAAGTTTAGCCACAAAGGCACCTACGGCCACAGTATGCTGGTAGGTGGGAGTTTTGGGAAGATGGGGGCCGTCGTTTTAGCTACACGAGCCGCCTTGAGAACCGGAAGCGGACTCGCAACGGCCTATGTACCCCAATTGGGCGTGGATATCGTACAAACGGCATTGCCCGAAGCCATGGTGCTTACGGATAATTTCAACGGAAAAACCTTTGAAGAAATCGATTATGATATTGAGCCGGATGTGATTGGCATAGGCGTTGGGATGGGTACTGACTCCTTTACGAAAAAGGCTCTGACTGATTTTCTCGACGACTACGAAGGGAAACTGGTAGTGGATGCGGATGCATTGAATTGCATAGCTGCTGATCCGAAACTATTGGAAGATCTACCCAATCAAGCGGTACTGACGCCGCACCCTAAAGAATTAGAGCGACTGATTGGAAGTTGGGAAGATGATTTCGATAAGTTGGAGAAGACCGCCGCTTTCGCTAAAATATACGATGTCATCGTCGTGATCAAAGGAGCACATACCATTACCGTCTACGACTATAGGCTTTACGTAAATACTACCGGGAATCCGGGTATGGCCACAGCCGGTGCGGGAGACGTACTCACGGGTATGATCACCGGATTGATCGCTCAAGGGTACGGTCCACTTCAGGCAGCCGTATTCGCTGTGTATTTGCACGGTAGGGCAGGAGACCTGGCTGTACCCAAAACAAGTTATCAGGGCTTACTGGCCGGAGATCTTGTTGATCATATTGGAGCTGCCTTTATGGATCTCTTCAGTGAGCCGGAGCCTGCTCCTGAGCAAGATTAATCCTGTTCTTCAGTCGGGAATAAGAAGCCCAGGCCAAGACGGGAAAGCATTTTCTTTTCGAAATTCCAGAAGAATTTGAATTGTCCGAACACAAATCCAAAAAATACGAGCAGTACCTGATAGACGGGAAATACTAAAAGTATGCGTAAGGAGTAGTAGAGGAATCCGCCCCAGAAGCCCGCGGCGAAATTAAAGCGTTCCACTCCGATAAATTCAAGCAAGGGTTTGGTGACGTAGACAGAAGAAGATCCCGTGATCCCGAAAACAATGAAGATGATGAGAATCTGCCAGTTGGAGGTGATGCCCCAGCGCGCCTTTAAATTTTCCATGGCGCAAAATTAATCCATCTATTGGAATCCCCTGCGCGAAATAGAAAAACGTTGGTTGTAGCGTTCTTCAAAAAATCGAAACCAGTTGTAAAGGAGGTAATTGACCTCGTAACCATAATCGATGTCAGGCTCATAATCGATGCGTTGCAGATAGAGACTAGCGTCAAAGCCCTGCGGATTGAGCACGCGATTGTTGTATTGAGTGACGTACCAAATATTTCGGTTTTCGAGAAATTCCTGTTCGTAGTACCCTCTTGGTGGCTGAGTAACCAGCCAGGTATTGAATCTCGGTTCAATGATGATGATCTCGTACTCCAGGCTATCATTAGCGATACGAAGTGTGTCTCCAGTAGCTACGGTGTCGTCTAGAGAACGATTGTTCGTGCTCCCACAGCTACCGAGCGCCCACAGGACTGCTAGAATACTGAAAAAGGTGAATACTGTTTTCATGATAATAAGGTAAGCAAATCACGGCAAATAAGGGTACGAATCCACAAAAAACACCGCCAGCTATGGACGGTGTTTTTCGTTGTATCGATTGGAAATATCATTTGCCAAACAATCCTCCCAGCAGTCCACCGAGGCCTCCTTTTTTCTTGTTGCTTCCTAAAACCATACCGGCTACGTCGTCTAGCACACTTCCATCTCCATCAGCATCTAAAAGACTTGTGATCAGGCTTTGATTTTGTTTCGGTTGTCCACCCAACATACTGCCTAATAAAGTGTTCATGTCACTGGCATTATTGACTTTGTTTTGTCGAAGCTGGGAGCCTACAACACCCATGAGAATTGGTGCGGCTACTTTAAGAATATTGGATATACTGCCAGCGTCCATACCCGATTGGGCACTCAAGGTGTTTTCTACTGCGCTTTGCTTGCCTCCAAGCAAATGACCTAAGATTCCGGCTCCGTCTTGTTTGACACTATCATTAACACCTCCTTCAAAAAGTCCGCCGAGATTATTCAAGATACTGCCATCGTGTTTACTGTTCAGGGCGTTCATTAAACCACTGGCACCTTCCGATGACTGCACATTCTTTTTCATGGCTCCCATCAGCAGTGGCATGGCCATGCTGAGTACGTTGGCGGTCTTGTCTTCGGGTTGATTGGTTTCTTTACTGACCCCGCTGATGATTTGTTTTCCGAGGTCGCTATTGAGTAGTTCTAAGAGTCCGGACATAAGGCATTGAATTTTTGATGACTAGTCCAACAAAATACAAAAAAACCGGCGGTAAATCTCCTGCCGGTTTATAATCGCTAAGGATGGTCCTTATTTAAGGATCTCTATGATTTGCTCCGCCAATTCAGAGCCTATGCGGTCCTGAGCTTCATTGGTGGCAGCGCCAATATGAGGTGTGAGCGAAACCTTAGGATTCATCAGTACTTTTACGGCCGGTTTAGGTTCGTTTTCGAAGACATCAAGGCCTGCAAATGCCAGTTTATTGTTATCCAGGGCTTCGAGTAGGGCGGCTTCGTCAACCACACCACCGCGAGCCGCATTGACGATTCCTGCTCCGGTCTTCATCTGTTCGATCTCTTTTTTACCAATGACGTATTCCTTCTGCGCCGGAACGTGCAAGGTGAGTAAGTCGGCTTCCTGCAGTACTTCCTCTTTACTAACCGTACGAATGTCGAATTTCGCTTGCTGTCCGTCAAAAAAATCAAGTTTGATGATGGCCTGATTGACATAGGGGTCACTGGCGATCACTTTCATCCCGCAACCGATCCCGATCTTGGCGACTTCCTGACCGATACGTCCAAAACCAATAACTCCTAAAGTTTTACCTCGAAGCTCCACGCCTTTCGCGTAAGCTTTCTTAAGATCTTTAAACTTAGAATCACCATCCAACGGCATGCTTCTATTGGCGTCGTTCAAGAAACGAACTCCGGAAAACAAATGCGCAAAGACCAGTTCGGCCACAGAAGCCGAGGAAGCAGCAGGAGTATTGATGACCTTGATCCCTTTATTTCGGGCGTACTCAACGTCTATGTTGTCCATGCCCACGCCACCGCGACCGATCACTTTAATACTGGGACAGGCATCGATCAGCTCCTTACGCACCGTGGTAGCACTACGCACCAGGATCACATCGATCTTGTTTTCGTTGATATAATTTTCCAATTGTTCCTGAGCCACTTTGGTGGTGATGACCTCAAAACCCGCCTTTTCCAGGGCTTGAACTCCAGTTTGAGAAATTCCGTCGTTTGCTAATACTTTCATCGATTACTTTTTAGTCTCGGACTCGCGTCCGGTGCATATCTTATTTTTTGGATCGGACAACAATCCCTTAAGCCTTTCGCTCGAGCTCACTCATAACGTCAACCAATACACCCACACTGTCCAGACCTAAGGCATTGTACATGCTGGCGCGATACCCACCTACGGAGCGGTGGCCGTTCAATCCATTGATGCCTGCTTCTTTCCACATGGTGTCAAAGGTCTCTTTCAATTCTCCCTCTTGCAAGGTAAAGGTCGCACTCATCATACTGCGATCCTCTTTGGCGACATAACCGTCAAAAAGTGGATTCAGGTCGATCTCACTGTAGAGAAGACTGGCCTTTTTGTCATTGATCTCTTCAATAGCGCCAATTCCGCCTAGTTGCTTGAGCCAGCGCAGGGTGAGCATAGAGACGTAAACCGCAAAGACGGGAGGAGTATTGAACATACTCCCTTTGCTAATGTGTACCTGGTAATCGAGCATGCTGGGAATTTGACGCTCCACTTTGCCCAGGATATCTTCTTTGACAACCACTAATGTGGTGCCGGCTGGACCTAGATTCTTTTGAGCGCCTGCATAGATCAGGTCAAACTGCGTAAAATCGATTACCCGGGAAAAGATGTCGCTACTCATGTCGCAAACCAACGGACAATCGACTTCCGGAAATGACTTAAACTGGGTTCCAAAAATAGTGTTGTTACTGGTTAGATGCAGATAATCCAAATCCTTCGGGATCTTGTAACCTTTGGGGATGTAGTTGTAATTCTGCCCTTTGGAAGAAGCGATCTCGACCACTTCTCCAAAGAGTTTAGCTTCTTTTATGGCTTTGTCACTCCAGGTACCCGTATTGATATACCCAGCCTTGGATTGCAATAGGTTTTGAGCGACCATAAGAAATTCTAAACTGGCTCCACCTTGTAAATAAAGCGCCTTGTATCCTTTTCCTTCCAGGCCCAACAGCTCTAAAGCCAGGCTGCGTGCCTCATCCATGACGTCCATAAAAGCTTTACTGCGGTGGGAAATTTCTAAAATGGAAAGTCCGCTATCGTTAAAATTCAATACCGCTTGTGAAGCCTCTTCAAAGACTGATTGTGGCAAGACGCAGGGTCCTGCGCTAAAGTTGTGCATTTTCATAAAAAAAGTATACAGGTTATGAGGATTTTAGCTCCTCTTTCTAGTTTAGCAAAGATGTTTAAAATAGCCTGAAAACCGGTTAAATTATCGCTAAAATATTCCGGCTGTTTTTAACGATAACGCTATCGTTTGTTGAGTAAATCGCGGAAATTTTGGATTTCTCAGGCTAACTGTTCCAAAAACTTCAGCGTGTCCACACCATCGGCATAATCGGTCAATCCGGGACGTTGTGTGGTTCCAAAGGGGATGATAGCCTCCTGAGTACTTTGACCTACGATGCATTGGATTCGATCTTTGTCTTTTTCCAGTTGTGCATGAGCTGAGTCGAGATCGTCGTAGTACTCGTAGAAGAGCGTGCCAATGGGAGAGGAGTAGCTGTTGTCTTCTTTGATAATAAGGAATCCATTATCCAGAAAGGTGAATTCGCTCATGAGAAAGACCGCCTTGTTGTAGTCGTAATTGTTGTGGTATTTAGTTTCTTCGATCAAATATTTCCAGGGGTAAATGGCCTGAAACAAGGACTGAAAATCGTAATCACGGGGGACCATCAGTTTAGATACATTGCGACAGCCCAAGCCGTAGTAGCGAAAAATATCCTCTCCCAGAGCCGTAAGTTCCAGGTCAGACTCTGAACCGGTCAGCAGGGCCACGGAATTTCGATTCTTACGAATGATCGATGGAATATCCTTAAAGTAATACTCGAAGTAACGCGCAGTATTGTCACTCCCTGTGGCGATTACAGCATCTCGTTTATGGATTCTATCTTCGGTGAATTCGATCTGATCCTCCCACGCGGGAGCCACTTCTAGCAGATAATTGGCGATCAAAGGGATCAGTTGAGCATCATTGCTCGCCGTCTTAGCGATGAGCTGATGTCCGCTCATCAGCACACATAAAAAGTCGTGAAAACCAACCATAGGGATATTACCTGCCATGATGATGGCGACCCGCTGTTGTTTTTCCGGTTGCAGCTGGTAGTTAGAGGTCCATTGTTCAAGAGCCTCTTTTCGCAGCAGTGCAGCCCATCCTTCCAGCGCAAACAATACCTGATCCCGGGTAAACCAGCCGTTGTGGTGATGCGCCCGTTCGATCACTTCCACCATAGGCTCATAGAAGCGGTCATTCCCTTGCAAACCAGCCACTTTTTGATATCCCTGAGTGGTGAACTGGCTTAGGAATTGTCCCGCTTTCGCGAAAGCGTTAATTCTTTCTTGTATCTGCATAGGTCGTTTGGCAGTACGGCAGTGAGCCCTTAACTTTGTGCAAAAATAGAAAAAGAAAATCCATGGCGATCATAATAACCGATGAATGCATTAATTGTGGGGCTTGCGAACCGGAATGTCCCAATACCGCGATATACGAGGGAGCTGACGACTGGCGATATGCAGACGGCACCGATCTGGAAGGAGATGTAGTTCTCCCTAATGGCCACGCCGTAAATGCTGAAGCTGCTCAGGAACCCATCAGTGATGAGATCTATTACATCGTACCGGACAAGTGTACGGAATGTAAAGGATTTCACGAGGAGCCCCAGTGTGCTGCCGTGTGCCCGGTGGATTGCTGCGTGCCGGATGAAGATCATGTAGAAACTGAAGAAGAGCTACTCGCCAAGCAGAGTTTTATGCACGAATAGAACAAAAAACCTCCCATACATTATAAGCACTCCTCCAACGAGTGCTTTTTTTGTTAGCAGCCTAAGGCATTCCCGCTTGTCAAGGTGAGAAAAGCGAGTATATTTGCAGCCTGAAAAACAAAACATATGAAAGCCGGAATCGTAGGACTTCCCAATGTAGGTAAATCGACTTTGTTCAATTGCCTTTCTAATGCCAAAGCCCAGAGCGCAAATTTTCCCTTCTGTACCATTGAACCCAATGTTGGAGTGGTCAATGTACCAGACGCCCGGCTGCAAAAATTAGAGGAACTGGTGCAACCTGAAAAGGTACTTCCGGCCACCGTAGATATCGTTGATATTGCCGGGCTGGTTAAAGGCGCCAGTAAAGGAGAAGGTCTGGGAAATCAATTCCTGGCGAATATCCGCGAAACGGACGCTATTCTTCATGTACTGCGCTGTTTTGATAACGATAATATCGTTCATGTGGATGGTTCTGTGAATCCCATACGAGACAAGGAAACCATCGATATGGAACTTCAGCTAAAAGATCTGGAGACTGTGGAGAAGAAATTGGATAAGGTGAAGCGCGCCGCTAAGATCGGTGATAAAGAAGCTAAAAAAGAAGAGGAAGTCTTATTGCGGATCAAAGAAGGCCTGGAGTCAGGAACATCGGTAAGAGCCTTATCATTTTCAGAAGACGAACGGGAGGCTTATGTAAAGCCGGCACAGTTCATCACCGATAAGCCGGTCATGTATGTCTGTAATGTGGATGAAGGTGCTGCGGTAAGCGGCAATCCATACGTAGAGCAGGTCAAAGAAAACGTCAAAAACGAAAATGCGGAAGTACTGGTACTGGCCGTAGGTACGGAGGCGGATATCGCAGAATTGGACGACTATGAAGAACGGCAAATGTTCCTGCAAGACATCGGATTGGATGAACCGGGATCCTCTAAATTGATCCGCGCCGCCTATCGTTTACTCAATCAGCAAACCTATTTTACCGCCGGTAAAAAGGAAGTCCGTGCCTGGACCATCAAAGTGGGAGCTACAGCCCCCCAGGCCGCCGGGGTCATTCACACCGACTTTGAGAAAGGCTTTATCCGGGCCGAAGTGATGGCCTACGAAGACTTTGTGCATTACGGCAGCGAAGCCAAAACCCGGGAAGCCGGAAAGCTGCGTATCGAAGGGAAGACTTATGTGGTGAAGGATGGTGACATCATGCACTTCCTCTTTAACGTATAGAGCACTCAGTAGATTCGCATATAATCTTCGGTGAGGACGCTGGCCAGACGATCCAGCAATTCATCAGCTTGACTCGTCGTAAAGACTAGTGGCGGTTTGATCTTGATCACGTTATGATCAGGTCCGTCGGTGCTCATCAGTATTCCTAATTCCCGCATCCGGTTGACTAGATATGAGGCTTGTAAGGGCAAGGGGTTTAGGTCTTCTGTGGTCAATTCAATACCCAGGAATAAACCGTGACCACGAACATCCGCAAGAATAGGGTAGTTCTGCTGCAAACGCTTTAACCCCGATTTAAGATAAGCGCCTACTTGTGCTGCCTGTTGCTGCAAGTTTTCCTCTTCGATCACCTCCAACACCGCTTTCCCGATGGTACAGGACACCGGATTCCCGCCGAAGGTATTGAAGAACTCCATGCCATTGGAAAAGGCTTCCGCTACGGCACGGGTGCAAGCGACCGCTGCCAAAGGATGGCCGTTGCCGATCGGTTTTCCCAGGGTTACGATATCGGGGATCACCTCATGCAACTGAAAGGCCCAGAAATGACTGCCCACCCGACCCAATCCGGTTTGAACTTCATCCGCAATACAAAGGCCGCCCGCTGCACGAACCCCTTGATAGAGCGATTTAAAGTAATTCGGCGGTGGAACGATCTGTCCCCCGCAGCTCAAAATGGATTCTGCGATAAGGGCTGCCGGTTTTAACCCCCTATATTCCATTTCATTGAGTACGGAATCTAAGGAAGCGGCATACTCACCGGCCGAATTAGCTCCACGATACTTTCCCCGAAAGGGATCAGGAAGAGGAAGCAGGTGGGTATCTTTTGGTTTTCCCTGGCCTCCTTTTCCGTCAAATTTATAGGAACTCACGTCAATAGAGGCATTGGTATTTCCATGGTACCCGGTTTCCAACGCGATGATTTGATCGCCGGCGCTGTAGGTTTTGGCCATGCGCAGCGCCAATTCGGTCGCCTCGCTGCCACTGTTGACGAGATAGAGAACTTCCAGTTCCTTAGGTAGTTTTTGGAGCAGGGCGTCGGCAAAATCGAGGATGGCCGGATGTAAATAACGGGTATTGGTATTCAGGACAGCCATCTGGCCTTGAGCAGCCCGAACCACTTTGGGGTGCTCATGACCCACATGCGCCACATTGTTCACCGTGTCCAAATACTTTCTTCCGGTCTCGTTAATGAGGTAGGCTCCCTCTCCGCGAACCATATATAAAGGTTCATCGTAAGAAAGGCTAAGGCTACTACCAAGGACTTTGTGACGCTTTTCCTGGAGCTGTTCCTTATAGTGTTGTGGTGTATAGGCGGGGATAGGTTCTTTAAAAATAAGATCAGGGTCTGGACAAAGGCTGCAGAAAATCTCTTTCTGGGCGGGAAAAGCCACCCCGGGGAAATTGGTCTGATTGCCCAAAAGGTCCAGGATCAATTGAAAATGTAGGTGAGGAGCCCAATCTCCATTCTCTTTTGGATTTCCGATGTATCCTAGCAATTCTCCCTGCTGCAGTTCTTGTCCTATTTTCAGGTGCTGATGAATGGAAGCGCTTAAGTGTCCATAGAGGCTATAAAAAACAATCGCTTCCATTTCGTGCTTAAGAATGATCACGTTTCCATAATCCTTATGCAGCTCATTGTGTTCCAACAGCACGACGGTACCGGAAAAAGGAGCATGCAGCGGGGTATCCGCAGCAACCCAAAAATCAGTGCCCAGGTGTACGGTACGGTATTCCGGTCCCTGATTACCCTCTTTTTTAAAGGCATCGGTGATGTAAAAGGGTCGGATCTCCCCATAGCCATTGGTCAGCAAATGATCCGGATATTCCCGCTGTAATTCATCCAACTTGAACTGGGTGATCTCATTACTGAGGTAGTCTTCCTTGAGTCCCAGCCATGGACTCGAAAGACTCATATCCACCGGATGGGTTCCTGAAATACTCAAGGTAGGGAAGAGGGTGTTCAAAGGTATTTGATTCTTTGCCGCCCACTGTTCAAAAGCAGTCCGTCGCGGACAGGGCTCGAATCCGCATGCCCCTCTAAAGGTAGCTAGGGCGAGACTCGACGGGATCTGTTGCCATTTTTTCAATAAGTCCCAGGCGGGACCTTCGCTGATGGTCAAATAGGTATTATTCGGCTCTTTGACCTTGCGTAAGGCTGCCTGAGTGACTGTGGTGACCAAACGCATACCCACCAATATGTAGAGCACATCCAACTCAGCCGCTTGTAACGGAAATTCTTGGTGATAGCCCTTCACCACCTCATAAGCTGCGCTCAAGGGATCGGGAAGGTCCATACAGGCATAGGCGAGGAGGATGGCTAAATCATTGATGCACTGTGCGAAAACCGCATCGCCAAAGTCAATAAAGCCGGAGACCTTTGGTTCAGCCAGATCTTCCGCAACTAAAATATTATAATCGTTCAGATCATTGTGAATGACGCTTTTTCGCAAGCGTTGATAGGACGATTGAGACTCCTCAAAGCGTTGTTGGAAATAGTGCACTTGATGCCACTGTTCGCCGCTAAATAACCCCAGATGTTCTTGAGTCCATAGGCTTTCAGCTAAGTTCCACGGAAAAGAACGCTCTGCATACGGATGTCTTAAGGTTTGAAGCGCTTGGGTTAATGCCCCGGCTTTCTGACCCAGTGCGTAGCGCAGGCCACTGGTCTTAGGATGGACCTTAGCCCACACTCTTCCCGGAACCCAGGTGAGCATGCGAAGATAATAGGAGTTATCATTTACCATGACGTCGCATCCCACTTCGTTATTTGAAGTACGAATAAGCTTTGGTAGATGAAATGAAAACGAATCGGTGAGCGTTTCCAAGAGTGCACGCTGAAAATCCAGTTCTTCGCCTTTGGCAGCTTGCCGGGTTAACTTCAAGAGGTAGCGCGTGGAGCTAACCGTTTCGATCTTGAAATTCAGATCCGTATCTCCGGGTAGTTCGCTCGCTTTTCCAGAAATCCCAAAGTGGTTTTCGGCCAAAGCTTCTATTTCGTGCCGGATCGTTGGAATAGGCCGCCTGCGTTCGTCTTGCATGCTCTAAAGCTAAATCAAAACTAAGAATATCTCCACCTAAGCCGGCAGTTCTGCGCCTTCAAAAAGCTGAATACTGCTCAACAGGCGCTCTTTGACAATATTCATCATGCGTTTATTAAGCGCGGAGGAATTTTGAATGTAATTTAGGTATTCCTCCGTGGTGAATTGACCAATGATGATCCCCTTAAGCCCATTTCTGAATTTCATGTCTTTTTGCACGGCATTTTCAATGTACTGCATTCGGCGATCCAGTGTCATAGCATGGAACACGTTTTTGTGTTTGACGATATAATTCCGAAAGACCTCAATGAGCAAATCGTGCTGCAGTTTGGCGATGGGTCTAAGGGTGGCGTTTTGAAATTGCTCGTCCGGACTCATTTCGGGAGTTACTCGTGCGGCCGGCAATATCGGTCTCAGACCGAGTAAAGCTTGGTCTCTTGGTGACATGTGAATGGTGTTTGTTAAAAGTAAAAATTAGAAGGATGCTTTCGCGAAAGCGTAAAAAGAGTTGCTAACCGATTATAAACAATTGCCAAGAGGGGTTAAAACTGTCTTAAGTACGGTGCCTTCCTTTGATTTTCAATTAATTTTAGAAGTAAAGAAGCTAAACCATGATCACCACCGTAAATCCGTATACAGGAGAAAACCTCAAAGACTATAAGGAGCTCAGCTCCGCTCAAATCGATAAAAAACTTCAGCAGGCTGCTGAACGTTTCCAATCCTGGCGGCAAACGACCTATGCCGAACGTGCAGCATTGTTGCAGAAAGCGGCTGCCGAACTCAAAAAGAACAAGGAAGAATATGCCAAAACCATGACCGAGGAAATGGGAAAGCCCATTACTCAGTCAAGGGCAGAAATCGAAAAATGCGCCTGGGTCTGTGAATATTATGCAGAAACCGCCGAATCTCATTTGGCCGACCGGATAATCGAAACGGATGCCAGTAAAAGTTATGTCTCCTATGAGCCTATCGGAGTCGTACTGGCCGTTATGCCCTGGAACTATCCGTATTGGCAGGTATTTCGCTTTATCGCTCCTGCCTTGATGGCCGGGAATATCGGAGTGCTGAAACACGCCAGTAGTGTGATGGGCTGTGGTGAGCACATCGAAAGAATATTTGATCGTGCGGGCTTTCCCAAACATTGCTTTCAAAACCTGGTTATCGGAAGTGATCAGGTAGAAGGCATCATCAAGAACCCGATTATCAAAGCGGTCACCTTGACCGGAAGCAAGCCGGCCGGAAGCGCTGTGGCCAGTACAGCTGCTGCAGCGATCAAAAAATCGGTGTTGGAGCTGGGCGGAAGTAATGCTTTAGTGGTACTGGAAGATGCCGATCTGGACCAGGCGCTGGACACCTGCGTTCAGGCTCGATTTCAGAATACCGGACAAAGCTGTATTGCCGGAAAGCGTTTATTACTGCACGAAGCCATTGCGGATGAATTTTTATCGGCCTTCGCGAAAGCGGTCACAGAGCTCAAATCAGGAGATCCCATGGAGGAAGACACCTACATAGGGGTCATGGCCAGGGAAGATCTGGCCAAAGAGTTGGAGCAGCAGATGCAGGACTCTATTGATGCCGGAGCCGAAGTACTGGTTGGTGGACACCGTATGAACGCTTATTTCGAACCGACCATTCTAGACAAAGTGACCCCTGCAATGAGCGTTTTTAAGGAAGAAACCTTTGGTCCCTTGATCGGGGTCACCCGATTTAGCTCTGAGGACGAGGCCGTCGACCTGGTCAATCAATCTGATTTTGGCCTCGGGGTTTCCATCTTTACTCAAGATCAAGACAGAGCCCTCCGACTCATCCCTCAATTTGAGGATGGGGCGGTATTCGTCAATGAGTTGGTGAAAAGCGATCCTCGATTGCCTTTCGGCGGAACCAAGATCTCGGGTTACGGAAGAGAGCTCTCATTGGACGGGATCCAGGAGTTTGTCAATAAGAAAACCGTATACCTAAACTTCTAAACAAAAAAAGGGACCTTACGGGTCCCTTTTTAATGTTCAGAGCTATAGATCAGTCTAAAAAGTCTTCCTTACTTTCGATCTCAATCGGTTTGAGATCGTTCTTTTGCAAATAGCTCTTTAGTTTATCTACTTCCTTATTTTCAATTTTTGAATAGCTCGCTTGAGCATCGGCAAACCGTTTTTTCAGCAACTCCAGATTTTCCATCTGAGCCGCACTCGGTTGTTCAAAGCTGGTCGCGATATCAGCGTATAAAGTGCTCAGTTTCTCACGTAATTGAGGAGGGGCAGAACCCACGTAGTTATCTCCGGTGGTAATCACCAAAGTTTCCTTGAGTGCACTCAGTTTATCAATCACTCCCTGGGCAACTTTTTTAGCCTTAGGATCATTTTCGAGCAGCTGTTCGGCCCGCTCCAGCGTTTGATCGATCTGATAGACCATATAGGCCAAATCTTCATTCAGATCAACCAATTCCATACTCACCTCGCGTTGAATACGGCGTTCTTCCGGCGTGATGGGACTGTCAGGATCATTCTGCACCTCAAAGGTGGTTTCATAAGTATCCTTGCCTTTGGTAAGCACGGCCTTGTAGGTACCGGCCAGCACGCGAGGCGCGGTAAATCCACCAAAGCTGAACGTTTTCGCGGCAGCGATCTTAGGTGCTTTACCGGTAAAATTCCAGTTGACGATGTTGATGCCCTTTGATTTACCCGGCGTCAATTCAACTACGGTATTCCCCTCCATGTCTTGAATCTCCAGGGTCATTTTACCGAAGGTATGGCGCTTTTTCAGGTAGTATTTGATCTTGGCTGCAGAACTTGGGTTGGGTCCTACGAACTGCAATTCGGTACTGCCTCCTCCAAAACCACCTTGCTCTTTAATGATAGCCGGCTTATTATCAAAGAAATGAACGTCCTTTTCCAATACTTCCGGTTCAATTTGGCGTAGCAAGCTAATGTCGTCAATGATGATCACTCCACGACCGTGAGTACCCGCCACCAGATCATTGGTTTTCTTTTGCAGATCCAAAAAGTGAACCGCAGTAGGTGGGAAGTTATTCTCAAAGCGAGACCAATTCTGGCCACCGTCCACAGTGATGTACAGGCCAAATTCAGTTCCTAAGAATAAGAGATCCTCGCTTTCATAGTCCTCCTGAATATTGCGCGCAAAGCCCTTGATATCGTCAGAGGCAATGTCAGTCCAGCTCTTACCATAATCGGTAGTCTTATACACGTAGGTATTCATATCGCCGCTGTTATGGCCGTCAAATACTGCGTAGGCCGTACCGGGAGCATGCACTGAAGCCTCAATATGATACACCCAGGTATTTTTAGGTACTCCGGGTACATTGTTTACTACATTCGTCCAGCTTTTACCGCCATCACGAGTGATCTGAACATTACCGTCGTCAGTTCCCACCCAAATGATGTTTTCATCCAAGGGCGATTCTGCGATCGTAAAGATGGTGGTGTGATTTTCGGCACCACTGGTATCCATGGAGAGTCCTCCTGAACTATCGGGTTGCTTATCGGGATCATTGGTCGTAAGATCAGTACTGATGATCTTCCAGGTATTCCCCATATCTTCACTTTTGTGCAGGTATTGACTACCCACGTAGAGCCGGTCCGGTTGGTGTACACTCACGGCCATAGGAGCGTTCCAATTGAAGCGCAGATCGTCGTAACCGCTTTCCGGTAAGGGTTTTACGTTCTTGGCGTAGTCACGCTCCATGTCGTAGCGCCATACATTATCAGCACCCTGCATTTCGGAGTATAAGATCTCTTTGGTCGGGTGCTTCAGCACTCTAAAGCCGTCTCCAACTCCAACGCGTACCCAATCGCGGGCTTCAACACCGCCGGGGGAGGAGGAAGGGCCGTACCAGGAACCATTGTCCTGCAATCCGCCGTAAATTCGATAGGGCTCCGCATCATCCACACTGATCTGATAGAACTGAGAGAGCGGTAGGTTGTCGACCATATCCATGACCGAACCGCCATCTGCGGTGCGGTAGACACCCCCATCGGTACCCACATGGAAAATGTCTGAATTATTCACATCAAACCAGAAATCGTGAATATCAGAATGCATGGGGCCTAAATTCTTGAAGGTTTTTCCGCCATCTCTCGAAATAGAGCCGCTTAAGCCTCCCTTCAAGACCACATCGGGATTTTTAGGATCGACCACAATACGGGAGAAATAGAAGGGTCGAACGACCAATCCAAAATCCCCGTTGGTTCGCGTCCAGTTCGCGCCACCATCATCACTACGGTAGAGTCCCTTTTCGTCATCCTTACCCGCTTCAATGGCCGCATACAGAATATTCGGATTGGAAGGAGCTAAGGCAAAACCTATACGCCCGAGTGTACCGCTTGGAAAACCGGTATGGATCTTATTCCAGGTTTTACCGGAATCGGTAGATTTATACAGTGCGCTATTGGGTCCACCGGAATTGAATTCCCAGGCTTTTCTGCGAAACTCCCACATGGATGCATACAATACGTTAGGGTTCTGCGGATCGATCGCCAGATCAGCCACTCCGGTGCTCGGATTGATGTACAGCACCTTCTCCCAGGTTTCGCCGCCATCGGTTGTTTTATAGACTCCGCGATCTTCACTGTCACTCCAAAGTGCTCCCATAACTCCCACATAGACTTCCTGGGAGTTTTTAGGATTGATCGCGATTCCCGCAATACGTTCTGAATTCTCGAATCCGGGAATTTTTTTCCAGTTGGAACCACCGTCGGTGGTTTTGTATAAACCGTCCCCTACAGAGACCGAGTTACGTGTCCAGATTTCGCCGGTTCCCACCCAAAGAATCCGATCCGGATCGTTAGGATCAACCGCAATTTGACCAATACTTTGTGCGTGATCATCAAAGATAGGCGTGTAGCTGGCGCCGCCATCGGCCGATTTCCAGACCCCGCCACCGGCCGTACCGGTATAAATGATCTTTGCATTGGTAGGATGCCCCGTCATATCGATAATACGCCCACTCATGAGCGCCGGACCGATTTGCCGCGCATTCAGATCACCAAAGAGTTCCTTGCCTTTGAGGTTGACCCCATCCTGAGCGGTCCCTAACCAGCTCATGGAGATCCCCAAAAGAGCTCCTAAAAGAATATTTTTTTTCATGATTATATTGTTGTTTGGATAAAAAAAATCCCCAAGAATATGGGGATTTGAACAGTTATGTTCGATTAGTTCCCTCCGGGAAATTCAAAGACTTCATCTTCCACTTCAGGATTGAGTTCGATAGAATCGATAGCGATCTCCTGACCGGGCATACCTTTTACCCCAAAAGCCATAGAGAATGGAAAATACAAACCATCTACTTCCTGATAATCGCTCATTTTGGTTTGGCTCACCATACCCTTTCCAGGTCCTGACATGACCTCAGTTTCGGTTACGATAGGCACGAAGTTTTCTTTCTCAAAGTAGTAGTAGGTCACGTTATCCACTTCTTTACCCTCAGCCATCATCGGCTTGCGCATCAGTTTGATTTTATAGGTATCGGTTCCTTCTACAGTCTCACTACCTATTAATTCCACTTTGTATCCCTTTTCTTTATAATTGACAAAAGGGTCCGGGAAATCTTGGGAGTTGATCTTCATATTGGCCGTGCTTTCATCATCGGCTTTTTCAGCGACTCCGGTTTGAAAATTTGTACTCCACAGTACCTCACCGTCAAACATTTGTTGCTTCAGGGTCTGACCTTGAATATCAATAATAGTAGCTGTACGCCCATCGGTCATGGTGTATACCGTTACGGGAAATTCACCTCCCTGTGCTTTGGCTTTAGCGCTCATTTTAACGCCTTCTAATTCTGCCCAAGCTTCTTCACCACCTGTATTTTCCAGGTAATTGGAGATGATCTCATCGGCTGTTTGTGCCTGAAGAGGAGCTGCAGCGATCAAGAGTGCTGCTATGCATAGTCCTTTGATAATTTTCATAATTCGTGTTTTGTTTTTAGTGTTTCGCATTGTAAGACTTAAAATACTACATTTTGTTACAGATTCCTTCAATTAATTTCAAGATAATGAGGAGGGGCCTATCTTTGAGTAAATTCCACCTATGAAATTTGGCAAAGTAGATCATCCCGAAAAGATCGATTTTACCTTACCCGCTGATGCCAAGGAGACCGCTAAGGTACTCTCTAAATACCGGGCTGCTTCCCGAAAAAAGAATTTGCTTCAAGTATATGTGGGTTGTGCCAAATGGAATCGACAGGAATTGAAAGGGTTCTATCCCCGCGGCACTAAAGATGAGCTGACCTATTACGCCAGTCAATTCAATAGCATAGAATTGAACGCAACCTTCTATCGCCTTTTTCCCAAAGAACAATACGAGACCTGGTACGAGAAAACGCCAGCCGATTTTAAGTTTTTCCCAAAAATTTACAACTATATCAGTCATTTAAAGCGATTGATCGACCCGGAGCCTCGAGTCGATCAATACTTAGATCATACTCTATTACTCCAGGACAAACTAGGCACCATCTTTTTACAGATGCATCCGAATTTTCAGCCCAAGAATTTCGATCGGGTGGAGCGATTTGTCCAGTATTGGCCACGAGAGATCCCTTTGGCGATGGAGTTCAGACACACGGATTGGTTTAACAACACTCAGCAAGCAGAACGGCTCTGTACCTTACTCGAAGCACACAGCATTGCGAATATCATTACGGATACGGCGGGAAGACGAGATCTATTGCATATGCGGTTGACCAATGAGGAAGCCTTCATCCGATTCAATGGAGCTAACCATCCCACCGATTATACCCGCCTCGATGATTGGGTAGACCGTCTGGAACATTGGGTCGAACTGGGATTACAAAAGATCCATTTTTTCGTTCATCAAAACGTCGAAGAGGAATCCCCTTTATTATCGGCTTATTTTATTGAAAAACTGAACCAACGCTTGACTCTTGATCTTCAGATCCCTCATTTTCCAAAACAAAAATCCAACTTCCATGATTAAGATCTATGTAGTGATCGGGGTTTCAGGGTCCGGAAAAACGACCATCGGTAAGTTGCTTGCTGACCGATTGGAAATACCGTTTCAAGATGCTGATGATTTTCATCCAGAATCCAATAAGGCCAAGATGGCTCGAGGGGAAGCCTTGGGCGATAACGACCGAGAACCCTGGCTACAAGCCTTGGCGGAAGCGCTAAAACGGCTTTATGAGAAAGGCGGAGGCGTGCTGGCCTGCTCTGCGCTTAAAGAGCAGTATAGAGAGCAATTGTGTGCTCAATTGCCTGAAGGAATCTCAGGAAAACCCATGCAACCCCAATGGATCGTACTCCATGGCGAAAAGCAGTTGATTGCCACTCGCCTAAAGAATCGTGGTAATCACTTTTTTGACCCCTTATTGCTGGAATCACAATGGGATACCTGGGAGTTTCCGAACTATGGCTGGTTCATGGATATCCAAAGAACTACGGAATCTTTGGTGAACGAGTTTCTTGCGTTGTCGCATAAAAAGGCTTCCTTAGGGGTGATTGGTTTAGGCACCATGGGCCAGGGACTGGCACGTAATCTGGGCCGAAATCAGTACTCCTTAGCACTCTTTAATCGCAGTACACCCACAGAGCAGCAAGTGGCAGTTCGCTGTGTGTCTTCATTCCCCGAACTCACTCACGCCCGGCCTTTTGATGATCTCTTCTCTTTTATAGAAGCGCTCGAAAAGCCAAGGAAGATCCTTTTGATGGTCTCCGCCGGTGCAGCCGTAGATGAACTCATCCGCCAGTTACAACCTCGGCTGGAAACCGGAGATGTACTTCTGGAGTGTGGCAATTCTCATTTTGAGGAGACCGCCGAACGGGTTCGTGAACTGGAGTCGCATGGTATACACTTTTTAGGAGTAGGTGTTTCGGGTGGAGCTCAAGGCGCCTTAGAGGGTCCTGCCATCATGCCCGGAGGATCTAAAAAGGGCTATGATGTCGTGGAGCACATCCTACTGGATATGGCTGCGCGTGATCCACAAGGGCGTCCCTGTTGTGCTTATGTGGGTCCCGAAGGCGCGGGTCATTTCGTTAAAATGGTTCATAATGGTATTGAATACGCTGAAATGCAACTGCTGGCCGAGTGCTATGGCTTGGTTCGGTTTGGGGCAGGATGGAGTGTAGAAGAAGTGCAGAAGCTTTTTATGAGTTGGTTAGAAACTGCAGAACGATCGTATCTATTGGAGATTACCATAGATATCCTTGGCTTTAAAGATCCTGAGGATGCCAACACCTTACTGCTGGATCAAATCGCCGATCAGGCGAGTCAAAAAGGTACCGGAGGCTGGAGTACGACCGCAGCCTTGAACCTGGGGCAACCTTTTGGGATCATTTCGGAGTCAGTCATGGCTCGCTACCTCTCGGCGCAAAAGGAATTACGCGTGGAACTGTCAAAATCCGTTCCCCGATCTGTAGCAGGAATCGAGATCGATCACGAACAACTATTTAATACCTATCAGTCGGTTCGCAGACTCAATCATGCACAGGGTTTCGCATTAATCCAAAAAGCCGCTCAAACATTTGGATGGGCTATTGATCCTGCTGTGCTTGCGCGAATTTGGAGTGCAGGTTGTATCATTCGTTCTACATTTATGGAGCGCCTGGAATCGATGCTGCGCGAGAACAGCGAAGATTTGTTACAGCAACATGCTATTTTAGCAATCTTAACTAAAAACGACAGTGACTTTCGCAATTTGGTGAGTCAGACCTTACAACATGGACTGCCCATGCCGGTCAGCAGTGCGGCTCTCAATTACTGGCTAGGACTGGGGCAAGCTAATAGTGCGGCTCATCTCATACAGGCCCAACGTGATTATTTTGGGGCACACGGGTACCAACGTAAGGACGACCCTACTGGCCAATTATTTTACACTCTTTGGAACTCAAACTGATGGACTATCAATTACTGCTTTCCGTACTCGTGGGTGTTGGGTTTTTACTTTTCCTCATCCTTAGGCTCAAGATTCAGGCCTTTTTGGCCTTACTCCTTACGAGTATACTCGTTGGTGTTTTGGCGGGGATGCCCGTGGACGATCTGCTCAATAGTATCACCACCGGTATGGGAAGTACCTTGGGTTTCGTAGCGACGGTAGTAGGACTGGGCGCATTGTTTGGTTCTATTTTGGAGTACAGTGGAGGGGCCCACCGCCTTGCTGAATATTTGCTGGAAAAATTTGGGGTTAAACGGGCCCCCTGGTCGATCATGCTTACCGGCTTTTTGATTGCGATTCCTGTCTTTTTTGATGTAGCCTTCATCATTTTAATACCCATGATCTATTCCTTGCAAAAGAAAACGGGTAAATCCCTATTCCTTTATGCCATCCCGCTGCTCGCAGGTCTGGCGATCACCCACAGTTTTATTCCTCCCACACCCGGCCCGATTGCGGTGGCGGATATCCTGGGCGCCGATTTAGGTTGGGTGATTTTAATGGGGTTCCTGGTGGGTGTTCCTGCAGCCATATTGGCGGGACCTATATTTGCACGCCATCTCGCTAACGCTATGCAGATTGAAACTCCTGATCATTGGGAGAACTCCGAACAGCAAGAAGGTAGACCACCCGCAGTAGGTTTGATTCTGGCGATCATCTTTCTACCCATAGTGCTCATCGTGGCCAATACCTTATTGAATGGCCCCTGGGTGGACTTCCTGGCCCTACCCGAAGGCCTATTGCAGACCATAACGCTCCTGGGTCATCCTTTTTGTGCTTTGATCCTGGCCAATATTTTGGCCTGGTACTTGTTGGGGATCAAACGAGGGGTGAAGCGCGAACAGTTACTGACGATATCAACCCGTTCCCTGTATCCCGCCGGCGTCATCATTTTACTCACCGGGGCAGGGGGAGCCTTTAAGCAAGTGTTGATTGACACCGGGTCCGGCACCATGATCGCTGAAAGCCTGAGCTCCGACTATTTTACCCCGGTCATCTTTGGTTTCCTATTGGCGGCAATCGTACGGATTTTACAAGGATCAGCTACCGTAGCCATGATCACAGCTGCCGGGATGACCGCGCCGGTGCTGACGAGCACGGCATACAGCGATGTACAGATCGCCCTGATAGTAACCGCTATTGCTTCCGGAGCCACCATACTCTCTCATGTCAATGACAGCGGATTCTGGCTGGTCAAGCAGTATTTAGGTATTTCGGAGAAGCAGACCCTTCGATCCTGGACGGTCATGACGAGCATCATCGCCTTAACAGGCTTGGTGTGTTGCGTTTTTCTCTGGTACATCGTTTAATTTCGCGAAAGCATAAATAACTGAACTATGAATTTTCACACGCGCAAATGGATAAAACCCGAAGACCTCAATCCTAATGGTACCCTATTCGGCGGACGCCTACTGGAATGGATTGATGAAGAAGCGGCCTTGTATACCATCATTCAACTGGAAAATCCTAAAACCGTAACCAAGTATATCAGCGAGATCGATTTTAGGAGTAGTGCGCGGCAGGGAGACATCATTGAAATTGGAATTGAGCCGGTTAAATTTGGTAATGCTTCGCTGACCCTACGCTGCGAAGTGCGCAACAAAATGACCCGCGAAACCATCATCACCATCGATAAGATCGTGATGGTAGGTCTTGATGAAGACGGAAAGCCACAACCTCACGGCAAAACCAAAATTGAATTTGTCTCCGATCGATTGAAGAAATAAGCTTACATCGACATTTTTTCTTGCGAAGTCATTTGTTCTTTGGCGCGCTCCAATTCATCTTCTGTAGGAGGTTCCGGAGTTTGTTCTTGAGCATGCTCAGGCTCCAGGCTTAGGCTTACTACGGCGGGAAAATGATCTGATCCAATATCATCACCCAATTCTATAGAGAGTAATCGAAATTCTTCACTAACGAACAAATGGTCCAGAGGCCAGCGCAAAAGGACATTGTTTGCGGAGTAGGTATTGTAAAAACCCCGACCCACCCGTGGATCCAGCAAACCACTGACTTTCTGAAAAAGAGTAGTCGTATCCGACCAGGCTACGTCATTAAAGTCGCCCGCCACAATCACCGGAAGATCGGTTGTTCGAGCCATATCGGCGACCAGCATCATTTCCCGATCCCGATCAGTCGATCGCGGATTGTGTTGAGGCATGGGAGGCGTGGGATGAATTAGGTGAAATTGGAAGCGTGCTCCTGAAGGTAGTGCTACTAAACCATGCATAGAGGGGATGTCTTCTTCCACCAAATAGCGTATTTCTTCATTCTCCAAAGGATATTTGGAGTAGAATAACATACCATACGTATTGTCTAAGGGTGCTAAAAGGGTGTAGGGATAGCTGCTTAAAATGGCGGTATTCACATAGTCCATCCACCCGGAATCGGTTTCTAGCAGAACGATCAGATCAGGATCACGAGCTTCGATATCCTTCACGAGAAGATGCTTTTTGGAATTCTTTTGATAGACATTGGCTGTATAAATAGTCAATGTATCTGTCCGCTTTTCTTTTTTGCTCGCTAATAATTCGTATTGATTATGCGGCAGATACGGTACGATTTTAGTCATTTGGAAAGCAAAACAAGCGATCATCACTGACATGAAGATGTAGTCATTAACCCATTTGATATCAAATTTCATCAAGTAGGCGATAATGGCCGTCAAGGTTAAAGCGGTCAGTTGTATATGGGGAAAGTCAAACATGCGAATCCACCAATAGTCGGCGGCAATCAGGGGAATTAAGGAGAGAACGACGGCAAATCCGGCAAATAGCTGGAGAAATCCTTTAAAGGTCATGGCTAGTGGTTAATGGTTGTATGAATAATATAATACAATACCCTGCTAAACGCTTTGTCCTTTAGATAGTTTTAGGAAGATCAAAGCCTAATTTGGCTGTAATTTGGCAATATCCTGACCGGTAGGCGCCTCAAAGATTTCCAAATCGAAATAGGGCACGGCAGATAAGAGGTGATCAAAAATATCAGCTTGAATGTGTTCGTAGTTCTCCCACTGTTTATCCCGAGAGAAGCAGAAAATCTCAACGGGTATTCCCTGAGGAGTTGGAGCCAAGTGGCGAACCATCAAGAATAAATTTTTATTTATGGCCGGATTTTCATGCAGAAAGGCATCGGCATACTTTCGGAAAATCCCCAAATTGGTTTGGTTGCGACCGTTGATCAGCAACTCTTTATTGACCTGATTCTTCTTGTTGTAACGGCTCACTTCCAATTCGCGATGATCAATATACGGCGCGATCAGGCTGATCTTTTTAAAGCGTTCAAGATCTGCTGGAGAAACAAAGCGCACCGAATTCTGTTTGATCAAAATACTGCGCTTGATACGTCTACCTTCGCTCTCCTGCATGCCTCGCCAGTTTTGAAAGGAGTCGGAGATCAAGCTGTAGGTAGGTATGGTAGTAAAGGTATTGTCAAAATTCTGCACCCGTACTGTAGCCAGATTGATCTCGGTCACATAACCGTCTGCTCCATATTTACTAAAGGTGATCCAATCGCCTATGCGCACAATATCATTGACCGATACCTGAATCGAGGCCACAAAACCTAAAATAGTATCCTTAAAGATGAGCAGGAGTACGGCCGAGGCCGCCCCTACCTGCGCGGCAAATTGCCATTTGTTCTGCCCGGAAATGATGGAAATGATGAGCATCAACCCGAAGCCCCAGAAAAAGAGCATCAGAACCTGCATGTAGCTGTCCAGCGGTTTATCGGCAAATTCTTCTTTGGTTTTTAGGTACATCTTGGTGGCCCGCAGCAAACTTCTAAGTATCCGCAGAATGAGATAGACGATATAGACGCCAAGCAGTTTGAGTACCACGCTCATGGATTCGGGAAAATCGATAAGCGCTATAGGCATCAATTGCCGAAAGAGAATTATTGGGAAGATATGGGCAATGTACCTGGGAAATTTGGTCTCCAGTAGATAGTCGTCGAGCGTGGTTTTGGTTTTCACCGTAAATGCCCTAAAGCTCTCTACAATGATGAATCGGAGTATGCGGTCCAAAATCAGCAGCGCCACGAGTACAACCACAAATACGAGTACCGCATTGATCAGTTTCGCATAAAAGGGTTCCATCCCCTGATCGATGAATAGCTCTCTAAAGAACACTGCGAGTTCCAGTAAGGTTTCGCGCATAGATTGTCATTTTCGGCAAAGGTAGATAAATGGCTATAGCGAATGCAACACTTAACGTTTTTTAAAGTTGTCGAATTTCGCTTTCGCGAAAGCAGAGCTGTGCGGTATCTTTGAATCCAAATCGAATTCTATGAAAGTATTGGTCACCGGGGGTTTGGGATTTATTGGTTCGCACACCACCGTAGTGCTACAGCATCAGGGCTATGAAGTAGTGGTTGTGGATGACCTCAGTAATTCCAGCCTGAAGGTATTGGACGGTATTGAAGCCATCAGCGGCATTCGTCCACAGTTCCAGCAATTGGATTTACGGGATAAAACCAGCGTCGAGACGTTTTTCAAGAAGCATCCAGACCTCAATCAGGTGATCCACTTTGCGGCCTCCAAAGCGGTTGGGGAGAGCGTGGAGCAACCCTTAGCCTATTATGAAAACAACATAGGATCGTTAGTCTATCTCCTGCAGGAATTGGTCAAACGGGAACGCGCTTCACTCATATTCAGTTCCTCTTGTACCGTGTACGGCCAGGCTGATCAGATGCCGATCACGGAAGAGGCTCCCACAAAACCGGCGAATTCACCTTATGGGAACACCAAACAGATTGGTGAAGAAATTATAAGAGATAGCCTTCAGGCGTATCCCCATTTGCATGCCATCGCCTTGCGGTACTTTAATCCCATTGGAGCCCATCCCTCTGCGCTGATCGGGGAGCTACCTATTGGCACGCCTCAGAATTTAGTGCCCTTTATTACCCAAACGGCTATTGGGCAAAGAAAGCAACTGTCCGTATTTGGTGATGATTATCCTACCCGGGACGGGACGGCCATTCGTGATTACATCCATATCATGGATCTGGCTGAAGCTCATGTTACTGCTTTGCAAAAAATAGAACAGGGACAAAGTGAACGAACGCTAGAGACGTATAATCTAGGTACTGGAAAAGGCAGCACGGTACTCGAAGTCATTCAGGCCTTTGAACAAGTAAGTCAACAACCACTGCCTTATGTGATCACTGAACGCCGACCCGGAGATATTGTGGAAGCTTACGCTGATCCTTCTAAATCCAATCGCGAATTGGGTTGGACCGCGAAACGCACTTTGGAAGAAGCGTTGGAAAGTGCCTGGAAATGGCAGCAAAAATTAAATCAGGAATAAGTTAAAATCAAGTATATGAACTATCGATTAATCTGGTGTTGTTTGGCCTTAGGTCTTTTGCTGGGCTGCAACAAGGAAGAATCTGCTACACCAACAGATACTTTCACCTTAGACTATGAAAAATTCACCTTGGACAATGGATTGGAGGTTATCCTCCATGTGGATCGCAGCGATCCTATTGTGGCGGTGGCTACAGTGATGCACGTGGGATCCAATAGAGAGAAGCCTGGCAAAACCGGATTTGCGCACTTCTTCGAACACATGTCCTTTAATGATAGTGAGAATGTACCGGTGGGAGCCAATCGAAAAATGATCCCGGAGTGGGGTGGAAGCCGTAATGGTGGGACCTGGAGCGATGGAACCATCTACTACGAAGTGGTGCCTAAGGATGCGTTTGAGAAAATATTGTGGATCGATTCTGATCGCTTTGGATACATGATCAACACGGTTACCGAGGAAGCCTTAGAGCGGGAAAAACAAGTCGTAAAGAATGAAAAGCGCCAACGGGTAGATAATGCGCCTTATGGGTATACCGATGAGATCATTCGTAAGAACCTCTATCCGGAGGGGCATCCATATTCCTGGACCGTGATCGGTTCTCTTCCAGATTTGCAGAGTGCCACCCTGGAGGATGTCAAAGAATTCTACAATCAATACTACGGTGCAGGGAATGCTTCGCTGGTCATAGCCGGAGATATTGATATAGAGGAAACCAAAAGATTGGTGCAGCAATGGTTTGGAGAAATTCCCAAAGGTCCGGAGGTGGCTCCCTTGAACCCGCAACCCGTAGTGCTGGATGAATCCAAGTCGCTGTATTTTGAAGATAACTTTGCCAAGCTTCCCGAATTACGCCAGGTGTACCCAACAATTCCTGCCTATCATGAGGATGAAGTACCGCTTGGAATTTTAGGGCAATTATTGAGTGGGAGCAGAAAGGCACCGCTTTATCAGGTGATTGTCGAGGAGCAGAAGCTAGCCCCTAATGTATCGACCTACAATAATAGCAGTGAGTTGGCCGGCGAATTTGTATTTCGCGTACGCGCTAATGCAGGTACTTCATTGGATTCAGTAAACCAGGCCATTCAAAAAGGATTGGATCGATTCGAAAAGAACGGATTTACAGATGATGAGCTGAAGCGAATAAAAACGGAAGCCGAAACCAATTTGTATTACGGGGTGGAAACGGTGTTGAATAAAGCCTTTCAATTGGTTCAGGACAATGAATTTGGAGGTGATCCGGCCTATATCACGGAAAGGGCCGCCAAAACGCAGGCCGTAACCCGCGAAGATATTATGCGCGTATATAACACCTATATTAAAGATCAGCAACATGTCATGTTGAGTACCGTCCCTAAAGAGCAAGCGGATTTGGCGGTTACTGGTGCGCAGCAAGCCGAAGTTTGGCAGGAAGAAGTGACCGCGATGAAGGCCAATGAGCAGGTGGCTCAGGGCGAGGAAGCGGAGTATGAAAAAACACCGACTGCCTTTGATCGCAGTGAACCTGACTTTGGTGAAGCGCCCTTGTTCAACAGCCCGGACATTTGGGAAGCTACTCTGGACAATAGGATGCATGCTTATGGGATCGAAAGTAATGAATTGCCCCTGGTGGTTTTTCGTATTACCATTGATGGTGGGCAGCTCTTGGAAGATCTTGAGAAAGCCGGGGTGAGTTCGCTAACGGCAAGCATGATGAATCAGGGCACGAAAAACAGAACTCCCGCTGAATTGGAGGAAGCGATTGGCCTACTGGGCGCCTCGATCAACTTTAATGCAGGCAAAGAAGAATTAGTTATTTCCGGGAGTTGTCTGGCTCGGAATTACAAGGAAACCATGGCACTAGTACAGGAAATGCTTTTAGAGCCTCGTTGGGATGAAGCGGAGTTTGAGCGCTTGACTAAGGCGCTGGAAACCAATTTAAAAGGACGAGAAGCTAATCCCAGAGCCATAGCTTCACTCAATTTTGATCAGTTGATCTACGGAAAGGATAATATCTACGGTATTGCGACCAATGATACGCTGGAAACGACCAAAAACATCACGCTGAACGATCTTAAAGCGTACTATCAACAACTCAATCCGGAAGATGCCGTGCTTCATATAGTGGGCGATCTCAACCAGGAAGAAGCACTGGCGGGTGCTGCACCCTTGGTAGCGTCGTGGAAGGGTGATGCAGTGCCTTTACCGGAGTACGCCCTAGAAAATCAAGGCCATGCAGGAAAACTATACTTTATTGATGTACCCGGATCCAAACAATCGGTACTCTATATTGGAAAACCGGCACTATCGGCGACAGATCCCAAGGCTGATGAGCTGGATTTTGCCAATGAGATTTTAGGCGGGGGTTCCAGTGGCCGCCTGTTTCAGGTGCTTCGTATTGGTAAAGGATACACCTACGGAGCCTATTCGTACATCCCAGAACGATTAGCAGTCGCTCCATTTACCATTCAGAGCAGCGTGCGCGCCAATGCGACCTTTCCTTCGCTGGAGATTATCGAAGACATGGTTGAATCGTATGGGCCTGATTTTACGCAGGAGGATGTAGCATTGACCCAAAACAAAATTCTTAAACAGAATACCCGTGCCTACGAAAGCCTAAATGCCAAATTAGGTATGTTGCGCGATATCAGCAAATTCAAGAAACCCAAGGATTTCGTGGAACAGGAGCAACAGCGATTAATGGAGATGACTTTGGACGATTTCAAAGCGGTGATCGAAAACTATTTGCAAGAAGATGAGATGGTTTATGTGGTAGTAGGTGACAAAGCGACCCAGTGGGAGGAGGTTAAAAAACTTGGTAAGCCGGTAATTGAACTCGATATTTATGGAGCGCCAGTGGAATAATCCATACTAGGAAAATAAAAGGCGGTCCACACGGATCGCCCTTTTTTTGTCATGCATTCGTTAGTTATTGTTGCAGTCGAAATCGTAATCCAGTACCGGAAGACTGTAATTCACCTTATAATTGACGTGCCACCATTCTGTACGAATGGGTGTGAATCCGAATTTAGCCAGTCCGTCCCACAATAATTTGCGATTGGCATTGACGACATCCGAATGTCCGGT
The DNA here is from genome assembly GCA_029866965.1 of Flavobacteriaceae bacterium YJPT1-3. Taxonomy (GTDB): domain Bacteria; phylum Bacteroidota; class Bacteroidia; order Flavobacteriales; family Flavobacteriaceae; genus Croceiramulus; species Croceiramulus getboli. Next base: position 2,653,395 of record CP123444.1, on the reverse strand, counting down.
GTAGTCGATATGAGCTTCCTTTCCAAAATAATCATAATCGGTTCCCATGTCAACGGGATCACCGTCCAGAGTTACCAGAGATAGATCAACGGCAGCTCCACGGTTATGCACCGAACCGCTCCCATACGGGTTCCCAACATATCCTGGATTAGGATAAATCTCCCACATTTTCTTCTGCACAGACAAGGGTCGATAACAATCAAACAGCACAATGCGATAACCAAGTTCACAGAAGTAGTGATTGGCTTCAGCCAGTGCCTTGGCAACCTCAGGTAGCAAATAACACCGCTCGCAGTCGTAGACCGCCTGTTCTAAAAAATTATTTGCTGTGGCGTAGCGCACATCATAGGCAAAGAGCGTGTCCAGCGTAGCGATGTTGATCAATTTTGATTCATCAATAGCCGACGAATCCTGACCCCAGCCGCAGTAAGAAATGCTTAAAATAATTATTAGATTAAAAAATCGCATACGTAAAGTTAAGCGTTCTTGGGAAGGTAGCGCTTTTCCATCCAGAAGGTGCCAAAAGGCAGTATAGAGCAGAGCCAAACGACACCCAGTGTACGCATGCTCCAGTTTCTTTCTTGCTTGACTAAAACGGCCAAAACCAGGTATAGCAAAAAGAGAATACCGTGAGCCATTCCTATAATTTTATTGGGCAAGCCTTCCTCCCATATATATTTTAAAGGCATAGTTACAAATAGAATGATTAGGAAACTAATACCCTCTAAAATGGCTATTGTTCGAAAAGATTTTATCATCACCTCATTTTAAGGCAAAGATAGACGATGAATAAAGGATTGAATAAGGGAATGCTACACGACATTGAAAATGACGGCAGCGTAAATGAAAATACGTACGATACGCAATAAACCGAAAGAAAGGAAGCTAAGAAACGGAAACTTGATCATACCGGCAGCCATACTCGTCAGCGAAAAGGGAACCGGTAAAAGGGCTCCGACGACGATTAAAAATCCGCCCCATTTTCGAGTGTTCTTTAAATGCTTGGCCATGCGTAATTCTAGGGTACGATGCACGGAAGGAATTCTGCATCCAATATTTCCAATGAAGTAAGAGACCACTCCACCTAAGTAACTCAGTAAAGCGATTAGACACAGATAGAATAGGGGTTGTGAAGTTCCATCACTCCAGGCTATAAATATCTCTGGCGGTATGAGTCCGAGTATACTCTCAGAAGCAAAAAAGGTGAGTAGTATACCTAGGGTGGAGAATGAAGTGGTAATACTTCCTAACAATTCATTCAGATCGATCACTAAATAATGAATGACCAGCAGAGAACTGATCAGTAAGAGTAGGGGAGTCAGGGCCTTGCGTAAAGTAGAACCAAGAAAATCATAAAAACCAGTATACTGATAATACTGATGTATAAGCTGCAACCGCGATTTTCGGTGGCTAGCCGCTTTGACTCGTAACATAAACGTATAATTTGGGGTGACTAATATAACAGGGATTTTTCACAAAAGCAAGTTTATCGAAGAAATATGCATTTTATCGATGTTTTTGATATGTTTTCCCAACGTTAAAGTATGTTAGAATCATTTGATATTGAACCTGCGCCTAGTATTTTTAAACTATGGAAAAATCAAACGAAAAAGTAGCCTTAGTGACTGGAGGCTCAAAAGGAATAGGGTATGGAGTGGCGGAGGCCTTGCTAAGACAGGGCTACAAAGTGGCTATCACCAGCCGCTCGTTAAGCCATGCGCAAGAAGCAGCCGATAAGCTCTCGCTTTCAGATAAAGACAAGGTCTTGGCTTTGGAAGCTGACGTGCGCAGTTTGGAGGAACAACAGAATGCAGTACAGGAAATTCTCGATCAATGGGGGCGACTGGACGTTTTGATTGCCAACGCTGGTCTGGGTCATTTCGCACCCATTTCAGAACTATCCGCCAGCCAGTGGGAAGAGACCATTGATACCAATCTAACCGGAGTGTTTTACAGCGTAAAAGCCTCTTTAGACGCTATAAAAAAGCAAAAAGGTTACATCATTACCATTTCGAGTCTCGCAGGAACCAATTTCTTTGCCGGAGGTACGGCCTATAATGCAAGTAAGTTTGGCTTAACCGGTTTCACCCAAGCCTTGATGTTGGATGTGAGAAGCGATGATGTAAAAGTAACCACCATCATGCCGGGCTCTGTTGCAACTCATTTCAATGGTAATGAACCCAGTTCAAAGGATGCCTGGAAAATACAAATAGAAGATATGGGGAAACTGGTAATCGATCTTTTAACCATGCATCCACGCACCTTACCAAGCAAAGTCGAGGTCCGGCCTTCGCGTCCGCCAAGCAGCAAATAGCTTAGTAGTCTTGCAGTGCGCTTACATATTCGCGCACCTCTTCCTCATTCGCCTGGTTGTCGATATTTTTCATCAAGGTCAGTAAATAGACAAGACTGCTTTCCGGATCACTTTCTACCGGTTCAACATCAGCAATGACATTGCCTTCTTCATCAACTACCGGTTCCTCTTCCGGCATGCCGATGGCAAAAGTCTCGTATTCTTCCACATGCTCATAAATTAAGCGTACCGTTTTGGCCAATAGGGGTAGTTGCTCCTCTACGGTATAGGGTCGTAATTCTTTGAGGTCTGCTACTAGGGTATTGGTTACAATTCCATTACGGTTGACATCTTCAATGATCTTATCGAGAAGCTTGACAGCTTTTTTGTTTTCCAGTGGTTTCATAGAGTCTATACGAAATTTGCATTGTTGCGCTTTGGCCAACAGACCTTCGCGAAAGGAATACAAAGTTAGGAAACGCGCGGAGGATGGCACAGCTTTAACTTTGAAAATGCTTGCCAATTTTTTCATCGCTGCTCAAAATGGATAAGGCTTTTGAAAACAGTCTTTTATCAAAAAGATTTTAGATAAGTGATTAATTAGCCTATTTTTGCAAAATTGAACCGTAAACAACCTGAACTACCCTTGAGCAAGGAACCCGCACTTTCAAAACCCACGTCCAAAGAACTATACCCCTATCAAGAGCGCGATCTTGATGCCATTTTTGAAGTCATGGAAAAACAACCAGACGACTTCAATCTGCTGTATCAGTTGCCTACAGGAGGTGGAAAGACTGTGGTGTTTTCTGAGATCATAAGACGCTACATTCGACAGAAAAACAAGAAGGTCGTTATTCTCACCCATCGAATCGAGCTTTCAGAGCAAACCTCCCGAGTACTTACCGAGTTCAATGTTCCCAATATGATCATCAATTCTTCCGTAAAAACGTTGGAAGGGGAAGAAGATTATATGTGCTATGTGGCCATGGTAGAAACCTTGAATAATCGCCTACAGGATAAAGCGATTAAGCTCAATAATATAGGGCTGGTCATTATAGATGAAGCTCATTATAACAGTTTCCGTAAACTGTTCAAGTACTTCAAAAATTCCTTCATCCTAGGCGTCACAGCAACGCCGCTCAGCAGTAATATTAAGCTACCTATGAAGGATAATTATCAAGATCTGATCGTGGGAGAGAATATTTCTTCTTTGATCGAGAAGGGTTATTTGGCGAAAGCCAATGTCATCACTCAGGATGTAGGACTGAAAGGGTTGAAATTGGGAATCAATGGCGACTATACCGTAAAATCATCAGAACTGGTGTACACCATGATCAGCATGCAGAATAAGCTGGTCAATATGTATGAAGATCATGCTAAAGGGACCAAAACTTTGATCTTCAACAACGGTATTAACACCTCGCGTTACGTCTACGATACCTTTAAGAGAGCCGGCTACGAGATCCGTCATTTAGACAATACGCACAGCGCTTCAGAACGTGCGGAGATTCTGGATTGGTTTAAGAAGACCCCAGATGCGATTTTGACTAGTGTTAGTATCTTAACGACCGGTTTTGATGAGCCCACCGTAGAAACCATCATTCTCAATCGCGCCACGCGTTCCTTAACGCTTTACTTCCAGATGATCGGTCGTGGGTCTCGTGTATTGCCTGATAAATCAGAATTTCAGGTCATCGATCTGGGGAATAACATGCACCGTTTTGGCGCCTGGGACGCGCCTATCGATTGGAAAGAAATCTTCAAATACCCCGACTTCTTCCTGGAGAATCTGGTGAGCGATGAAGAGATTGAACGCAATTTTGAATATCAGATGCCGGCGGAACTTCGCGCTGAATTCGCGAAGACCAAAGAAACCGGATTCGACATTGATGGGGAATATAAAAAAGTATTGGCCGCCGGTTTAAAATCCAAAACAGTATTAGAACGTTCTCTGGAACAACATGCTGAGATGATCTGTGAAAACGCTGAGGACATCTTCGATGCTCGCGTACTCGCCAGTAAACTGAAAGAAGATATCGCTTACCGGGTGCGTCTCTACTCGTACTGTATTATGCAAAACACCAAAAACTATAGGGAATATCTGGAAGAGGATTATATGCGTAAACTACGTGTTAGGCTCAGCCAGAAATATCAGAACATTACGGTCTAAAGGCAAGACTCTTAAGCCTCATCCCACTCCTTGGCAATCTGCTGTACTTCGTCCAATACGCGAAGCAGATTGCCGCTCCACAATTGTTCAATGTCCTTCTGACTATATCCACGGCGTACCAATTCTAAGGTGACATTGAAAGTTTCAGAGGCGTCACTCCAGCCTTCTACACCTCCACCGCCGTCAAAGTCAGAACTGATCCCAACGTGGTCAATACCCATTTTTTCAACCAGATAATCGATGTGATCTACAAAATCGGCTACATTGACCGCAGGAGGTAAGTCTCTGGCCGCAGCAAGCTGTGCATCGAGTATGGGTTTCATAGAGCGATAAAATTTAAAATATTCCTCACGTGCGTCGGCATCTAATTCTCTGATCTCTGAACGGTCGAGCCAGCGCCCGCCCATACTGTCGGCAATCTTTGCTGCTAATTTTTGCTCTGCTTCCGCCCGTGCTTTATTCTTTTCGATCTCCAGATACGACTTAAAAGCGACGGTTTGTACCACCCCGCCATTATCTTTCATCCACTGCAATTGTTCGTCATCCAGATTTCTGCTGTGCTCCGCCAAACCTCTAGCAGATGAGTGTGAAGCGATGATAGGAGCCTTGGTCAATGCAATCATTTGCCGCATGGCTTCTTTACTGGGGTGTGATACGTCAATCATCATGCCCACGCGATTCATCTCGCGAATCACTTCTTTCCCCAATTCGCTCAAACCATTGTGCAACCACTCATCGTCTTCTTCTCCGGTGTTGGAGTCACTCAACTGGCTATGTCCATTATGGGCAAGCGACATATAACGTCCACCCATGTCATAAAATTTAGCAACATTGCCAAGGTCTAGTCCCACGGGATATCCGTTCTCGATACCGATCATGGCCACCTTTCGACCGGACTCATGAATTTCTCTTACTTCTTCTGAGGTAAGGGCCAGTCCAATTTCTCTAGGAGCGATTTCTTCACAAAGGCGATGAATAGCCTCAAATTTGGAAATGGCATTATCGTAGGCTCTTTGATACCCGGAAGCATTTAAAGAATCTTGTCCCGTATACACGATAAACCAAGCTACATCGAGTCCGCCGGCTTTCATCTTGGGTAGGGTTACCTGGGTATCCAGATCCTGGGTATAATTAATAGAATCTGTAAAATTAGCAACATTGATGTCGCAATGGGTGTCCAAGGTGATGACGGCCTCATGGATTTGCTGGGCTTTCGCAATTAAGTGTTCTTCGGTAAGCTCCTTGGTTTGCTCCTGGCAAGCAGAGAATACCATTAGGCAAAACAATGCAAGTATTGATTTTTTCATAAAAGACGGATTTAAGTCGTGAAAATACTAAAATGTTTAAAGATTAGTTAAGGATGTCAGGGGGAGCTTTATTTATTTGCTATTTTTGAGTGGTGAGGAAGAATAAACATAAGAATCGCTGGTACGCCGTCTTGGCCCTTTTGGCCATATTGGTATCCCATGTTGGAGATCTTCACCTCACTACCCACGATCAGGACAATCCGGTTGAACAATGTGCGATCTGTACGCTGTCTCATGAAGAGGATGAGGTCTTTGACTTCATGCTTAGCCCCACCCTAGTCACCACCCACTTTGTGGAGTGTAGTGTAAAAAACAATCCGACTTACTACTGCGATCCATTTGTTGAACTTGACTTGTTTGGTCAATATCGCAATCGACCCCCTCCGCAGGCCTAATCTTTCTACGCATTCGTTAAAGTTGGATTAGTCATGCACATTCATGAAACCTATTTGTATAGTACCTTTTCTCCTCTGGGGAAGTTTGTTAATAGCTCAAAATTGTAATTTAAGTATAGAAGGAACCGTTCAGGATTTTCACGACGGTGATCCTTTATTCAATGCTACCATCATCTGGAACGATGGGGAAGGAGCTACGGTAACCAATTTTGACGGTACTTTTTCAATAACCGATTTATGTCCCGGTAAGTACACCCTTTTCATTCAACATCCCCGCTGTAACGATGAGACCTTTGAATTGGATCTGCAGCAATCCATTGAGCGTACCTTTCGCCTGGAGCATCATACCGAAGAATTAATGGAAGTCACAGTGAGTGGCGAAAAATACGGAGATGAGACTCAATCGGGCAATGAAGTTAAACTCAGTGCAGATCAATTAGAATCCTTTAGTGGAGGCTCTTTAGGGGATGCTTTAAGCTCGCTTCCGGGTATTTCCTCACTAAATACAGGAAGTACGATCGTAAAACCGGTCATTCAAGGACTTCATAGCAGTCGGATCATTTTGATCAATCAAGGTACGCGACTCGAGGACCAGGAATGGGGGGTCGAGCACGCGCCCAATATTGACCTGAATTCAGCCGGCAATGTGACCGTGATCAAAGGCGCAGCTGCTTTACGCTATGGAGGAGATGCGGTAGGCGGCGTGATCGTGACTGATGCGCGTATCGCACCAGTTAAGGATACCTTATACGGGAAAACCATTCTGAATGCCCGCACTAATGGTAGAGGAACGAGTTTAAGCTCGAATTTGATCAGAGCCTGGGCTTCTGGCTGGTACGCCAAGGCGCAAGGAACATTGAAAGTTTTGGGTGACCAGGAAGCTCCGGATTATGTCCTCTCGAATACAGGCTTACGCGAAAAGAATTTCTCGCTAGGCTTCGGCTTGAATGAATTCGACTATGGCTTTGACGTGTATTACAGCTTATTTGATGCTGAAATCGGGATACTGAGAGCCTCCCATGTAGGAGGAGTAAGTGATCTGGTTCGTGCCATCAATTCTGAAGCACCAAACTTTCAGGAAGACTTTACCTACGACATCAATGCACCAAAACAGAACGCCAGACACCACTTGGCGCGTTTAAGCGTTTTCAAACGTTTTGAGAGTGCAGGGAAACTATCGCTGGATTATAGCTTTCAAAGCAATAACCGATTGGAATTTGACATCCGCCGAGGGGATGATCGAGATAAACCGGCACTGGATCTCCTGTTGACCACCCATAAAATTAATGCCAATTTTGTTGCGGATGCGGTCAGTACGATGAAGCACTTTTTTGGACTTTCGGCGGGCTATCAGGAAAACTTTCCGGATCCGGATACCGGGGTGCGCCGACTCATTCCGGACTATGAGCGCTGGGATTTTGGAGCCTATGCTTCCACCGAGTATGCATGGAATGATCGATTGGCTCTGGATGCCGGAATTCGGTATGATTTTCAGCGCATTGATGCTCAGAAATTTTATCAGACGTCGCGCTGGGAGGAGCGTGGTTATCAAGAGGATTTTGGTGATCGGGTATTGGAAACCTTCGATAATCAATTGCTGGTGAATCCAGTATTCGACTTCAACAATTTCTCTGCTACCCTGGGGCTACGCTATCAACTCAAAAACGACTGGATATTGAAATCCAATTTTAGTTGGGCCACCCGAGCCCCAAATCCGGCAGAATTGTTCAGTGACGGTCTGCACCATTCGGCCGCCATCATTGAACTGGGAGATCTGCGTTTGGAGCAGGAACAATCATTCAAATGGAGTGCTGCATTTGAAGGATCTCAAGCCGCACTGAGTTGGTCGGTGAGCCCGTATCTCAATAAGATCAATAATTTTATTCTACTGCAGCCTATTGGAGTTGAGCAGACCACCCGGGGAGCCTTTCCGGTTTATGAGTACAGTCAGGTAGATGCCTTATTGGCGGGCGTTGACATCAGTGCGAGTTACACCATCTCTGACTTATGGAAAGCACGATCCTCTTTGGCTTATGTGTACGGACAGGATCAGACCTTGGATCGGCCATTGATCGATATGCCTCCGGCCAACTGGACCAGTTCACTGCACTATCAGCAATCCGACTGGAATAACTTTCGCGTAAGCGTGACCAATCAGACCGTTTTTGAACAAAATCGATTTCCTGACAACGACTTTACCGCCACCATTATTGAAGATGGAGCCCAGGTGGAACGAAGGGTCAACGTAAGTCAACCTCCAGAAGCCTACAGTCTTTTTCATCTGGCCGCCAGCATGACATTTGCAGTCACTGAGAAATCCATGATGGAAGTAGGTCTTGGTGTAGATAACGTATTGAACACGGAATATCGTCAATACCTGAATCGTCAACGGTACTTCGTGGACGATCTGGGTCGAAACTTTAGTCTTCAATTAAAAATTAATTACTAAATCTTTAAAACTATGAAAACGATTCAATTTTTTGCTGCAGCTGTTTTAACAGCAATCACCTTTAGCGCTTGTTCCTCTGATGATGACGGACCGGAACTCATCAATGAGGAAGAAGTGATCACCACCATGACCGTGACACTTACCCCCACCGGCACAAGCACCGGCGTTGTTACCTTGACCTCCCGGGATGAAGATGGAGACGGTCCCAATGCTCCTGAAATCACTGTTTCCGGTCCTCTCGCCGTCAATACGACCTATGATGGAGCTGTGATCTTTTTGAATGAGACAGAAACTCCGGAAGAGAATATAACCCTGGAGGTAGAAGAAGAAGGGGAGGAGCATCAGGTATTCTATCAGTTTGCCAATGCACTAGGCTTGCAATTTTCGTATACAGATGAAGATAATTCTGGAAATCCCATTGGTTTAGAATTTACCTTGACTACCACCGATGCAGCCCAAGGCAACTTTACGGTCACCCTACGTCATGAACCTGATAAGGCCGCAACAGGAGTTGCCGCCGGGGATATCACCAATGCTGGTGGAGAAACAGACTTCACGGCAACCTTTTCGGTGACTGTTGAATAAAGGCAAAGCCATCCATAAACAAAAAAAGCGGAACTTTTGAGTTCCGCTTTTTTATTTTCAATCGTTTATTTCGCTTATCCTAAATAGCTTTTCAGGATTTTATTTCTACTCTGATGACGTAGACGGCGTATTCCTTTCTCACGAATTTGACGTACACGTTCCCGACTTAAGTCGAAAATCTCGCCAATTTCCTCCAGGGTATGTTGTGGCTGTCCACCAAGACCGTAATTCAAACGAATGACATCAGCTTCTCTGGGAGATAAGGTATCAAGTGCACGTTCGATTTCTGTTCCGAGCGATTCCTTCATCAAATCCGCATCCGGATTTGGAGATTCACCTGAACGCATAACATCGTATAAATTGTTATCATTCTCACCTTCCTGGAAAGGAGCATCCATAGATAGGTTTCTACCGGAGTTTTTCATCGCTAGCTTCACCTTGTCAATCGTCATGTCTAATTCTTTGGCAATCTCAGCAGCAGAAGGTGGACGCTCTAAACTTTGTTCTAAGTGAGCGTATACCTTATTGATCTTACTGATGGTACCAATTTTATTTAAGGGTAAACGTACCGTTCTGGCATGTTCTGAAATGGCTTGTAAGATGGATTGACGAATCCACCATACCGCATAAGAGATAAATTTGAAACCGCGGGTTTCATCGAAACGTTGCGCAGCTTTTACCAAACCAACATTCCCTTCGTTGATCAAATCAGGTAGGGTTAATCCTTGGTTTTGATATTGCTTGGCAACAGAGATCACGAAACGCAAATTAGCCTTGGTCAATTTTTCCAAAGCCCACTGGTCACCATCGCGTATCTTGCGAGCCAGTTCCACCTCTTCTTCCGCTGTAATCATTTCCAGCTTGCTGACATCTTGCAGGTAGGTGTTGAGGGATTTTGACTCTCTATTGGTAACCTGTTTCGTAATTTTAAGTTGTCTCATAAAAGTATATTAGTTAAACGATCTTACTACATTATAATCTAATCCATTTAATAAGCAAAAATTGTGCCCATTTTTAAGATTATTTTAGCGTTCTTTTCTTGACTATTGGTTATGTTTCTCAGTTAATTTTCTCTTTGTTGGCACCTTTACGCTCCCACAAACCGTCTAGCGTTAAAGTAAACTCCCCCTTGAAGCTAAAATTGCATTCCTCAGGAGCAATTAAAGAAAGAAAATGCGAACCATTTTCTTTCTCATAGAGAAAATAAGATTTACCCATGACCGGCTCAAAATTAAACTGAGCACTGTATACCATTTCATTATCTTCAAAATCCTGTCTTAATTGCAGGTATTCTTGTTTTAAAAGTTCGAAGCGGTTCTCTAGTTGGTGATTGACCTTGTTGATTTTGTGATTTTTCCAATGGGTCAAATCGGTAGTCTTAATAGCCGGAGCCCCTACATTACTGGCGTAAGGAAGCAAGTGTGCGTTGTAGGCCTGTGTTTCTTCATCAAAAACAACAGCATCCGGTTTTTTCTCTTTCATGCCTTGCAAATTTAGCAAATTTGACGAATACGAATAGTGTATTTAACATCGCTTTAATGCGTTGAAATACAGTTTTTTAAATTTTTTCACCCCTTTTTTGTAACAGAATCGATTTTAGTTCGTCTATTAAGTGTAGTCCTATTAAGACGACATTCTTTGAATTAGTGGTTTGCAAGTATAGAGAAGGCTTTTACCCTGCGCAGTGGGGTCAGTGCCCAATCGATGCCGATGGGCTTTGCGCTTGATACTCTTGAGCGTAGTGCCGGTCTGAAGAGCAGTACTTTCTGATCGCATTCATGATTCGACAACCCAATGCCAATAAACGGCGCTATAAGGCTTCTATCCTGTTCTTCGGGATAGGTGCCTTTTTTTATACACAGCACCTACCTTTGCCTTATGTTGAAACTGCCCAATCGCTTAGCCATTGTCCTGACCCCGGCGGCCCAAAAAAAAGTCAAGCAAGGTCATCCCTGGATTTTTGATCAGGGCATTACCCGACAGTCTGATTCGGGTGCTAACGGTAGTTTGTGCATCATCTACGACCATCACACCCGAAAGATGATTGCCATCGGCCTTTTCGATCCTCATTCACCCATACGGATCAAAGTAATTCATCAAGGTGGGGCTCAGACCATTGATCGCTCCTTTTTTGAAGTTAAAATTAACAACGCTTTCGCGAAAAGAACCCCACTTCTAGCTACAGATACCACTGCTTATCGATTGATTTTTGGAGAAAGCGACGGCTTTCCCGGACTTATAGCTGATGTATACGATCAGGTCTTAGTGGTTAAACTCTACAGCTGGTGTTGGGAACCGTACCTCGACACGATTTTTGAACTACTGCAGAAGCAATCCGGCTGTAAGGTACTAATCCTAAGACTTAGCCGGAATGCACAAAAAACAGCCTCTGGAGCCTACACTGATGGTCAAGTGGTCTATGGGAGCTGGGAAGCAGCACAAAGTGTCTACTTCAAAGAATATGGAGTTCAGTTTTCTGCGAATCCCTTACGCGGACATAAAACGGGTCATTTTTTAGACCATCGCGAAAACCGAAGGCGAGTAGGGGAGCTATCCAGGGGAAAATCAGTACTGGATGTATTTTCTTATACCGGGGGGGTTAGTGTACACGCTTTAGTGGGCGGAGCAACGACGGTGACGAGTTTGGACATTAGCGGTCCAGCATTAGAACAAGCCAAAAAGAATGCGGACTTAAATGAGTTTTCGGGTGAACATCGAACGCTGCAGGGAGATGCCTTTAAAGTGATGGAGCAACTCAGGCAGCAAGGGACATCGTTTGATGTATTGGTCATTGACCCCCCAAGTTTTGCCAAACGAGCTGCAGAAGTAGATCGAGCTAAACAGAGTTATCGTAGCCTGGTGCATTTAGGCGCCTCTCTTCTCAAGCCTGAAGGCCTTTTATTGATGGCAAGTTGCAGTTCGCGCATCCCCGCCGAGGATTTTTTTCAATTGGTGGAAGAAGAATTAATGAAGTGTGGCAAAAGCTTCGTCATTGACGACAAGACGCTACACGATATCGATCACCCCATAGGTTTTCCGGAAGCTGCTTATTTGAAATGTGGATATTACCAAATGCGTCCTTAAAGCGCTTGAGGAAGCTGGATCCCTTGATTTTCAGGGAGAATGTTGATAGTCAACTTTTGATCCAGCACATACACGTGCTTTACAGCATCCATTAGACTTTCAAACTGCCTGATCTTGGCACGACAGAACATCCGCTCAAAAATCATATTGATCAAGCCAGACTGGCTATAAGTGACCACTGAAAAACTCTTCAGTTGGTATCGATTCTTATAAAACTTGATCCAATCCTGTGGGATGATGGAGTAGTTGTAGATGCGATTGGAAATGTAATTGATCTTGGCATCCGCTCCATAAAAAGTGGTCGCTAGGTCAATCACGATCTGGGCGCGCTCCCAATCAAATAGTTCACCATCATAAATTTCTGCCACTACGTAGTTATCAAAGAAATAGAAATCTCCGAAATCCAACTGATGTTCCTGTAAAATTTGGTTTTTAAGAGTAGAGTCTAGGACGCGCATGACTTAACGGGATTTTGGAGCATACTGATCGTGCTCAGAAGATCTCAACAGATCCAGATCAACGACAGCTTGTTTGCTAAAAAGGCGAAAGAGACTCAGAAGAGAGCGTTGTAATCCTGCACGCAGCAGATAAAAGAAAGAATGTATCATCATTATAATTTGGGACTACAAAGATATTGAAATAAGCATGCCAAGCAATTCTTAAGCCCTTTAAAATCAGTAATTTCGACATAGTACTAGTAATAATCGACAAACGTCATTGACCAATTCATTTTATTGAATATTAAGTCAGAATATTCGCTATAAGTATAAAAAAATGCGCCCAAGGGCGCATTTAAATCGATTAATGAATTGTTTCTCTTAGTTGTCAGCCGTAAGTAAAGCCAAGAACTTATCCATATTTGGCAAAATGACAATACGTGTCCTGCGGTTTCTCGCCATATTCTCTTTAGTATCGTTTTCCACTAGAGGATGATAGCTACTTCTACCGGCAGCGATCATCTTGCCGGGATCCACACTGAAATCATCCTGTAATTTGCGGATAATGGCTGAGGCCCGTTCTGTACTCAAATCCCAGTTATCCTTGATATAGGATCCTTCCTTCACCGTACGAGCATCCGTATGACCTTCTACCAATACTTCGAGTGTGGGTTCTGAATTAATCACAGAGGCAATACGACTCAAAAGATCATCTGCTTTTTTACTTACCCGGTAACTTCCGCTATCGAATAGTAATTGGTCGGAGATGGTGATCATGACTACCGTTTCATCAATATTGATGTCGATATCATCTTGAGAAGATCCTTCAAAACTTTGATCTAAGGATTGTTTAAGATTGTACGACAAAGCAAGATTCATACTGTCTTCCAAAGTTTTTGCCTCAGCCAGTTCGCTAGAATTTACTTTAGCAAGCGTCGACTTCATCCCTTCGCGGGTGCGATCGGACATTACGGTTCCATTATCGACTAGCACAAACTTGGATTCGTTTTCTGTTTTAAGTGAATTGATTTTAGCATTGTATTCTGCAACGCGCTCTTCAATACGATTGTATTTGTCTTCGATCTCTTCTTTCTCAACTTGCGTTTTCGTCAATTGAGCTTCAGTTTGATCAAGTTCAGTTTGTAATTCAACATATTTCTTTTTGGATACGCAGGAGGTTAAGAGGACCAGACTGCCCACAAAGGCTATTTTATTTATTGTTTTCATGTTTTAGTGTTTTGTTTGAAAGGGAATATAACTATCCTAAAACACTGATGTTGTGCAGTATATCCTATAATTCTGTTAAAGATTTCGAGCACTTCTTAAACTTTGTTTTTATAGCAAAATCTTGAAACATTGGCATACGCTGAACTGTGTAATATTTCTACAGTTCATTCCCCACTTCTACAGCATTCTACATCTATTTTACTTGCATATTTTCCAGGCATATTATGATTGCATCCAAGTCATTGATGACTAAACCTTTTATTTGTAAGGGATTAGCAGCTTTAGTGCTTTTCTATACAAGATGTGCAGATAGGCCATCGCACTTTTGGGTCGCTTTTTGCCTTTATTTATATGAAATTGTGAGACAATCCACTAATCATCATTAAGCTAACAAAGTCTTATAATTTTCAAATCTATCACTTGGGTTTAATTACTGTGAAATGGTTAATGTCCCAAATAAATAGCCTCCTTGCTCAAGGGGGCTTTTTTATTTTGTGAGGATTCACTTCCCAATTCCTTAACTTAGCCCTATGACTACACCGGGAAACTAAACTAGCCGATGGGGAAGATTGGCCTACTCGTACTGGGGTTACTTTTGAATACTAGCGTTTGGCATGCCAATGCTACTGTTGCACTATTGGCATCCGCGCAAAGCTGCACCGTCTTATCCAATCCAACTGATGGAGCCGTTAATGTCCCGACCAATGTGACCTTAAACTGGGATGCGGTTCCCGGTGTTGGCGGATACATTCTTGACATCGGGACAAGCCCCGGTGGAACCGACATCCTGGAGAATACCAATATTGGATTTAATCCTTTCTACACCTTGCCTCAGGGATATCCTGAAAACACTCAGATTTATGTCACCATCACTTTATTTTTTCTCAATGGTGATCCGGTGCGCTGTTCCGAATCCAGTTTTAGGACCGCCGCTTATGATGCGATTCCCGCCTGTACGACCATCATTTTTCCTGAAGCCAATGCCACCGGTGTTCCCATCAATTCCAATATTACCTGGAATTATGTGGCTCAAGCAAGCAGCTATTTGGTTTATTTGGGAACCAGTCCCGGAAATTATGATTTGATCAATGGGCTAGATGTGGGCAACGTCAACACCTACGACATACCTTTTGATCTCAATGAAGAAACTGATTACTACCTTCGTGTGGTTCCAGTAAATCGATTGGGTGCAGCCAGTTGTGCCGAGATTACCTTTGGAACGCGTGATGCTGTGGTTCCGCCAGGTTGTACCACCCTGATATATCCGTCCGATGGTACTTCAGATGTGCCGCTGACTCCCGAACTCTCCTGGAATCCTGTCGATGGTGCTACTGGTTATTATATGTCTATTGGCACCTCGCCAGGGGCAACGGATATTCTTGATTTTGCCAATCTGGGCAATCAAACCAGCACGTTTGTCCTGGATTTTGAATCGAATATTTCGGTCTTTGTAACCATTTTTCCCTACAATGAAGCCGGGGTGGCTCAAGGATGTATAGAGGAAGTCTTTTATACAGCGCTTGGTTGCGGACCTTTTATTGATTTTGAGAGCGGAGAGTTAATCGATTTCTCACCCGTCATCGATTTCCCGGACACTTTTTTACTCTGCGATCAGGAGTTACCCTCCATCCTCACCTACGAGGAAGAAGTTGATCAGGTCTTCTGGTACAGCAGTCCGGAAGGATCTCCTGAAGTCTTATTATCAAGTGAAGAAGATGTCCTCCTGAGTCAACCGGGACGTTATCGAATTGAAGCCGTGAATTTTGTACCCCTAAGTGATGGAAGTAGTTATTCCTGCTCCAGCAGTCAGTTTTTTGAAGTCTCTTTGTCTTCCATAGCGACTATTACTAATGTGACCATTCTCAATCAGGCTGTGGGCTCACAGATCCAAATCGCAGTAGAAGGAGAGGGCGACTATGAATATGCCTTAGCTATCGATGGACCTTACCAGGACAGCCCTATTTTTAATAATGTCGATATCAATGCAACCACTGTTTTTGTTCGCGACCGACTCGGCTGTGGTATCGCTCAACGAACGCTGGGGCAAACGGATGGTTTTCCAAGCTATTTTACGCCTAATGGCGATGGAATCAATGATTATTGGCAGCTTCGGGGACTGGCATCAGTAGGGGAAGAGGTGCGCTACATTCGGATCTTTGACCGCTATGGAAAATTACTGAAGCAAATCTCCCCCTTGTCCCCGGGTTGGGATGGCACCGCAGGCGGGCAGCGCATGCCCTCATCCACCTATTGGTTTCAGGCAGTCACGATTTCCAATACAGAGATCACAGGTTATTTTGCATTAAAAAGATAAACTATTAATTGAAGAAAACCTCTTAATTCATTGTATTTATGAGTTTTATAAAATTGAATAGATTCCACTTGAAAGTGGCATGATTCTGGATAATTAGCGGAGGAAATTGGCGTTATTCCTATAAGTACTCGTCAAGCAGTATCTTTGTTTATCCATGAGAGTTTTGAAAGTAGATCAATTACCTATTCTTTTTAGCGCAATGTGTTTGCTTATGTCGGGCGCTAGTTTGGCACAACAAATTGATCGCCGTGAGCAAAGCTTAAGCATTCCCGCATTACTTCCTGACGATGTTATTCCGGAAACACCCAGCAGTAAAAGCACCATTCCGCTACTCTCAGAAGAACCGGAAGCTCCAGCTACCGGAAATTATACTTTAGGAGAACCTAAAAAAGAGGTTGCTTTTGGTGCCCGGGAAGAGTTCTTGAACCCCAATGAGGACCGACAGCGAAAATTGAACAACAAATTGAACCCTAAACAGGAACGCCCCATGCTTCCTGAATTCTACCGAGATCAATTCTTTGGAGATTTCAGAAGCGGCTCCAAATTTGTCAATATTATTTATCGGGATCATCAGGCTTTTGATGGCGATCGCATTCAGATTCGATTGAACGGTCGTATCGTACAACCCGATGTACTACTGACTAATCAATTCAGAGGATTCAATATTGATTTGGAGCCAGGTTTCAACAAGATCGAATTCACAGCCTTAAATCAAGGAGCCTCGGGACCGAATACGGCTCAATTTGGCGTCTATGATGATCAGGGTAAATTAGTGGCGAATAACGAATGGAATTTGGCCACAGGAGTGAGTGCTATGGTTATCATTGTCAAAGAATAATTTTTTTATTTCAAAATGTAAAGTATATTTGACAAATTGGAAAACAAACTTAAATCATGAATAAAAGTAAAGAATCCTTTTGCGAGGCCGAGCAGCGACGGGTGGATGCCCTTATCAATTTTAGATTGCCCCATCGCTTTAAACTCCTTGGTTATTTGATAGCAGGAGGTGCCTTTCTAACCCTTTTTATACTGAAACAAGTATCAGAAAACATCGGCTGGGAGCGCGATCTGCTGCAAAAACTAATGTTGATCGGTTTGTTGGTCGTGGTCTTAGCTAAAGAGAAGGTGGAAGACGAACGTATTCAATTTCTGCGAGGTAGAGCATTCTCTATATCCTTTATTTTAGGAGTGATCTATGCTGCGGTATTGCCTTATATTGAAACTGCAGCAAAATACCTGATCAAAGGGGAAACCGTGGATACCCGTGTTTTTCAATTGGGCGATTTTCAATTGTTGTTGTATATGCTAATGATCTACATCGGATTCTTTCAGGTACTGAAGCGCAGGGATTCATGAAAAACAGAATTAAAATTGAGCGTGCCATTCACGACCTCACTCAGGAGGAGCTAGCGCAGGCCATTGGCGTTTCCCGCCAAACGGTCAATTCTATTGAAAAGAACCGCTACGTTCCCAGTACCGTATTAGCCCTTAAACTCGCTCAGCGATTTGGAAAGTCGGTACACGAATTATTTGAATTGGAGACCACCGATTAATGATTCAGGATTAATATTTTTAGTTCATGGGAAACCATTTGCACGTCCACTCTGGAACTACGACCGATTATAGAGAGCTTGTACTGGCCGGCCTGAGCGGACTCTTCCTGCTACTCGGTTACCTGCTTCAAACCTACGATGACGATCTTTCGCTTGGAGCTCTGGCATGCTACCTTCTTGCTTATGCTGCTGGAGGATTTTTTGCGACTCAGAGTACCTGGTCTCAATTATGCAAAGGCCGCTTCGAGATTGATTTTTTGATGATCCTGGCAGCGCTGGGTGCGGCTTTTCTTAATAAATGGGCCGAGGGAGCGCTATTATTATTTCTCTTCAGTCTGGGTCACGCCTTAGAGCACTATGCCTTAAGTAAAGCACACAAGTCAATTGCTGCACTGACTGCACTGACGCCTAAGACCGCTATGCGTAAAGTGGATGGCCGTACCGAGGAAGTCGCCTTAGAAGATCTGAATCTTGACGACATCATCCTGGTTCGTCCACATGCGCAGATCGCTGCTGATGGCGTTATTTTGGCTGGGGCGGGGAGTGTGGATCAGTCGTCGATCACCGGTGAAAGTATTCCCGTAGATAAATTACCCCTGCCCAACGCTGCTCAAGGCCCTATAGATCTGGAACAAGTACCTGCTCAGCATCGAGTGTTTGCAGGCACTTTAAATGGTAATGCTGTTCTGGAAGTTAGGGTGCTTAAAAAGTCTGCCGACTCGACCGTGAGCCGACTGGTGCAAATGGTTCAAGAAGCACAGCAGCAAAAATCACCTACTCAGCGCCTCGCAGACAATTTTCAGCGGTATTACGTCCCCGCGGTCTTACTGTTGGTCGTGCTGTTACTCTTTGCCTTTACGGTAGTGGAAGAAAGCTTTCGCGAAAGCTTTTATAGAGCCATGGCGGTACTGGTAGCGGCCAGTCCCTGTGCGTTAGCGATCAGTACGCCGTCGGCTGTTCTTAGCGGAATTGCCAGTGGCGCTCGGAGAGGCGTTTTATTTAAGGGGGGTCGACCTTTGGAAGATCTGGGAATGCTCCAAACCATCGCCTTTGATAAAACAGGAACCTTAACCCAGGGAACCCCTCAGCTCACGGACGCTATACCTTTTCAAGATCTTAGCCGAGAAGAACTTTTTGCTGCTGGCGAGTAGCCTCGAGGCTGCCAGCGATCACCCTTTGGCCAAGGCCTTAGTGCGTGATGCGTGTCACGAATTGGGCGACCAAGCACTATGGGAACCTACCGAAGTGGAAGCTATTCAGGGTAAAGGACTACGCGGAACGGTCAGGGGCAAGCAGGTATGGATTGGAAACCAGCGCCTGGCCAGGGAACAGATTGGAACTGTACCCAACGCCATTGAACAATCATTTAATGAGTTGCAGCAACAGGGTAAGACAAGCATGTATGTCATTCAGGAGGGAACCATCGTAGGTATTTTGGCGCTTCAAGATCTCCCTAGGCCGGAAGCTAAAGAGACCTTAGTCCGACTCCGTCAATTGTACCCTTATCGCTTCATCATGCTCACGGGCGATAATCAACAAACGGCAAATACCATCGCTCGCCAACTCGATCTAACGGAAGCCCGGGGAGACCTGCTCCCGGAAGACAAAGTGAGCGCGATTCTTCAATTGATGCAAGAAGGAAAGGTGGCCATGGTAGGAGACGGGGTCAATGATGCGCCGGCCATGGCCAACAGTACCGTAGGCATTGCAATGGGAGCTGCGGGCAGCGATGTGGCCCTGGAAACTGCCGATATCGCCTTGATGGCTGATCAATTGGATCGTCTGCCGCTGGCCATCGGACTCAGCCGGAGAGCGCGACGCATTATCAAACAAAATCTGTACATCAGTCTGGGCGTAGTAGCGCTGTTGGTACCAGCTACAATACTGGGATGGACCAACATCGGATTAGCAGTTTTCTTTCATGAAGGCTCGACTATGGTCGTGGTATTGAATGCCTTACGCTTATTGGGTCATAAAGATCGCTAGTCTCTAAGACAAAAGTTATTAACACCTTTGCAGCCGTGAGCACCGATCTATGCGCTTTTCAAAATCCCATCCAATTTGTCTTTTTTCTCCTTCAAATTTCCTTTTTTATCGATAAAAAGGAAAACTCCTAATTTATAAATTGTAAGCGCTCCCCAAGCTCGATATTCAAATTTCAAGTTATTCACAAAACTTCTTTCCGGTTAATCATTTCTTAAAGTTGGCGGACTGTTTTCACCTTTCTTTTACCTGTACTTTTGTGTTCCAATGGTTCAACTAACAATCAAACTATGCGTATAAAACTACCGGTATGGGGTGTATTTGCCCTATTTTTTCTATTCAGTCAATTTATAAATGGGCAGTCCATATTTATAAATGAACTTCATTATGATAATGAAGGCACGGATGTCAATGAAGCTTTTGAGATTGCTGGCCCTGCCGGTACAGATCTGGCCAACTGGTCAATGGTGCTGTACAATGGGAGTAATAGCAGTCCGTATAATACCGTCGCGCTTTCGGGTGTCCTTCCTAACCAATCCAATGGATTCGGAACCTTGATTTTTACTTTACCCAGCAATGGTCTCCAGAATGGAGCGCCTGATGGTCTTGCCCTCGTTGATGCCATGGGTGGTATCGTTCAATTCCTTTCCTATGAAGGCGTGATCACCGCAGCCGCTGGTCCGGCCATCGGATTGACCAGTACAGCAATCCCTGTGGCAGAAAGCAGTTCGACCCCGGTAGGTGCTTCGTTAACCTTGACCGGAAGTGGTAATGCCTATACGGATTTCAGCTGGGAAGCGGTGGCCATGAACAGCTACGGGGCAATCAACACCAATCAAGCATTTGTAGCTCAGGACATCAGTCCGCGAATCAATGAATTTGTGTTCAATCACACCGGTAGCGATGTCAATGAGTTTGTAGAGGTGCTGGCCAATCCGGATACGGACCTAAGTAATCTTTTCCTGCTTGAAATCGAAGGCGATGGGAACAGTCCCGGAACCATTGATGAAGTGATTCAGTTAGGGACTACCTCCAGTGCAGGCTATTTTACCACGCCTTTGGCATCCAACACCTTTGAGAATGGCACCCTGACCTTACTATTGGTGACCGATTTTACGGGTAATCTAGGCGATGATATTGATGTGGACGATGATGGTGTGATAGACAATTCCCTTTGGAATGAAATAATCGATGAAGTAGGTGTGAATGATGGCGGAGCCGATGATTTGAATTACGGGACCAGTACGCTATTCCAAAACTACGACGGGATCTCATTTACAGTGGGTGGAGCCAGCCGCATTCCGAATGGAGTGGATACCAATGATTCCTCCGATTGGGTCCGGAATGATTTTGACGGGACCGGATTACCGGCCTTTCCTGAGGCTACTGCAGAAGAAGGCGAAGCCCTCAATACTCCGGGTACAGCGAATGCTGTACAAGATGGAGATGGAGGTGGAGATCCTGATCCCATTCAGCTTCTAATTAACGAAATTGATGCAGATACGGAAGGCACAGACACCATGGAATTTATCGAGTTGTACGATGGTGGTGTTGGGAACGCGTCTTTGAACGGTTATGCCGTTGTTTTTTACAATGGATCTAATGACAGCAGTTACGCTGTATATGATCTGGACGGATTTTCTACCAATGCCTCTGGTTATTTTGTGATTGGTAACGCAGACGTGCCACGAGTAGATCTGGTCATCAGTGGTAATGGAATTCAAAATGGAGCAGATGCTGCAGCTATATACACCGCAGATGCCTCCGATTTTCCAAACGGAACAGCAGTTACGCTTGACAATCTTGTGGACGCTGTAGTTTATGACACTAATGATTCTGACGATAGTGGCTTGCTTGTATTGCTCAACAGTGGGGATCAACTGAACGAAGATGCACTGGGAGCTAAAGATGTACAATCCTTACAACGTTTCCCGAACGGATCCGGCGATCTACAGTCAACATTGGCTTATGTCAATGCCATCCCAACACCCGGAGCCGCTAACACGAATGCTACTGAACCGATTCCGTTCCTGATCAATGAGTTGGACGCTGACACTCCGGGATCGGATACCGAAGAATTTGTGGAACTCTTTGACGGAGGAATTGGGAATCAATCTCTCGACGGATTTAGCCTGGTACTTTATAACGGAAGCTCAGATACCGTATATCAGGCCTTTGACCTGAGCGGACAAACTACAGATGATAATGGCTATTTTGTTTTAGGAGGAGCCACAGTACTGAACGTTGACCTCGTGGTCAACAACGGATTTTTACAAAACGGTGCTGACGCCGTTGCCCTATACCGCGCTCCGATCTCTGATTTTCCTAACGGGACGGGGGTTATTCTCGAAAATTTGATTGATGCGGTTGTCTACGATACTAGCGATAGTGACGATGCCGAGTTACTTGTGCTTCTCAATGCGGGAGAACCACAAGTGGACGAAAATGCCAATGGTAATGGTTCTACAGAATCTATTCAACGGATGCCTAATGGAGACGGTGGTGCGCTAAACACAAGCACTTTTATGGCAGCGACTCCTACTCCAGGTATTGCCAATGATGGGATAGTGGAACCGGGAGAAATTATCACCATTGCCAGCGCTCGCGAGGCAGCGGATGGCATTACGGTAACCATTACCGGTGTCTTAACCGTAGCTGATGAATTTGGCGGACCCGCCTATCTACAAGATCAAACTGCCGGAATTGCTATTTTTGATGAGGCCGTGCATGGTGATGGCGTCTTCGCTATTGGTGATTCGATAACGGTCACCGGCACGCGTTCTTCCTTCAATAGCCTGATCCAATTGAGTCCGGCAGGAACAGTCACTGCTGAACCCGTGCCACAACAGCCAATCATTCCTCGTCTGATCACCTTGAGCGAATTGAGCGCTTTTTCTGGGGAGTTAGTCACCATTGAGAACGTCAGCTTTCCGAATCCCGGAGACCTTCTTTTTGGCAATTCGAATATCGTGGTAACGGATGCCAGTGGAAGCGCGGAGTTGCGTATCGACGGTAATGTGGAGGACCTCGTAGGACGCATTCAACCTGGGAGTTGTACCATCACCGGGGTGGTCAGCCGATTTAATGATTTGTTTCAAATCCTTCCGCGAAAGCGAGACGACCTGCCTTGTGCAGAAGAATTTGTACCTCCAGGGGATCAAATTCCCGTGGCTAAAACGGAAACTTTTGATGTAGTCACCTGGAATATCGAATGGTTTGGCGATGAGGCGAATTCACCCGCAGCCGGCAGTCCTATGTCAGATGCCGTTCAGCGAGACAGTGTAGCAACTATTTTGCGCGGCTTGGATGCAGACGTGTATGCGGTTCAGGAAATCGCTGATGATGCCTTATTTGCAGAATTGGTGGCGTTATTACCTGGATATGACTTCATTCTATCCGATGCCGTTTCTCGTCCAGACGGGGAGCCTCCTTTTCAGCGGGTTGGATTCATTTACAATACGACCACGGTAACGCCCTTGGCCACCCGACCCTTGCTGGAAACCATTCATCCCTTGTACAATGGCGGAGATGACAGCTTCTTAGTCAATTATCCCAGTGAAACGGATCGTTTTTATGCCAGTGGCCGACTTCCCTTTTTGATGACAGCCAATGTCACTATTAATGGAGTCGAAAAGGAAATGGATTTGGTAGCCCTGCACGCGCGGGCCAATAGCTCCAATGATCCACAGAATCGTTACGATATGCGGAAATACGACGTCGAAGTGCTTAAGGATTCTTTGGATACCCAGTTTTCCAATCGGAATCTCATCCTTTTGGGAGATTACAATGATGATGTAGATGAAACCGTTGCTGATATTACGAGTACAGTATCGAGCTATGTCGCCTACACTAATGATGCTACAAACTATAACATCGTTTCCTCGGCCTTGAGCGATCAGGGATTGCGCTCTTTTGTATTTAGAGAAAATATGATTGACCACATCGCGATCACGGATGAGCTTTTTGAAAATTACCTGGAAGAATCGGTCACTGTGCATTATGAGTTCTATGACAATGACTATACCCGTACTGCTTCTGATCACTTCCCCGTATCGGCGCGTTTCCAATTGGAAAGCCTGACGATTAGTGAAGTCAATACGATCAACGTCAGCTGTGCGGGAGCGGAAGATGGAACAGCCACCGTGTCAGTTCAAGGTGGTTTTGCACCCTATGTTTACAGTTGGAGCGATGGACAGACTACCGCAGCAGCCGTAGGCCTGTCGGCAGGCATCTATACAGTCACGGTCACCGACGCCCTGGGTCAAACCTTTACTTCGGAGGATATCGTTATTGAAGCTCCGGAAGCTATTGCCTTTACGCTCAATTCGTCTGGTACCGTATTCAATGGTTACGAGCCTGCTTCCTGCGCTACGCTAAGCGTATCTGGAATTACAGGAGGTGATGGGCAGTACAGTGTGAGTTGGAGTACCGGTGCTACGGAAGCCAGTATTGACATTTGTCCGACTGAAACGACTACCTACGAGGCTACGGTGACTGATGCCAGCGGATGCACCTTAACGCAATCCGTTACGGTAGAAGTGATTGATGTTTCTTGTGGCAATAACGACCGCAACCCGAAAGTGAGCGTTTGTTTCCGGGGTCGTTCCTTATGTATTTCGCCACGGGCGGTTCCAAGCTTTTTAAGACGAGGAGCTACTTTGGGAGACTGCGGGACAGGAACAGCGGTGGTGACCGAGTTGGCGGCCTCTCCAAATCCAACCCGCGGACCGTTGACCATCACAGTAACTAATAGCAAACCTGCTCAGGTGGAGATCGCTATTTATGGATTCGGAGCCGTAGCCGTGCAACGCATCGAGACTACCATGAGCGCAGGTCAATCAGAGATCAGTGCAGACCTTAGTGACCAGCCTCGCGGACTGTATTTGATTCACGCCTCAGTGAATGGGCAGACACAAAAGACCATACGTGTGATCAAGCGTTAATCAATACCAAATACAACAACTAAAAGCCCGAGGTATATCGGGCTTTTTTTATGCGCAATCGACCTGCATCGCGATTGAATTGGCCTATGACATCTTCCTTCTGAAGATTAAGGCCATGATAAATCGTAACATCATTGCTTTATCTGGCCTTTCCGTGAACACGGAGGAAGGAAATTGTATTTTTGCAGCTTGAAAGCAATAGCTATGAATACATTTTCTGATATAGGCGTACGTAAAGACTTCGTCAAAGGGCTGAAGGAGTTGGGGATCGTTAATCCAACGCCCATCCAACAAGAGGTCATTCCTGTACTTTTGGAATCTACCACCGATCTGGTCGGGCTGGCTCAAACCGGTACCGGCAAAACAGCGGCGTATGGATTACCCGTACTACATCAGGTAAATCCAGCCCAGGCACACGTACAAGCGCTCATCTTGGCTCCTACGCGCGAACTTGTGCAGCAAATACAAAAGCAATTGTTTCGCTATACCAAATATGTAGAGGAGTCCATTTTTGCTGAGGGCGTCTATGGCGGTGAAAAGATTGACCTGCAAATCAAAAGACTGAAACGACCTACGCAGATTATTGTGGCCACTCCCGGTCGTCTTATCGATCTTCTGGATAAGAAAGCAGTAGATCTTACTCACATTAAAACCGTCGTGCTTGATGAAGCCGATGAGATGTTGAGTATGGGATTCCAGAAAGAATTGAATACCATCTTAGATTATACGAATAAAGGTAAGCGCAATACCTGGTTATTTTCAGCCACCATGCCGGATGCTATCAAACAGATCATCAATCAATACATGCGTAAAGATGCCGCACATATTGAGGTGAATAAACATGCTCAAGTCAATGAAAATATCAGTCACCAGTATGTGGTGACCAGCATTCCGGATAAGGTCAATACGCTCATTCGTATTTTGGAGCGCTTCGATGAGGAGCGAGGCATTGTTTTCTGTCGTACCAAGGCCGGCACCCAGCAATTGGCTAAGACGCTAAGAGAGGAAGGTTTTGCTGTGGGCGCTCTGGAAGGGGACATGCAGCAAAAAGAGCGGGATAAAGTGATGAGAGCCTTTAAGAACGAAAGCCTGAACATTATGATTTCTACTGATGTCTCTGCGCGAGGAATTGACGTCAATGATCTGGCCTTTATCGTGCATCATCAACTTCCCGAGCAGTTAGAATACTACACCCACCGCAGCGGAAGAACAGCAAGAGCAGGAAAAAGCGGTATTTCTATTGCCTTAGTGATTCCATCGGAAATTCAGCGCGTTCGCGAAATTGAAAAAGCCCTGGATATACGAATGAAGGAAGTAGTGCTTTAAGAGACAGGGAAATAATAAATCCTTATTCCTGGCTGCTGTAGGCCTTATATTTTGATAAGGGCGCATACTCCAAGGCCTTTTGATGACAGGCTTCTAAGCGGAGTGGGGGCGCACAACCTGCCTTTTCGGCCTCCAGCCAACGCAAAACGCATAAGCACCAAGCATCACCCGGTTGAAGACCCGGAAATTGCCATTCCGGTCGGGGAGTACTGAGGTCATTACCCTGAGCTCGGGTAAACATTAAAAAAGATTCCGTCATCACCGCGCAAAGCACGTGTGTACCTCGATCTATATCAGCAGTTCTGCAATATCCATCCCGAAAATATCCGGTCATGGGTTGCGTACAGCACAGCTCCAATTCAGTCCCCAGTATATTCACTTCCATAGTCATTTCGCGAAAGCATTAAAGAAAAAAGGAATAAGCATAAGCCAGAAAAAAATTGATCAACATAAAGATAAATGCCGGAGAGGACGCTATCATCCCGTCCCGGATCTTCAATCGAGTAATGAAGCCTAACAGCATTAAAATTCCTAGACCTGAACTTGCATAAAAGGCTATGGGTGCATGATAAAGACCGGCCAGGAGTCCGCTGGCACCCATGAGTTGTAGCATACCGGTAAGTCGCCGATAGCCCGGCAGGCCGAAGCGCTCGAATTCCGCTTTCATATGCGGACTGAATAAGCAGCTGATGCCATAAATGAAGAAAGCGAGACCAGTAAGTACGGTAAGAACAGTGATGAGTATCACCTTATATCATTTCCAAATGGACCGCAGCCACAAATAATGACAATAATAAAAGACACAGCGACGGTAAGAATTTATGAAATGGATTTTTGACACTGATATGGGCAATTTGTGCGCAGATCATGAGACCAGCCATGAGTAACGCAGGTACGGGAACCAAAGCAGGGTACCAAATACCGGCCACTAGCAAGGTAGAGATCGAAATCTTTGCAGCTCCCACCATATTGCGGGTGAGGTCCGAAAGACCGTATTCTTTGAATTCTTTTACGATATTGTCAAATCGAAACACCCAAACGATCACGATGGACACGGCGATTACAACAATAGCAAGGGTACTGAGTAATTCCATAAATAAGGTTTTGTCTAAAAATAGTAGATAATATCTAAACAAAACTACCTATTAACCTAACTTTAGCCTTTAATTAAAATAGTTTAAAAACGTAACCGAGCAGCCAGTAGAGGACGAGAAAGACCAGAATGGTACCGATGCATCCGCATCGACCTCCTCCTATTTTCTTGGCGCCGTAGCCGGCCAGTAGTGCACGAAGAATGTTTTTCACGGGTTATGTTTTAAAGCCAAATGAACAGCGATACTAGCTTAAAGGTACTGTAAAAAAAGACATCAGAATATGAGTAGTAATTTGAAAATTGCCATAGTGGGTGGGGGAGTGAGCGGACTCATAGCTGCTCAATGCTGTGAACGAATAGGCCATCAAGTCCATCTTTTTGAAAAAGAGGATGCGTTAGGGGGTCGGGTGCAAACCGATGTGGAAGCAGGCTATTTACTCGATCGCGGATTTCAAGTGCTTTTGGATGCCTATCCTTTGGCCAAAAAATATTTGGATTACGATGCGCTGCAATTGAAGCCATTTCTACCCGGTGCTCTGGTGATGAGAAACGGAAAGCGCAGTAAATTGGGTGATCCTTTGCGGGATGCATCTTTTCTGATTCCCACATTGTTTTCGGAACACGCGACCTTGAGTGACAAATGGAAGATTTTTAGGCTTAGTCAGTCTTTGAAACAAAAATCATTGGCTGCTATCTTCAGCGAACCCGAGCAAAGCACCTTACAGTATTTAAAATCCTATGGATTCTCTGCCAAAGTGATCACCCGTTTTTTTGAACCCTTCTTTGCGGGTATTTTTCTGGAGCCGCGCTTATCAACGTCCAGCAGGATGTTTGAGTTTGTGTATAAGATGTTTAGTGAGGGGAGTGCGGTTATTCCAAAGGATGGAATGGGAGCCATTTCCAACTATCTAGCGGATCAATTAACGACAACGGATGTTCATTTGAAAACTGCGGTAGATCATGTAGATACCGGCGTTCTCAAATTATCGGATGGCACTAAGGTAGAAGTGGATGCCATCATCCTGGCCACTGCGTCTCAGGCCCTGATGCCCGCAAGAGGGAAGGAGATCGCCTGGAAATCCTGTGAAACCTTCTATTTTGAAACCGAGGAATGCGAAATCACAGAGCCCATAATAGGTTTAGTGCCTGAAAAAGATGCCTTGATCAATACCGTGCATTATCCTACCCAACTCCAACCCAGCCAAAAAGGGCAGCACCATCTACTGAGCGTTACTGTACTGAAGGAGCACGATCTCAATGAGCAGGAATTACATACACGGGTATTGGATGATCTTAAGCAGTTTTGTGGAATTACCCCTACGCGATTATTGAAAAAGTATACCATTGAAAAGGCGTTACCCGACTTAAAATCGGTCGCCTACGAACCCGACCAAGAGCAAATCGACTTGGCGCCAGGAATTTTCGCGGCCGGTGACGTGCTGCTCAATGGTTCCTTAAACGCAGCCATGCTCGCCGGAGAACGAGCTGCGGAGAGAGTTTTTACTTTTCTCAAAAGCTCTTAAGGCTATTTAAAGAAGTGGAACTCTGTTTTTGCCATTTTCTTAACTAGTGATGTTTGGAAATTTCTGCATCTTGACGTAAACAACCTCTTCATGAAAAATTTTCTAACCAACAATAAACTGGCCATCTACGGCGGACTCATTTCTGCTATTTTCGTAGGCCTGGGTGTTTTTCTTCTGGGAAGCATTTCGGGATATCAGGCTAAGGATTTATTGTCTTCCTCCCTTCCGGGGATCAGTCAACTCTGCAACACCATCATTCTCGCTTCAGCCACCATTCTCGCTTTATTGCTTACCCTGCTGGGAATCAGCACCGGAACCAAAAACAAATGGAAAGAGCAGCACTATACCTTCGTACTCAACATTGCCAAGATCGACACCGTATTATTCGTGGCGGCCTTGCTCTTTTTTCAATTCTTTAATCTCCCGGTCATTGAATCGGACAACGTACCTATCAGTTGGTTTTACGCCTTGTACTGGATCTCCCTCATGCTTTCGGCCTTACTCAGCGGTATGATGGTCACCGTGATCCTGATGCTGTTCAATACGGTGAAAAATATCATCCAAGTGGTTGGCCTGGGGAAGGATCATATGTTGGTATCTAAAGACAATGAGTCTTCAGAGTCTTCCTCCGACTGACGCATAGTTCCTCTTTTTTCAAGCGTGCATGCCGTACCTTTAAAGCTTTCAAACGAAGCTTATGGCGCTGCTTAAAAATTGGCTATCCAATTTTGTATCTCTCAAGTATTTACCTCGGTTTTTAGGACGGGTATACCGTACCAAACCCGCTCTATTCATCGGGAATGTTGCCCTGCGCTTATTGAAGTCCGTTTTTCCGGTGATCCTCCTCTGGGTAGGGAAGGAGATCATTGACGAAGTGATCCTTCAGATGAATGCGGAAGCTGTGGTTCTCGACCGACTCTACCTTTTAATCGGCGTCGAATTCGGATTGGTCATTCTAAGCGATGTGGCTAACCGACTGATCGCCCTGTCTGACGGACTTCTAGGTGATTTGTATTCCAACAGTTCTTCCATTGAACTCATTCAGAAAACGGCCCGTGTAGAGCTGGAATATCTGGAAGACTCTGAGTTCTATGATAAATTGGAGCGGGCCCGGCGTCAAACCGTAAGTCGGGTAAGCCTGATGTCTAATGTCTTAGCCCAGGCTCAGGATTTGATCACCGTGATCTCCCTGATCTCGGCCTTGATCTATTTTTATCCCATCCTCATTCTATTGTTAGTCATCTCCATCATACCTTCCTTCATCAACGAACTGAAATTCAGTAAATCCAGCTACAGCCTGCAGAGCAGTTGGACACCGGAGCGTCGCGAACTCGATTATATGCGAGTCATAGGAGCCAGCGACATTACCGCTAAGGAGATCAAGCTCTTCGGACTGGCCGATTTTATTTCGAACACCTTCAGCACGGTGGCTACCAAATATTACGAGGCCAATAAGAAGCTGTCGAAAAAGAAGACCTTTTACGGAGCCCTCTTCCACATCTTTGGCGATCTCAGCTATTACGGAGCTTACGTATTTATCGTGCTCAAAGCCGTGGCCGGAGCGATCACCATTGGTGATTTGACCTTTCTGGCGGGTTCCTTCAATCGCTTGCGGAATCAATTACAAGGCATCTTCACTCGCTTCTCGGGAATTACTGAGAATAGTATGTACCTCAAAGACTATTTTGAGTTTATCGATAAGGAATTCAAAGAGGATCTCAATTTTAAAGAGCTGCCCCTTCCTTCTGAAATTCGCGAAAGCATCGTCTTTGAAAACGTGCACTTTCAGTATCCCAATGCCGATCGGGAGGTGTTTAGCGGTATTTCTTTCACTCTGCATAAAGGTGAGAAGCTGGCTCTGGTGGGGGAGAACGGGGCCGGAAAAACCACCTTGATCAAACTGCTGCTCCGACTGTACGAGCCTACAGCAGGACGTATACTGATGGATGGGGTAGATGTGCGGCATTACAACAAAGCCCAGTATCAACAACTGTTTGGAGCTATTTTTCAGGATTTTGTCAAGTATTACCTAACCGCTAAGATCAACATTGCGGTGGGAAATATTAAAGAGGTCGACAATATGGAACGCATTGAGCAAAGTGCTGCTCAAAGCCTGGCCGATGAAGTGGTTAGCCAACTGACTAAGGGTTACGATCAGGAATTGGGCAGACGCTTTAAAAAAGGAGCGGAACTCTCCGGAGGGCAATGGCAAAAGATCGCTTTGGCCCGGGCGTATATGAGCGACTCTCAGGTAGTCATTCTGGACGAGCCTACCAGTGCCCTGGATGCCCGTGCAGAATCGGAAGTTTTTCAGCGCTTTATCGGACTCACTAAGGGACGCACCAGCATCATCATTTCGCACCGTTTCAGCACCGTACGTATGGCTGATCGGATCTTAGTGCTACAGGCGGGACAGATCCTGGAGCGGGGCACTCACGAAGAACTTATGCAACAAGACCGCTTGTACGCCGAACTATTTCAACTGCAAGCCGCCGGATACAATTAAACCTATGGATCACAAAACGTTCATGCAACGGGCCATTGCACTGGCCCGAGAAGGAAAAGAAAAAGGTGGAGGCCCGTTCGGTGCGGTCATCGTAAAAGACGACCTCATCATTGCGGAAGCCCATAACGAGGTCAATATCCAGCAAGACTGTACCCTGCACGCCGAATTACTGTGCATTCAGCGCGCCTGTGAAGCCTTGCAGAGTAAGGACTTATCCGACTGTATTTTGTACACCTCCTGCGTGCCCTGCATGATGTGTCTCGGGGCTGCCAAGTGGGCTCGCTTTCGCGAAATTTATTACGGCGCCGGGGCACAAGATGCTAAGGAATACGGATTCATTTACTCAGACATGTACTACGAACGCAACGAGGCCTTGCGCGATCTGGAATTCAATATGTATCAACTGCTTCGGGAGGAGGCGGTGATGGTTTGGAAAGAGTAGTCCATAGTCCTGTCCCTGCTATACACGACCAACACTTCGATACACGGTCATTCACTTCGATACACGGCCATTAAATGGCCGCACTCAGTGACCGTTATAGGCGCACTCGGTGACCGGCATAGTCGCACTCAGTGATCAGTTTGATGCTTTTTGACGGTCATTGAGTGTTGCAGCGACAGCTGCAATGTATCGAAATGCCGACTACCGACTACCTACCACCAAACACCTACTCCCTCTTTCCCTTTTGTTAAAAATTAGTCAAATCTGCTCTTAAATTGTGCTAAAGAAACCGGCTTATTCCGTGTGCTCCTGTATTTTAAATAGAAAACAATAAACAATCATGGAAGTGAAAGACCGAATAGACATTTTTAGCACCTTAGATGAACTGAGAACCGCCGTTTACGGAGATCCAGTAAAGATTTTACCGGAGACTTTTTTAATGAAGGTTAAGAAATTCAAGCATCGTTTTGGTAATACGTATGCGCTGCGTCATTTGAACCGTAAAGATTTAATACTGATCGACGCTATCCGACCGGAAAATAAACCGGCCATTGACCAATTTCTGGATCAAGGTTATCAGGTTCGCGGGATATTGCTAACGCATGGAGATCTGATCAAACAAGCGTACGCCGACTTGCATCACATCAGTGAAGAGTTAGGCAATGCACCTATTTTTATGCATCCCCTGGACGCAGGAGAATACGGCGATCTGATCACCGACATTACGGAGCCAAATTTTGTATTGGAAGATTTTGGTATAGAATCGTACCATTATCCCGGGCACACACCGGGGAGTGTAATTCTCTACAGCGAGCGCAATGAAGGAATGCTTTTCGCAGGAGACAGTGCCGTTGGATCGCCCTACGATCAAGATGACTACTATTTCGAACGCCCACCCATAGAGAATGACGAGACCGATTTCGGATTGGCTCAAAACTGGAAGCGTTTTGTCAAACCCTTCAAGCACTTCTTACCCTTACACGGAAAACCTCAATTCGGTCTTAGCGAGCCGCAACAGAAGGATATTATCCTCAATTTGACAAAAGATCAAAAGACGGAATCCTTGTAATTCACGGACTTCCGCTGGAAAAATACCGCCTCGACCGCGGTATTTTTTTATGCCTGCTCGTCCCGTTTCTTTTTTCTTCGCAGATACAGCAAATTAAAAAGAACCGCAACGGGTGCGATCAAAACGAACACTTCCAAAAGAATTAAGAAAAGTTGCCAGACTCCCATAGCTTTGATTTAATAGGCTACGAATAGAGTAGTGGGGATTTAATCTTACAAACCGCTCCCTCTTTCAGACCATCTAGATGAATTTTTCCAACCCGAACCCGGACTAAACGCAGGGTGGGAAACCCTACTGCGGCGGTCATTTTTCTCACCTGACGAAACTTACCCTCATTCAGGGTCAGACTGATCCAACTGTTGGGACGATGGGTGCCTACGCGTAGCGAGGAGTGGGGTGGTGGTAATTCAGGAGTAGTCTCTAACTTTCTTACCTGTACCGCTTTCGCGAAATGGGGCTTGCCCAGCACACTGATCTGCAGGCCTTGGCGTAGCTGCTCCAAAGCCTGATCACTGATCAATCCGTCCAACTGGGCGTGGTATTCTTTCTCCATCCCGCTGCTGTTGATATGATCACTGATTTTTCCGTCGGTGGTCATCAATAAGAGACCCTCTGATTTCTCGTCAAGTCGGCCGATGGGCATACTTCCTTCAGGAAAATCATACAGCTCAGAGAGAAAGCGCTTCTTGCGCTGTTGATGGAGGTCATTCGAATCCAACTGGCTGAGCATGCCCACCGGTTTGTAGAGCTTAAAATGCTGGTCTACAAGAACCATTGTTTAAATCTTTTCCGTGTTCAGCGTTTCTTCCTGATCCTCAGGCTGCTTTTTTGGTTTGATAAAATGAGAAGCCAGGGCGCCAGCGAGGAGGGCAATGAAGATAACACCCAGGGATAACCATTCGGGAAAATGTACGTGATGCACCAGGATCATTTTGACGCCAACAAAAGCTAGAATAGCCACCAAACTGTAATGGATGTATCGAAACTTATCCAGAAGATTGCTCAAAAAGAAATACATACTCCGCAAGCCCATGATCGCCAGGATATTCGAACTGAATACCAAAAAAGGATCAGCAGTAATCGCCAATATGGCCGGGATGGAATCCAACGCAAACAGTACATCGGTGAGTTCAATGACCACAAGGGCCAGGAAAAGGGGAGTGGCAATGGTTTTTCCCATCCGCTTGATGAATAGCTTTTGCCCGTCCAATCGATCGGTCACCGGTACAAACTTTCGCGCCAGCTTATACACACTGGAATTGCGAGGTTCGTATTCCTGTTCAGAACTGCTCAGCATTTTATAGGCAGTGTACAGTAGAAAGGCACCAAAAATATAGACCACCCAACTCACATTGTTGATCAGGGTCACCCCAAATAGGATCATGATTGCTCTAAAAAATAAGGCGCCTACGATACCCCAAAACAACACCCGGTGTTGGTACATCTGTGGAATGGCAAAAGACCGAAAGATCACGGCGATCACAAAAATATTGTCCACACTCAGCGACAGCTCGATCAGATAGCCGGTCACGTACTTGATGGCCGCATTCATCGCGGTCAGTCCGTCCGGATTGCTGACCAGACCTTCCCGATAAATAAAATACACCGCTATGGTAAAGAGCAGGGCGACAGAAACCCAGAGTGCGGTGTACTTCGACGCCTCCCTGGTATCGATCACATGGGCCTTGCGGTTGAAGATAAACAAGTCCAGGACCAAGAAAATGGAGACGAGAATAATAAAAGAAATCCAAACGATCATAAGGAGCAAATGTACAGGCTGGCGCAGGATTAGAGTAATAAGAAAATGATAAAACGCAGACTACTTAGCGATTTTAAATTGCTGTTAAATACTTGTCTGCCTTGACGTTTCTTCCTAATTTCTAGCTTCACCAAAAAACAACCGCATGAGCGCACTCAATGTCACCCAAAAACTGATACAGGATCATCTGATCGATGGTACGATGGAACCCGGAAAGGAAATCGGCTTGAAGATCGATCAGGCTTTGCTTCAGGATGCTACCGGAACGCTGGTTCAACTAGAATTGGA
This sequence comes from Flavobacteriaceae bacterium YJPT1-3, assembly GCA_029866965.1. Taxonomy (GTDB): domain Bacteria; phylum Bacteroidota; class Bacteroidia; order Flavobacteriales; family Flavobacteriaceae; genus Croceiramulus; species Croceiramulus getboli. The sequence continues at coordinate 2,618,649 of CP123444.1, read as the reverse complement.
GGCCATGAAACTGGATCGCGCCAAAACAGAAGTGGCCGTGCAATACGTAGATCACAATCTACTCCAAACTGATTTTAAAAATGCTGACGACCATAAGTTTCTGCTCTCTGCCGCTCAGAAATTTGGACTGTGGTTCAGTCGGCCCGGAAATGGCGTATCTCATCCGGTGCATATGGAGCGCTTTGGAAAACCGGGCAAAACCCTGGTAGGCAGTGACAGCCACAGCTGTGCTGCAGGTTCTCTGGGGATGCTGGCCATCGGGACCGGCGGACTCGATGTAGCGGCAGCCATAGCGGGGCAACCCTATTTTGTCAAGATGCCCAAGGTGATGGGCGTCAAATTGACCGGAAAATTACCCGATTGGGTCTCTGCTAAAGACGTGATCCTGGAGATGCTGCGCCGCCATGATGTAAAAGGTGGAGTAGGCAAAATTATCGAGTACTACGGCGACGGCTTAAAGCATTTGAGCGCTATGGATCGCCATGTGATCGCCAACATGGGCGCTGAACTGGGTGCGACCACCACCGTATTCCCCAGCGATGAAGAGACGAAGCGCTTCCTGCGTTCTCAAGGCCGGGAAGACGATTGGATCGAATTGGTAGCTGACGAAGGTTGCAAATACGATCTGCATGAAGAAATTGTTTTGGACGAATTAGTGCCTTTGATCGCCAAACCCACCAGTCCGGGAAATGTAGTCCCGGTAAGCGAAGTGGCTGGCAAGTCCATCAGTCAGGTGGTGATCGGGTCTTCCGCCAATCCGGGGCTACGTGACTTTTGGATGGCCGGAGCGATCGTTCAGGGGAAATCAGTAAATCCGGAGGTGTCGTTTGATATCAATCCCACCAGCCGACAGATCATCCAGAACATGATCGAAAATAAGGCTTTCGCCAATTTGATCACGGCAGGTGCTCGTTTCCACCAGAGTGGGTGTATGGGCTGTATCGGGATGGGACAAGCTCCGGCCAGCGATACCATCAGTCTGCGCACCATGCCGCGCAATTTCCCGGATCGCTCCGGTACCGAAGACGATCAGGTATATCTGTGCAGTCCGGAGACCGCTGCGGCTTCTGCTTTGACCGGCAAGATTACGGACCCGCGGGATTTAGAAAAGCTGTACGGAATGAGCTATCCGCAGTACGAAGCACCCGAATTGCAAACCATCAATAAAGACATGTTGGTGGCACCGCCGGAGGACACTTCTGGTCTCGAACTGAAAAAAGGACCCAATATCAAATCGCTTCCTCATATCGATGCTCCCGTAGATCGTTACCAGGTACCAGTGTTGCTCAAGATGGGCGACAATATCTCCACCGATGAAATCTTAAAGGCCGGCGCCGAGGTGCTGCCGTTTCGATCCAATCTACCGGAAATCAGCAAATACAGTTATACGGTGATCGACGACACCTTCTACGATCGCGCCATGGAAGCCAAAGAGCAGGAGGGAGGTCATATCGTGGTAGCCGGGGAGAACTACGCTCAGGGAAGTAGCCGGGAACATGCCGCCCTTGCGCCCAAATACCTGGGACAGGTGGCCGTGATCGCCAAGAGTTACGCTCGTATCGCCTGGCAGAATCTGGTGAATTTTGGAATCCTCCCGCTGGAGTTCGAGAACGGCAGTGATCTGGATCAGATCGAGCAAGGCGATACCGCGTTATTGACTGATTTGCGTACACATATCGAGAACAGAACCCCCATCACGGTAACCATCAAAAAGAAGAATGGAAACGAGGTCGAGATCAAAACCAAACATACGCTGAGCGACCGCCAGATCCGTGTGTTGTTGAAGGGCGGGATCATCAACGACTTTAAAGAAAAAATTGACGGCCTGATGAAAACCTACAGTACGCTTATTGTCCTCATTACGATGTTGGCTTGTTCCAGTGTTCCCAAAGTGAGCTGGGAGGAAAGTCCGGTGCAGTATTGGTTGGAGCAACGCCAATTCGAATTCAGAGCCGACTATGCCAATCCCATCGATCAGACCGCTGCCCTATTGCTGCGGGATCTCAACCAAGGTATTCGTGGCGATTCCGGGGGGCAGATCAGCCTGGCCGGTTCGACCAATTATATGCGCTTCCGCGGAGACAGTATTTTTGTCGATCTGCCTTATTTTGGCGTGCGGCAGATAGGCGGCACCTACAATACGGATGTAGGCATCCGTTATGAAGGCCTGATGGAAGACTTTCGCGAAAGCGAAAATGAAAAGAAGAACCGCAAGACCTGGCAATTCAACCTTACAGCCGATGGGGAACGTTATCAGTTTTTCCTGAATATCTATCCCAATAAAACGGCTCGCTTGGGCATGAACTCTTCAGAACGTCAGGCGATCAATTACCAGGGTTCAGTTTATGCGCTGGAAGACATGGCCGAGACCGAACGCTGATAGACGCGGTTCAGGTATACGATGACACCCAGGGATAGGGTAGAACAGATCAAAAAGCCCAGAAAAAGGGGGTAGGCGGTATCGATCACGTAGCGCCCGATAAACGTACTGATGGGCACCGCCATCAAGGTGGAGATCAATCCGGTGATCGCAGCCCCAATCCCGGCAATATGCCCAATAGGCTCCATGGCCAACGCCCGTAAATTCCCAAACAAAAAGCCGATCGAAAAAAACTGCACCGCAAAAAAGCTCACCAATACCCAGACCGGAGGATTGGCTTTGCCGAAAAACAAGAGCACATAGACCAGCGAACTCACAAAAAAGAGGACTGAGGCTGCATTGACGATGCGGCGCATCCCAAAACGCATGACCAGGGTGGCATTACTAAAAATAGCCGTACCGATAGCGATGGCGAGTCCGGCGAAAATGTAAGGAAAGGCCTCTTTAAGATCGTATTGGGTTTCGAATATGTGTTGCGAACTGCTCAAATACACCAAAAAGGAGCCGACAATAAGTCCGGAGACCAGGGTATAGCCCATGGTGCTTTTGTGCTGGACGACCTCTTTAAAACCATTCGTGAATTTTTGACGCGTCATCGGTCGGCGATCTTCTGGCTTGAGCGTTTCGGATTGGCATTTCCAAAACCACCAGGTCACGAGTAGGCCGATAAACATCTGCACATAGAAAATGGATTGCCAGTCGTAGGCATCCAAGATCCATTTTCCGGTGGCCGGAGCGATGATAGGCACCAGTAGAAAGACCACGGTCACAAAAGACATGATGCGCGCCATATAATCACCGCTAAACTTATCCCGAATGATGGCAATGGCTAGTGTACGCGGCGCCGAGAGTCCGACACCTTGCAAGATACGCCCCAGTACCATCACGATCAGATTATCGGAAAGCACACAAATGATGCTGGCGATAAAAAAGATCCCAAAACCCAGATAAACCATGGGTTTACGCCCCAGGCTATCAGATAATGGGCCAAACAGCATAGGGCCGGTACCCAGACCCAAAAAGATCATGGTGATCAGCAACTGATTGTCAGCCACGGTAGTGGTACCAATATCAATCCCAATGGTATCCAAAGCCGGCAATAAGGCATCGATCGCCAGGGCCACCACCGACATGAGCGAGGCCATCATGGCAATAAACTCGAAATGAGACTTTTGCGATATGGAATTTTCTGCGTTCACGGCTGCAAAAGTAAGGGCTTTTTACGAGTCTGTAGGAAGGAGAAGGGGCTTTTGGGATAAGAATAACAGTTCTAGTCGGTAGTCAGTAGTCAGTAGTCAGTAAACCTATGTCACTTCGAGCGCAGTCGAGAAGTAGTTGGTAGTCGGGACTTCGATACAATCCCGTACGAGGTACGGGATCACTCAGTCACCGGCGTTTTAAAGATACACAGCATACCGGTCACCGAGTGCGGTCACCTAGTGACCGTGTATCGAGGTGGGCGGATGTATCGAGGTGGGCCGTGTATCAAAGTGAAAGATTTCACCAGCATTCCCGTAACTTGCACTCTGTGAAAAGCAACAAAAAAATCACCTACGGAGGGATCGATGGCTGCAAGGGCGGCTGGCTATTAGTACTTCAAGTTGAAAATGAGCATGAAGCTCATATACTGCATACTATCAATGAATTAGAGGATCAAGTAAAATGGCAGGGGCGCTTTTTGATCGATATGCCTATCGGACTTACCGGCCCTTCTTATACCCGAACCATCGAAGCTCTCATGCGTAAGCAATTGCCGGGACGCGCAGCCACCGTATTTAATGCGCCTACGCGAAAGGCTATATATGCGACGAACAAAGAGGAGGGGCGCCGACTCAATATCGAGCGTACCGGGAAGAGCATTTCGGAGCAGAGCTGGAACATCAGTGGGAAGATTCGCGAACTTGACACTTTTCTCCGATCCACAGAACGCAAGGACATTGGCCTCCATGAAAGCCATCCCGAACTCTGTTTTCGGTATTTGCATGGGGAAGTGGTGGGCAGTCGGAAATCCACGCCCGAAGGTATTGAGCAGCGCTTACAGATCCTGGAGCGTTTCGAACCCAATATTCGCGAAAGCTACACTAGGATCCTGCACCAATTTCCGCGCAAGCAGGTCAAACGCGACGATATCGTGGATGCGCTTTGCCTGTGCATCGTTAATCAATTAGCCGGGGAGCAGGGATGGAGTCGGTTGCAAGAGAACCTCACTCTGGATGAATCCGGATTGGAAGTCGGGATTTTTTATTTTGATCCCCAACGCAACAACTCAGTAGCCAAATAGCACAATTCAGTACTCATGATGTAACAGATTTTATAATTTTTGGTCTATTTGTAAGTGTGTACAACTAAACAGCTCAACAATCAAAAAACAACGACCATCATGTCTATTTACAAAACACTAATTCTTTTTCTTTTTATCGCAACAGCCAGCCTCAATATGGGCGCTCAGGAAATCACTACCCAACAATGGCAGGAAGACCTGAATTACCTGGATGAGTTGGTGAAAAAATCCTATTCCTTTCTCTTTAAAAAAGTAGAGGAGTCCACCTGGGATAGCGAAGTGGTTCGCTTTCGCGCCCGCCTGTCCGGCCGGCAGGAAAGCTTACCCCAGCTGGAAGAACACGAAATTAAAGTGGGCTTCAGTCGGTTGATCTCCCTCTTCGAATACGGCCATACTCAGGTGCCCTTTAGTGCCGTCGCTGATTATGGCGTATTGCCGGTCAATCTGTATCAATTTAAAGACGGAATCTATGTAGAAGGAGTACGCACGCAGGATCAATCCATTGTAGGTGCCGAGGTGTTGGCCATTATGGATGTTCCGGTGGAGCAGGCTTTGGAACGCATTCGACCCGTAGTGCCTGTCGAGAATGAGCAGTATTTTAAAGCCTACGGCCTGCGATTTTTAACCGTCCCTGCGGTATTGCACGCCCAGGGTCTAACGGAGGAACTGTTGGCGACCATTGATCTCACCCTCGAAAAAGACGGGGAGACCTTTCATTATGCCTTGCCTACGGTAGATCGCAAAACACTGAGCGTGGACTATAGCCTGACCGTACCCAATGAAAATTGGGTGAGTGCGCGTAAGCAGGAAGAGACGCCGCTTTACCTCAAGCATTTACAGGACAAACTCTATTATTTTGAGTACCTGCCCGAAAGCAAGACCGTATACGTTCGCCAGAGTTCCGTATTTGATGACGAGGAAGAAACCCTGGCTCAGTTTTATCAGCGCTTGTTTGCCTTTATCGATGCGAATGAGGTGGAGAAACTGATCTACGATTGCCGACTCAATGGTGGGGGGAACAACTACAACAACAAACCTTTGGTACAAGGCCTGATGGCCCGGCCGGAGCTCAATCAGCAGGGCAAACTGTTTTACATTACCGGGCGCAGAACCTTTTCAGCGGCTCAGAACCTGACCAATGTGATCGAATACTGGACCGAAGCGATACTGGTGGGCGAACCCACGGCTGAGAATGTCAATTTCTATGGAGATACCAAAGAGGTAACTTTACCCAATTCCGGATTGAAGATGTATTTAAGTTATGCCTGGTGGCAGGACCGGCCCCAATGGGAAAATGCCGAGTATACCATTCCCAATTTGGCGGTGGCCATGAGCTTTGACGATTATGTCAATAATAAGGACGTAGTCTTACAAGCCGCCATGGACTATACCGACGATGGTTTTATCCTGCGACCGCTGGAGCATCTGCAGCAGTTGTTTATGCAGGGCAAGATGGAGCAACTGCAAAAGGATGCGATGATGATCGCTCAGGATCCACGGTATGAATACTTTGATTTTGAGGGCGAATTTATAAAAGCGGCCACACGTTTATTACAAACGCCTCAGCCTGAAATTGGATTGCAGGTGATGCAATTGGTGGTCAGTACCTTTCCGGAATCAACTAATGCCTGGTACAATATGGCCAGCGCTCAGGAACAATTGGGACAAACCGAGGGCGCTATAAAGAGTTATCAAAAAGTCTTGACCTTAAATCCATCGTCAACGATGGAGAGTACCATTAAAACCCGGCTAGCTACTTTACAACGAAATTAGGCTACCGGGACGTATAAGCTCCCTTTTTAAAATCACTAACCACTTTGGGTGATGGGTCATTACAGGTTTGTGGATAATCGTGAAAGTTAACGCAGCGAGGCTCCCCATTTTGAAAGCTTATGCGTACCCATCCGTTTTGAGTGCCTCCAAAACTACTAAAGGTATAATTGGCCACCAGTGTCCTCGGAGCCTGTGTTGCTGAGGCCCCTGTCACTTGAAGATCGCGGACACTACCAGCTTGATATCGATTCATTAACCAGCCTTTGGCCTGATGAGTGACCAGATCATCGATCAATTTTAAATAGTCTTGTTGGGTATAATTGAGGCTGGTCGCCGTTTTGGTGGTAGTAGGAGCAGATTTTCGCCGCAGTTCTGTTCGAAAGGGAATTCTTCCTAAATTGTCATTAAAGAGTAGGACAGCTTCGCTATTGCAGGCATTCTGAGCAAAGAAGATCGGAAAATCATGTTGGAGATCGAGTTGGAGGCGTTTCATGTTACGCGAACTTTTAAAAGCGTCCATAGACTGGACGTCTTGCATGACTTCACCCATAAAGGCAAAGGGATTGCTTTTAAGCTGTTGTTCCGCCCGAGCCAGATGTGGCGTGGTGTATAATCCGGTATAGACAGTACGGTAATCGTTGCAGTAGCTGGAAATCTCATTACCCCAGCCATCACGTGTAACCATTCGCTCGCGGCATTCCTGATAGGTCAATTCTACCTTATCTGCGGGCAGATAGTCGGCACAGCTACGCGCATAAGCATAGACATATTCGGTAAAAAAGGTGCCAAACTCTAAATTTAATGCGGTGGCTTGTTGATCATAGAAACTCCCGGTAAATACAAGTTCAAACAGATCCGGTCGTTCCAAATTGGAAAGATTGAGCTGAGCAGTTTGTGCTTGATTAGATAGAGTGTGAATTGAACAGAGCAGTAAAAGAACAGGCCAAAGGAAGGATCGATACATATGGATGGTTCTGGTGAACTATAAAGTAACGAATTATTATCTAGATAGTTATGAGAGGAGGGTTGCGTATTTTGGAAATATCTATTTTACATAATATATATTATAATACAATTATCGTATCGGTTTATTATGCTCATTGTTTCACGTTAGGTGGTGATAGTAACTGTATTTCTATTTATTAAAATAGATTAGACAAATCTTGTTTGCCAATAATTGCCATTATTTCTATAGTTTCATTATCCACTTTGAAATAAATAGTATCAACTCCACAAACGCATCTTCGATAACCGTTTTTTATAAAATCGACGGATTCATATGAAAAAGGTCGTTGCTCAATTTCATCAAAATACTTGAAGAATAAATTGAAATATCTATCTGCCTGATTGAGGCCGAATTTTTTAATTCCGTACCGATGAATTCTAATGAGATCTTCTTTGGCCTGATTGCTAAGTTTATAGCTAGCCATTTAGAATGGATTTTGATTGAGCTAGAATTTGTTCTCTTGAATCGGAGGTGAATCCGCTTTTTTCAGCCTTTTCGAGTCGTGCTCTTATCCAATCTATTTGAACTTGCTGTTTTCTTGCTTGCCTGATTAGATCATTCACCAACTCACTTTTGCTGGAGTACTCGTTACTTTCTACTTGACTTTTTAACCATTCATCATTGGGTTCTGTGAAGGAAATACTTTGTCGTGCCATTTTATTCATCTTTGATGTAAAATTACACCAAAAACGAATCAAATGCAATTATTTTGATTATCGTATTAGTCTACCTTTTGGTCAGGCTAATCAGTATCCAGGCGGTTTCGGCGCCTAGTTTATAGCATTCGTTACTTCAACTGCTCCTCAAAAAAGGCCACTCCTCCTTTATCAGATTTTTAGGTGTTAGGTGTTAGGTGTTTACATAAATTCATTTTTGACAAAGCGGCCTACTTTTTACTCAGGATAAGCGAGCTTTTCGTTTAAAATTTTCGAAGCCTTGGAGAAAATTTAGAAAAGAGAGCTGGTTTGATCTCAAGATCATTGAGATCGCAATCTATCGTAAAAAGGGTCTTTTCTCTTGCATCCGACGATCCGCCAGCCGGCGGCGAGAGCCTGCCTGTCGGCAGGCAGGGAATGCATACTATCGAAAGTCATTTCGGAGATCCCATTAAACAAATCTTTAAATAGGGGTCAATGTCCCCTATTGAACATTCCGAAAAAAACCTACCTTTAAGCAAACCATTCTAATTCAATATTTTATGAAATGCGTATGCCTAACCCTCTGCGCTTTGTTTGTGCTTACCCTTTCCGCTCAACAAGCCGGTGATATCGAAAAAACCGATTGTTTTTTAGCCGACTGCTCCTGGGTAGAAAAGGCTCCCAATACCAGCGAATTTGGCTATCTCTACGTTCCGGAGAATTACGAGGATCCGGAGAGCCGATTGCTCAAGATCGCCTTCGTCATCCTAAAGACCACCAATCCCAATCCTCCCGCGGATGCGGTGCTTTACTTTCAAGGGGGCTGGGGCGTGCCTGAAACCCAGTTGGCGCCCGGCTTTATTCGTGCCATGCCACTGCTAAAAGAGCGGGATGTGATCCTCTTTGATTATCGCGGTACCGGGAACTCCACCCGACTCCCCTGCCAGGATCTGGCCACAGCCACCTGGAATGACCTGATGGATGATCTCTCCTACGAAGCTTTTGAAAAAAAACAAACAGCCCGCTTTAACGCCTGCCTGGAAACGATGCAAAGTGAGGGGATCGATTACAATCAGTACGGCATGAATACGCTCACCCGCGATGCCGCTTTTCTCGCCCAGCAACTCCCTTACGATACCTACAACCTGCTAGGGATCTCCAACGGCACCATGGCCATTCAGCAATTCTTACGAAATGCGAGCTTGTACGATGTTGCGGTCCGTTCGGCCATACTGGATTCAACGGTTCCTATTGGCTTTCCCATTCAGGGAACGCTTCCCCCCTACTACCGGGACAGCCTCCTGGCTTTACTTGAAAAATGCGAGGACCAACCGGATTGTGCAGCGCGATACGCCAACCTGGAAACGAACTTTATCCAATTTCTGGAGACCTTAGACGAAGAACCCTTGCGCTTCCAACTGGAGGACGGCACTATGGCGGTGGTTAACAAAGAAGAACTCAATGGCGTGTTGCATCAACTGCTGTATAAAAGAACGAGCTATCCGAATTTCCCCCTACTCTTAGAGCAAATCATGGCCCGGGACTCGAAGGTTTTGTCTTCCTTGATCTCTTCCATGCGAGGCCCCGCCGAGGCCAACTACAACGCCAACGGCCTGATTGCCTATGTGTATGACCACAGCCTGCAGCGGGAGGTGAGTCGGCGTAATTTCCAGAATCAACAAGAATCGCTGAAACCCTTCGCTACGGTAGACACCTACTTGGATTTTTATTACCAGGACAATCGTATCGCCCTGGACTCGGTCGCAAATACGCCGGTGTATTCTGAGGTACCGGCCTTACTGGTGGCGGGAGAATTGGATCCGGTGACGCCTCCAAAACATACCGAACTCCTCCAGGAGCGTTTTGCCAATGGCTTTTATTTTGAATTCCCGAACATGGGTCATGGTACGGTAACCTCGCCCTGTGGCACCCGGGTCATGGAAGCCTTTATTGCCAATCCCAATCAACGACCCCAAGCTCCCTGTATGGAGCAGCTTGCTTCGCGGAGCATTCCCTTTGTGACTTCGTATTATCCAAATGCGTCGGTGTCTTCCCTGGCTCGTGGACTCTTACAAATGCGGAATCCAGTCTTGCTCGCACTCACGGTCATTATCCTGTTCGTCTTATTGGTCAATCTGATTCTCGGCGTGATTCGCCTCTTTAAAAAGAAAGGAAGCTCCTTGATCGGGTTGCGGACCTGGAACGCGGTGCTCGGACTTCTGCTCCTACTGGGATTGATTTATTTCATAGCATCCACTTCAGCTTCTAACGGCTTCTTGTTGGTGATGGGACTCCCCTACGCGGTCAATTACCTGCTGGTTCTGGTATTTTTCTTAGTGGCCCTTTCCGTCCTCTTCTTTTATCGGATGTTTAAAAGGTCGGAGGCTAGCCTCTGGAATCTCATTTCCGGATGCAGCTTTTTTCTATTGATCATTGGACTAGCCTGGTATCAGTTGTGGCCGCAGTTTTAGGGCTAGTCTTTAGTCTCTAGTCTGTAGTCTGTAGAGGGTTACTTCGATAGAATCCGCCCACCTCGATACATCCGCCCACCTCGATACACGGTCAGTGTGACCGCACTCGGTGACCGGTAAGGTGCGCTCAGACGGTCATTGAGTGTTGCAGCGAAAGCTGCAATGTATCGAAATGCCGACTACCGACTACCGACTCAACGACTCCCGACATAAACCAACTTCCAAATTAGTGGATGCATTGAGTTCGGCATTTTTGGGGTGATAGGAGCTTCACCCTTAAATAACAGTTTTGCAACGAATGATAACGTAAATGGCGACTTTGAATAAGTTTTTATTTTTTTTTCAAAGAATGTTAAGGTTTTTAACATATTAATTCTAAATTCCGCAAAATTTAAAAACCCTAATATTTATGAAAACTAATTTTTTCACGCGTATGGCGCTTATGGCCTGCGCAAGCGTACTTGTTCTTTCCTGTTCAGATGATGCAGCAGAGGTGGATGCACTAGACCTTCAAGAGACTAACCTTGAAACAGAAAAAGCCATAGTGTATACTCATGGAAGTTATGAGTTGGAAGGAGAGTACATTGTCGTTTTCGATCGCCAGATGACCGGTGATGTGACGGCTAAAGCCGGTGGTAATTATGATGCGGCCAAGGCGGCTGTTCGCGAACTGGCCACAGAAGTGATCGGTGGTGTGGCTAAAAATGGCCTGACTATCAATCATGTATTCAGCAAAACCATGCAAGGGGTATCCCTCAGCCTAACTCCAGATCAGGTAACCGCGTTAAGTTCTGATAAGCGTATTGCCTATATCGAAAAAGATCAAATGTTCACCTTGGCTCCACCTCCGGGTAAGGGTCCAAATGGTGGCGGAGGTGACGGAGGAGGTTCTCCAGCTCAGGAAACCCCATGGGGAATCACCCGTGTTAACGGTGGCGCTACTTACACCGGAAGCGGTGTAGCCTGGATCATCGACAGTGGAATTGACGCTGCTCACCCTGATCTTAACGTAGACGTAAGCCGTGGATTCAACGCCTTCACTAAGGGAAAGGATTCTGATCTATCTAAAGACGGAGATGGTCATGGTACGCACGTTGCCGGTACGGTTGCGGCTATCGATAACAACATTGGAGTGGTTGGTGTTGCTGCCGGTGCTACGGTCATCCCGGTTAAAGTACTGGACAGCCGTGGAAGTGGATCCTATTCTGGCGTGATCGCCGGTGTTGACCACGTAGCAGCTAACGGTTCTAACGGCGATGTGGCTAATATGAGTCTTGGTGGTGGTTTCTCTCAGGCGGTAAACGACGCAGTAGTCGCTGCTGCTGCTACCGGAGTGAAATTTGCTTTGGCTGCTGGAAACGAAAGCACCAATGCAGCTACTAAATCTCCGGCTTCTGCTAATGGGAACAATGTCTATACCATTTCGGCCATGTCTCAGGGAGATAACTGGGCATCTTTCTCCAACTTTGGAAATCCTCCTGTGGATTTCTGTGAGCCTGGAGTAGCGATCAAGTCAACCTGGACCGGTGGTGGTTATAATACCATCAGCGGAACTTCCATGGCTTCCCCTCATGCTGCCGGTCTTCTCCTTTTAGGAAACATCGGTAATGGTGGAACGGTCAATGGAGATCCTGACGGAAACGCAGATACCATTGGAGTGAACTAAGATTCACAAAACCTGTACTAATTCAATTAAGGGGACTTCGGTCCCCTTTTTTATGCTAAACCGTTTTCCGCAGCACTTCCAGTGGTGAACTGCGCAGCACCGGTCGGATATTGCTTAACCCAATGCCCATGACCAGTAAGGTGATACCTGGCAACAACAGCAAAAAAGGAATGGCCGAAGGCGTAAAGGGTTCGTAAAAAACAAAGAGGGCCAGCAGCAAACTGCTTACCAAAGCCAAAACAATACCCACCAGGCTTCCCAACAGACCTAAGAAGAGATACTCCAGAGCCGAAATGACCAAAATCTGCTTGTTCTGTGCGCCTAAGGTTCGTAAAAGTACGCTTTCGCGAATGCGTTGATATTTGCTGGTCCGTACGGACCCGATCAAAACGATGATGCCGGTGAGTATGCTGAAGAAGGCCATAAAGTTGATCACCCAGGTCACCTTATCGAGTATATCTTCGACCACCGTATAGACCTGTCGCAGATCGATTACGGTGACATTGGGGAATTGGGCCACCAGATCCCGCTGCAAATCGGCGCTCCGGGTTTCACTGGGTGCATAGGTAGTCAAGACATTAAACTGAGGCGCATTTTCCAGAATTCCTGCGGGAAAAACGATGGAAAAATTCAATTGCAGACGAGTCCAATCCACTTGGCGTACGCTCTGCACTACGGTCTCCATCAACACCCCCTGCACATTGAAGGTGATACTATCGCCCACCTGAACTTGAGCATCGCCCATTAAATTGTCAGAAATGGAAATGGGAATAGCTCCCTGTCCCGAATATTCAGGTACCCACTCCCCTTCTAACAGCACCTCTGAGTCGATCAGCGAATCCCGATAGGTGGTTCGGAACTCATGATTGAGGATCCAACCGCGCACTTGCCGACTCGTATCTTGTTTGATCTCGTTGATACTTCGGCCTTTGATGCTCTGCATCCGCATGGTGACCAAAGGGATTTCATCAATGATCTGCAAGTCGTTTTGCGTCACCGTCGCTTTGACGGCTTCTAATTGATCACTTTGAATGTCCAGCGCAATTAGATTTGGATTGTTCGCCCCAGCTTCCAGACTGGTTTTAGCCAGTAGGATGTCTTTGGTAAAGTAGAGGGTGCTGATCAAAAAGGTTCCTAAGCCAATCGCAACGATCAGCACCTGGGTTTGATTATTGGGTCGAAACAGATTGAGTAAAGGTTGGCGAACGGTAAATCGCGCCTTTTTCGGGAAAAAGCGCTTAACCAGGAGCATGACCAGGGCGGAGATCCCTGCCAAAATCCCGAAGGTGATCAAAATTCCGCCCACAAAAGCGAGGGCATACAGTAGATCTTCCAGCAATCCGTAAGAAAATAACAAGAGAAAAAGCACGATCAGGCTGTACAGCAGCCCTCGGGTGGGACGGGGTTGATCGCGAGTGGCCTCACTGATACGCAATACGGCTAAAGGGGAAACATACCAGGTGCGTAGCAGTGGTAATAAAGCAAAGAGCACGGACATCAAAACGCCCAGAACGACCCCGAGAATCAAAGGCGCTGCACTGAGGGTCAACGCGACTTCGAAGGGCAGAAAATCCTGCAGCAGATAAGGAAATAATTCCTGTAAGCCCATCCCCGAAAGGGTACCTATGATTCCTCCCATCAATCCAATACCGGCCACCTGGATCAGGAAAATCAGAAAACTTTGGGTCCTACCCGCGCCCAGGCACTTGAGTACGGCTACAGATGGGAGTTTTTCTTTGACGTAAATATTCACCGAACTGGCAATACCTACACATCCTAAGAGCAGTGCGATAAAGGCCACCAGATTCAAAAATTTACCCACGTTTTCATAACGCCTGCCCAGACGTCTACTGGTACTGGTATGGGTATCCAGGTCCAAATCGTCCTGATCCAGCACCGGATCTAAGGTGTTTTCCAGAGCCAACAGATCGGCCTCGGGATCTTCGAAAAAATATTGAAATTCCTTGCGACTTCCAAATTGCAGCAATTCCGTTTGATCGACATATTCATATGGGATGACCACCGGTGGCGCCACTGAAGAGGCAATGGCAGAACTTCCCGGCATGGATTTCAGGGCTCCGGATATAGGCAGGGTGATCTCCCCGATTTTTATGGAGTCTCCGGCCCGAACATCGTACTGCAGCATCAAGGTCGCATCTACTAAGGCTCCCCCCTGCTCTTGATAGTTGACGGCGGCAATTTTAGGCTGGGTTTGGATCTCGCCATAAAAAGGGAAATCACCTTGCAGACCGCGAACGCGAACGAGCTTGGTACCTCCGTTCTTCGGAAAGGCGATCATGGATATGAAATTCACCTCCATGGCGTCCGGCCCCAGTGAATCGATAATCTTTTGTGCTTGCTCAGAAGGTTCCTGACGGGTATCAATGATATAATCGGCGCCCATCAACGACTTGGACTGTTTCTGGATATTGTCCTTTAAATTGGCGCTGAACAACTGAATGGACACCACCGCCGCAATACCCAGGATGATGGAGGCCATAAAAAGGAGGAGTCGGCTCCTGCTCGCCTTGGCATCTCTCCAAGCCATTTTAAACAACCAAGACAGTTGGAGTTTTGATGGATTTTCCGCTTTCATTAACCTGCTGTAGATTCGAGGGTGTGGATTTGTCCTCCTTTTAATCGCAAGATTTGTTGGGTTCGTTTAGCCAAATCCAGATCATGGGAGATGATGACCAGAGTGGTTCCGGCTTCCTGATTCAATTCAAATAACAATTGAATGACCTTTTCTCCGGTTTCTTCATCCAGATTCCCGGTGGGTTCATCGGCAAACAAAATCTGAGGTCGGTTGGAAAAGGCTCGTGCCAGGGCCACACGCTGCTGCTCCCCACCCGAAAGTTGAGAGGGATAGTGATCCAAACGGTCGCCTAAGCCTACCTTCTCCAGTAATTGTTGAGCCCGCTGCTGGGCTGAAGGCTCTCCTTGCAATTCCAGCGGTACACTCACATTTTCCAAAGCGGTCAGCGTGGGCAAGAGTTGAAAATTCTGAAAAATAAAGCCCACCTTTTCATTGCGCAAGGCCGCACGTTCATCTTCGTCCAGATCCTGAAGATCACGTCCGCAGAGCACTACCGATCCAGCATCCGGGCTATCCAAACCGGCGCATAGGCCCAATAAGGTAGTCTTCCCGCTGCCGGAAGGACCCA
This sequence comes from Flavobacteriaceae bacterium YJPT1-3, assembly GCA_029866965.1. Taxonomy (GTDB): domain Bacteria; phylum Bacteroidota; class Bacteroidia; order Flavobacteriales; family Flavobacteriaceae; genus Croceiramulus; species Croceiramulus getboli. Next base: position 2,603,270 of record CP123444.1, on the reverse strand, counting down.
CGATGGAAAAGGTCTGTCCCTCCTCCACTTCAAAGGAAATGTCGTTCAGAACGGTAAGCTTTTTGGATCCACTGGTATAGGTTTTCCGAAGCCCGTTAATCTTTAATATCTTTGACATAGCATGGTATTCATTTTTGCCTTCTCCAAGGCGCTTAAAACTAGACAATCCTTGACAGACACCCACAGCTTATCCCGTACCAAACTCCTAAAATTCTGTTATTTTCTGGGCTTTTTGATCCTTTTGGGTTGTCAGGGCGAATCCGCTTCCGCGAAAGCGAAAACGCAGGAAACCCCTGCGGAAGAAAACGAAGCGCAGGAAGCTCAAGAGATCACCACGAAAACGATCCTCTTCTTTGGGGATAGTATCACCGCAGGTTACGGCCTGGACGATACCCAGGACTCATACCCCGAAGTAATCCAGGAGAAGATCGATTCGCTGGGCTGGGATTACGAGGTGATTAATTCAGGGGTCAGCGGAGAAACTACCGCTGGCGGACTGGGTCGTATTAACTGGATTCTCAATCAGGATATTGACGTGTTTGTTTTAGAACTTGGCGGTAATGACGGATTGCGCGGAGTTCCGCTCACCGAAACCAAAGCCAATCTACAGGCCATAATCAATGCGGTCGCCGAGAAGGATGGGGATATCGAGATCATTTTAGCCGGAATGGAACTCCCTCCTAATATGGGCAAGGCGTATACGGATGAATTTAGGGAACTGTTCTCCGAACTGGCGCAAGAAAATGACCTGACCTTCATTCCCTTCATCTTAAAAGACGTAGGCGGAATTCCTACCCTGAATCAGCCTGATGGTATACATCCCACCGTCGAAGGCCACGAAATTGTCGCCGAAACGGTATGGGACTATCTTAAACCTTTACTTCAAGATAATGCCACTAGACGCCTATAAAATCAAACACTTATGAAAAAGATTCTATCCATACTTATCCTCAGCATCCTAATTTTGGGCTGCCAAAGCAAAACGTCCGAGCCCAATGCTTCAGACGGAGGTGAACACCCGAGTGGTGAGTCCGCCGACTGGCAGTTGGTATTTGAAGATGATTTTGAAGGTGACCTTTCCGCCTGGAATGTCTGGACCGGTGGGGCTTTCAATGAAGAGATTCAGTTCTACCAACCGGAGCAGGTCAGCCTAACCGATGATGGCCTCTTAAAAATTGCCGTTCAGCGCCAGGCGACCACAGGTCCGACCACCCCTTTTGATACAACGCCTAAAGACTTTGAGTATGTTTCCGGTAGATTGGAAAGCAAAATGCTGTATGCCCCTAAACCGCAAGCCGGAAAAGAAGAATTGCGCTATATGGCACGTATTAAATTACCGGCAGGAATCGGGATGTGGCCCGCCTTCTGGAGCTACGGCGATCCGTGGCCTACCCAAGGAGAAATTGATGTGCTGGAAGCCCGTGTAGGCGAACCCTTCAAATTCCAGTCCAATATTTTCTACGGAACAGCACCGGGCCAGAATCTAATTAGGGAGCAGGAAGCGTACTTTGAACTGGAAGACGATTTGACGGCTGATTTCCATGTGTACGAACTGATCTGGACTGAAAACAAATTGGAAATACTACTGGACGGCAAACTAATGCACAGGTATACAGCTAACGCAGAAAACTACATCGCGGAGCTGTTTGGGAAAGAACAAAAGATCGTTTTAAATACGGCCGTAGGAGGCTGGTTTTTCCAAAATAGGGATTCTTCTACCTACGCGGATGAGTCGGTGATGCTGGTCGACTGGGTGCGGGTGTATCAGCGCTAATGTCGATTAAGGACGATGTTCTGTAATTTTATTGATTGTCGTCATAATCGATCGTATACACCCCCTCTTTGAAAGAGCCTTCCGGCTGCTTTCGGGGCACTGAGGCACTTCCGGTAAGCGCTCCGTTCTGAGCAGTCTCACGGATCTTAGGTTTCGAGCCGGGATCGCTAACAACAGCAGAAAGAGGTTCCGCTTGATTGCAGGACTCAATAATGGGGAATTCAACTTCAGGATCGAAATCCACATATTCATACAACCAGTCCGGCAAAGTGAAATAGCGACCATTTTCAAAAACCTGGAGTACCGGTAACGGGTTTCGCAAACGCATGCGAACCTCAACATTGGACTCCGTCAGTATCGGTGTCGTGTAGATAAATCGCCTCAACTCCTGCCCCGTTTTTTTGCTCCTATAACTGACTTCATAATAGGGATAAATAAATTGTTTATACAGGGTGGCATAGTGCTGCCTGCGATTCCAGAAAGGACCGGTTCGTTTAGTCTTCACATGACGATAAACAACGCGATCTCTTTTGTAAACGGCTTCCCTACAGCGCGGATTACTATTAATACTGCGACGAATCTGCATGGAACCTGCCAAGCTTAATAATTTCCCTGTCGCTTCGGTGTCATCAAAAACAGTCACCCACCCGGAGTCCATCGTCAAAGGAAGTTCAGTAGCATCACCGGCCCATTCGGGCAGATCAATGTGGGGTTTGTAGGGGGTAAATTCATTAAATACCACCAATTCATCTACATTGCAGGCATCGGGGTCTGCGCGGCAATCAGCCAACATTTTCTGAGCCACTGCCCGATAATTAAGATAACGCTCATGCGCTTCCTCACCGGCTTCGATATCCTCCTCAGAAAACAAATCCGTATTCGCTTTCACAAATTCATAATTGCTCTCATCTTCTTCCAACATGGATAGGATCGCACTTAGGTTTTCGATCATCCCCTTTTGTACGACGCGAATTTTACTGAAATCAATGTCTGGAAATCCGGAGATACTTTCATACGGACTCAATTCTACGTAGAGAATGACTGCCCGATTGTCATTGCTTACATCTTCTTTAAATGTACTGGCGTATTCCAAATAGGACGGAAGATCAAGGGTTTTAGGCGTAGGTCCTCCCCCCTCTGTGATCACTGTGGTATTTAGATTCTTGGTTTTATTGACGGCATCATTCATAGTAGTAACGTCCACCTGGGCATTGATGGTCGTGCCGAGGTACTTATTGGCCGTAGAGAAAAACAAATTGTTCTTTTCCTGTTCTCGACTATCCCGACTGTGCAGAGAAAATAAGGTATACAGTTCTCCACCGGTATAAATTCGGCTGACAAACATATCACCACAGCTACGCATAAAAGTTTCGGGGTCGCGCTGAGCCAACCGAATTAAATCATCTCTGACCTTAGGCTCAATAAGCACTTGAGGTTCGTTGACATAACTTGCTTTAATTATGACATGCTGAGAGAAATCGTTGAATTCTGTTTCTTGGAGCGTACTCAACTTCAACTTATTTTTAGAGCTCCAGGCCCCCAGCTGAAAGTCTAATGCTGCTTCCGCGGAAATATTTAAGGAATTCTTTAGGTCTTCCTGACTTTCGGTCATTTCAATCGTAATTTGACCAGTATTGCCACGAGCCCCGGCACTTACCTCCGTAGACTCCTCTGCGCCTTGGTAATCAATAACCCCAAAATATTCCTGCCCCGTGGTGCTGTTGTATCCGTTGCCAAAATTGAGCTTCTCATAGACCTGAATGACCGTCGGACTGGGCCGGTCAGGATCTGGAGATTGTCGAAACAGAATACTGTCTTTTAGCGTGAGTAGTTCAATCTCCGGTTCGGACGAGCTGGCCTTTTTCTGACAGGAGTAAGCGAATAAAAAAGCGAAAGCAAAGACGACTGGATAGGTTTTCATGGGATCAATGGTTGAGGGTTAGTCCTAACTAAAAGTACACTTTAAATTTTAAAGCATTGATTATCAGTGTTTACTCAATTTTATCGATAATAAACAGCCGTTTTATACTGTTGTTTTGACGGGCGGATCTGATCGAAATAAGACCAATGACGATTCTTAAATATTTGTTAACGAATATCAATATAGTAGTGTTAAATATTTGTTAACTATGTTAATATATTCTTAATATATCGGTGTAAGGTATCGTATCATCGGTGTATGACACAAATCGATGGATCACCTTGCTATGTTTGTGTCGTCACTAACCCCAAATTGTAATGACCAACCTATCCAAATTTATCGTTCTGCTTTGCTCGCTTGTCGTTTTGAGTTCGTGTTCAAAAGATGATGAAGTATTGAATGATACTTCTCAGGAATTGGTTGCCGAGATCAATTTAAAGAATGATACGGCCTTTATGTTGGAGGTGATGGATGAGGTGAATGCCTACCGTCAGAGTGTGGGTCTATCCAGTCTTAAACTATGTACCAAAGGAGAAAGCAAGGCTGTCGAGCATTCCTACTACATGGTGGAAGACGGTACCATTTCTCACGATCGCTTTTTTGAGCGTTCTGATTACCTGAAGGCACGAGGGGCCAAACGCGTGTCAGAGAATGTGGCCTTTGGTTACCGCAGTGCTAAGAGCGTAGTGGAGGCCTGGATCAACAGTCCCTCACACAAAGAAGCCATGGAGGGTGATTTTAGCCATACCGGCATCGGGGTGACCTACAATGAACACGGAGTTCCTTTCTACACCCAACTGTTTGTAAAATATTAAATGCAATACCCCCGTGCGTAAAGCACATCATAATTATTGATTTGGTTAAAAAGGCTGCAACTTCGTTGCGGCTTTTTTGTTGATGCAGCCCTCAACGACTCCCATGCTTTTTGTAAATTCCTCTTTTAAACTAACATCCTACTGTATGAAACGCCTATCCCTTATTCCGTTTATTCTCGTAACGCTCTTCACCACTACCCTTTTCAGTTGCGATTCACAGGAACCCTTACCCGAACCGGGTTTGGCCTTATACACCCTACGCGACGCCATGGGTGAAAACCCCAAAGCTACCCTGGAGCAAGTAGCAGCCATTGGTTATGTCAATTTGGAAAATGCAGGGTATAATGAAGGGACTTTTTATGGGATGAGTCCGAAGGACTTTAAAGCCTTTGTACAAGAGCAAGGCTTGATTCCTAAAAGCAGCCACAACAGCACGGTTACTTTGGAAAATGCAGACGCCATAATGAGCGATGTCCAGGCTGCCGGATTTGAATATTTTGTAGTGCCTATTCCTCCTATGGGGATGTTCACCTATGACGTAGCGACCGCAAGTATGGGTATGAAAGGTAATCTGGAGGATTTTGCCGATATCCTAAATACTTTAGGAAAAAAAGCTGCTGAGCACGGACTCCAACTGCTTTACCACAACCATGATTTTGAGTTTAAAGAGAACGCAGACGGAGTGATTCCCATCGACTACCTTTTAAAGAATACGAATCCCGAGTATGTAAATTTTCAGATGGATCTCTATTGGGTCACCAAGGCTAAGGCTGATCCTATCGCCTATTTTAAAGAGTATCCTGGACGTTGGAAAAGTTGGCACGTCAAGGATATGGACGATCAAGGGCGATTTGCGCCGGTAGGCCAAGGCAGCATTGATTTTGCGCGTATTCTGGAGCATCGCGAGCAGGCCGGAATGGACTATTATCTGGTGGAACAGGACCAAACTTTTGATCAGAAGCCGATGAAAGCTATCGAGATCAGTTTCCAGGGATTGAAAGACCTGGGTTTTCGTTAAGCTCTATAAGTGCACGGATCAAAAAAAAGCAGCCCATGGCTGCTTTTTTCATTTAGTCTTGCAAGCGCATGACCGCCTTGATATTGACAAATTCCTTCATCCCAAAACCTCCGTGCTCGCGGCCATAACCACTGTTCTTCACTCCACCGAAGGGCATATTGGGCTGCGCCAATCCAAAGCTGTTGATAAACACCATACCGGTATCAAATTCCTCTTTAGCCAGGCGGAAGGCATCCTCTTCATTCTTGGTAAAGATTCCTCCTCCCAGACCAAACCGGCTGTCATTCGCTATCCGCATGGCGTCCTTATTATCTCTGGCTTTGATCAATGACGCTACCGGACCAAATAGTTCGTCGTCATAAGCAGGTTGTCCCGGTTGGATATTATCCAGAACTGTTGCGGGATAGAAAAATCCTTTACGATCCGGAATTTCTCCACCGATCAGGATGTGGGCGCCCTTGTCCACGCTCTCCTTGACCTGGTCATGTAATTTTTCTCTTAGATCTTCTCGAGCCATCGGTCCCATATCAGCGTCTTTGCTCATAGGATCATTAAAACGAATATTCTTCATGCCCTTAACAAAAGCCTCCTTAAATGCATCGTAGACCTTTTCAACCACCACAAAGCGCTTGGCAGCTACACAGGTTTCCCCATTGTTGTAGATTCTACCTTTCACACAGGTCTCGGCCGCCATCTCCACATCAGCGTCATCCAGTACCAGATACGCATCATTACTTCCCAGTTCAAGCACCAATTTCTTCAAAGCAGCTCCTGCTTGTTGTGCGATCTGCTTGCCCGCTGCAGCACTTCCAGTAAGGGTAACCCCTCTTACCTGATCGTTATTGATGATGTCCTCAGACTGCTTATGGGAAATGATCAAAACGCTAAACAAATGCTTAGGTAGACCGGCAGCTTCAAAAATCTCTTGTAGAAAAAGTCCGGACCCGGTGCAATTCTCTGCGTGCTTGAGCAGTACCCCATTTCCAGCCATAATATTGGCAACGGCATAGCGGACCGCCTGATAACAAGGAAAATTCCAGGGTTGAATACCATAGATCACGCCCAAGGGTGCGTAGGTAATTAGTCCTCTTCCTCCTTCTGGGAGGGTGCGTTCTTCATCTTTCAGCTCCTTCTGACCGGTTTCAGCCGTTTGCTGGCACAGGGCTGCACAGAGCTCCACTTCCTGGATACCCTGCTTGAGTACTTTTCCCATTTCACGGGTCATCAACTCGGCATACTCTTGCTTGCGATCCTCCAATTCCTTCCCTACTTTCTTAAGCAATTCAGCGCGGTGCGCAAGACTGGTCTCGCGCCACGCTGTGAAGGCCTGATGACACCGATCTACCGTTTGACGCGCTTCTTCATCAGTCATATAGGTGTAGTCCTTCAGTTGTTCTTCGGTTGTGGGATTTACAGTGTAAAATCCTCCTTGTATTGTTCGTTGAGCCATTGTTTTAAGTTTTGTTTGTTAGTCTAAGTCTTCGATAATTATGAGATCGCTATGCACACCTAAAGTCTGTAAATCGGCGAGTACAGCATCCATCATGGGGGGCGGACCACAGACATAAAAGCGTCGGTTCCAATCACTGATGTGCTTATCGATAAATGCTTTATCCATGTGTCCGTGCGCATATTGTGGATGCTCTTCTTCAGAAAGGATATTAATGAAACGATCCCCAAGAAGAGATTCAAACTTGCCCGGGAAAATAATGTCCCGCTTTCGTTTATTGGCGAAAAGCAAGGTGTTGTCCGATGCGCTGCCGTAATTTTCTAAATGCTTGAAAATGCTTATGAACGGTGTGATCCCTGCACCTCCGGCGATGAACACTCCGGATCCCTGGTATTCAATAGCTCCCCAGGCGTCTTCGATAAGCAGATGATCACCATTATTCAAGGTTCCGATTTGTTGCGTGACCCCATCGTGTTCTGGATATACCTTGATCGTGAATTCCAGAAAGTTGTCGTCCGGGAGACTGGTAAAGGTAAATGGGCGTTTCTCCTCTCTCCAGTCGTCCTTATCTAAGGCTACCTCTGTGGCTTGCCCCGGTTTGAAGTTGTACTTATTCGGTTTATCGGTACGGATGTGTACCACGTCGTGATTGATGTAATGAATTTCTTGGATGGTAACGGTATGACTCATAGAACAAATTTTGTATTGAAATAAGTTAACTGACCAAGATGTTAACTACTACCAAGGTTTTCCTAAATATTTGCCACTTTTTAGTTAAGCTTTCCTGCCCTCGGGCAGTCGCGAAAGTTTACTACGATCAAAATGGCGGGCATAGGAACGAGCAATAAACTGCAATTTGGGCTCGATGTACCGTTGGCAGAACGGTCGTTCTGGATTGCTTCGATAATAGTTTTGAAAGCGCAGCTCGGAGGATTCAAAGGAGACCAGGGGAAGTACCTGGGTGACCAGAGATTGTTCGAATTGCTGCTGAAGTCGAGACAGGATCCTTTGATAAGGAGCGAGATCCTCTCCCTCTGGAACGTAAATGGCTGATCGATACTTTTCGCGAAAAGCGTGATCGGCTTCTGCCTGATGCGTGTGAAGATGTATATCCAGAAGCACTTCTTCGGGAATACGCTGAGCATTGTAGTGAACCAACACGGCTTCAGAGAAAGAGTCATGAGGGGAATTAGACGCAACAAAGCCCTGCTCTACACGCTCGATCCCTACTAAGGCTTGAAAAAAGGCTTCTGTACACCAGTGACATCCTCCTCCCAGACCCAGGACGCTTAACTTTTCTTTGAAATGCATGTGCCGCGTTTTTCGGAGTAGTAAGTTATCCTAAGAAGCCGTTAAATCCTGTTTATGTTGCGTTAAAGTCGGCGACACTCCTCATTTGTTCCTGTATCTTATTACAAAACAACAATCATGGAAAAGAACAAGAAATACAACTCAGACATTACAGAACAAGATAAAGCCCTATTAGGAGCGCAAAAGCCCGGCGTCAGAAAAGATGGAGGTGATGATCGACAACTCCTAGACCGCGAACGTGAAGTGGATTTTGCCGGAGAAGATTTAGATGTTCCCGGACGTGAGAATGCGCAAAAAGGGAATGGACCTCGCGGACTCAATGATGAAGAAAATAAAGTCCATAGTCAAGGTGGAGAAAGCAAGAATAACCTGGAAAGGGATGATTCAGCGCTCTAAAGCACTGGAATTCATATAAAAATTAAAAGCAGCTCTAGAGCTGCTTTTTTAGTTTTGAATATTGTGCTGTTAAGCATCGCTTTGTTCTCCTCCTGGAGTCTGTTCGATACGCTCGCGCATATTGTCCATGGCATCGGCGATGCGTTCTTTATCTGTTTCGTCGAGGCTACCTGATTCCTCCGACAATTTCAAACGCCCGTCCTTATTGATCTCTAGATCAGGATTGGGACTGGTGCTGTCAAAATTGGAAGATTTTCGGTATTCGCTTTGAAAGGGTGCTTGTTTACTCATGATTTTTCTTTTTAAGATAGGGATCAACGACAGCATGGTCAAAATTCAAAGCGGGTTTACCTTATATTTAACAGCCTCATCCCGTATTTAGGGGTTCCTTAACGTGCGATCGGGCTTTGGTACCAAAAAGGTAAATCCAGCCAGGATCGGTAGCTTACTACTCCATTCGGAAATCGGATACGGGCGCTTACGTTTAACTGGTGCAATCCCGGAGTTAAAGAATCTATGGGAAGGTAAGTGAGGTATCCCTCTTCTAAAGTGACAGGATGGCGATACAAAGCCCATTGCAGCTCATCCTGCACAGCGCTGTCCAGATGAATTTGAAATTGTTCATTGAGGGCTTTATTCCAACGTATACTTTGCACTTGTATGAGCGAATCGCGAGTCTCTGATGAAGAGACCTCCCCCAAATATTCCTGATACTCATATTTTTGATAGAGCTCGTTAAGACTATTGTCAAAATCGACCCAGCTCACCAAGAATAACTTCAGGTAGTTTTCTTTAACGATTTCACTTTGAATAGCACCGTATAAAACCCGGTTATCACCTCCTAAATTCTCAGTGTATTGCACGGGATTGATTTTGAGCGACCAGCGCTTGCTGTATTCTTCCCGGTCATCAATCACTGAATAATTGAAGGTCCCACTTCGATAAAAACTACCAATATCATTGATGGATGTGGTGATCGCTATAAAAAGATAGACCACCAGCAAGCCATTGAAAATCCAAGGATTGGTGTTCGATCGCAAGACCATAAACTCCCGTTTGAATAAAAAGGATAAGGTGACCGTATTAAAAAAGCGATTGATGGATTGGCGCAGCTGACTTACTTTGGTATCTGTCGTTTTCTTTCGAATCAACAAGCGGTCTAAGACACCCAATTGAATCAAAATAAAGAAGAGGGTAAGAAAATAAGTGAAATCGGCGCTATTTGCCCAATCGCGAGTCCAGTCAAATTGGTCTAACAGAAAAATAACGACAGAAACTGAAATCAGTAAACTCAAGGTAAAAAAACCAAGGAGCACAGCTGCAGAAAAACTCAAATTGCACCATTTTTCCAGTAGGAGTAGTCGGGCCAGATTGCCTTTTTGCATTTGTAAATTTTGTTTGAAGGAGGTATTCCCACGAACACGATCCAGATTAATGTCCTCAGGAAACCAAAATGCAATGCCCAAATAGCCTAACCATACCGCTCTCAACAAAAGATTAGCCGCAAAACCAATAAGTAAGATTTTGGCGAGTATGAAGGAGCCGAATAAGAGAATAATTTTATTCGAGGTAGTATCAGAAATCGGATAGTATTCGTAGAAAAGCGCTTTTAGAAAATCACTACTCTCATAGAGTGCAAAAAGCACACCTCCTGCAATGAGCATTTCAATCTGCCAGCTTTCGTAGCGATAAGCTTTAACGTGTTCCGGAAGTTCTCGCTTCATTTACTGAGGTCATGCCTCAAATATCATAAAACTTTTGAATTAATGCGGTATGGATTTGATAATCTGCGGATCAATCGGGGTCTGCCGTAGAATTGTATTGGTACGCGCGGTATCTCAATAAAGCCACAAAGATCGCACCTCCTAGTGCATTACCAAGCAACGCCATTCCCTGGAATGAGAAATAATCGCTCCAGCCAATAGTATCCCCACTGATCACTCCAGAAAACACCTCTATACTTCCAACAATACTGTGATGCAAGCCCGTGAATGCCATAATCCCGGTGATGATAAAGATGATCACTATTTTACTGATGGTATCGCGCGTGCTGCTGCAGAGCCAGGACAGCAAGCCCATTAACCAGCCGGCCAGTACGGCACTCACTAGAATTACATAAGCTGGAAAATCGGTGATGTGATGTGCAATGCTTTCAATGGTTTCGCTGTCGTATATATGCAGCATCGGCCCTATCCATACCAAGACCAATGCGATGAGATAACCACCGATGAGGTTGCCCAAAATAACAAGACCCCACAAGCGCATAAGTTCGCGAAAGCTTCGCTTTTGATTAAGCACGGGTAAGGTAAGTAATGAGGTTTGTTCGGTAAAAAGTAATGATCTGCCCAGCACCACTAAAATGAAGCCTAGGGGATATACCAAGGTAAGGTATTTAAATTGGGCCTCCTCGCTGACCTTGCCCTCTAAAAAATAAAAGAGTGCACAGAGCATAAAGAAGCTAAAGCCGATTTCGAGGCCTGCGGTAAGCGAATTCATCAACACATGGCCAGCGCTCTTATCGTAGGTCTCTTCCCCTTCTTCTAACTGCTCCTTTAATATCGACCCATAGGACTTGGATTCCCCTTGCTTGTGCTTTTCGGCCGCTAGGTCTTCATTGACTTCCTGATGAACCTCTTCTTCTTCTTTGGTGCTCATATGCATATTTTTCATAAAGTTGATCTATTCTGTTTAAACTCCTTGGTAAGGAATTGTTAATCCTCAATTACTTTGTTGAAATGTTAAAGCCCTGCTAATTAAAAAAAAGTTAAGAAGCTAAGCTTTTTTAAGTCGATATCTTCGAAACCTAACCAGCGTTACACTCATGCCGATTCCGTACCTCTCAATCGTAATTCAAGAAGTAGCTCAAGCTTTTCAGGATTTTTTTACCAATCTAGTCGACCAATTACCGGAGATCGGATTCGGACTCTTAATCATCATCCTGGGCATCTTGATCGCTTCCTGGATCAGTCAGTTTGCACGAAAACGCATATTGGGTCATACCGAAGATCCTTTGATGAGTCGCTTTCTGGGGCAAGCCATTAAGTACGTGATCATTGCTATTGCTTTGATGTTGGCCTTAAATGCCGCCGGTTTGGGTGGTGTGGCTACGGGAATCCTGACCGCCGCAGGAGCCAGCGCAGTAATTTTGGGGTTTGCCTTTAAAGACATAGGGGAGAATTTTATCGCCGGGGTCATTTTGGCATTCAACCGTCCGTTTGAAGTCAACGATACTGTAGAGATTGGTGATAATTTCGGTAAAGTCAAAGCCCTTGACTTTCGGTATACCAAACTCAAAACCTTTAATGGTAAAGACGTGTATATTCCCAACAGTGATGTGCTGACCACTCCGGTCACCAACTATACCGAAGATGGATTCTACCGCTGGGATTTTGTGATCGGGATCGCCTATGAAGACAATATTGAGGGAGCGAAGACCACCGTGATGAAAGCGCTTCGAGAAGAGCCTACAGTCATCGAAGATGAGATCCATGAAAATTTTGTAATCGAAGAAGAATTGGCCACCAGTACCGTGAACTTAAGGGTCTTCTTTTGGGTGGACACTAAAGACTTCCGCCGCCAGGCCTTAATCACCAAGGGAAATGTAGTCCGTAAAGTGAAAGAAGCCTTAGAAGATGCCGGATACTACTTACCGGCGGATATCCAGGAGATCAAGTTGTATGGCGGGGAGACTGAATTCCCTGTCAAGTTGGCCCCAGCGCCAAAACCAGAAGATCGTTAACTGCTAAAATAGTGCTAAACCCACTTTGAAAATAGCCTTTGGAAGCGTTAAATCGTATATTAAGTAAAAATTAAACACCATGAATATAGTATTTGAATATCACGACGTAGAATCGAGTTCAAGACTCGAAGAATATGCGAAGCAAAAATTAGAGAAGCTGTTCAACCGCTACGATTTTATCGTACGAGCAGATGTATTCTTTAAGACCGAGAATACCTCAGAACCAGGCACGGGTATGATCTGTAATATTCGTTTGAGTGCTCCGGGGCCACGGTTATTTGCAGAGGCTTCCCACGGTGAATTCAGAACGTCCATCCAAGAATCTGTTAACGATCTGGAGCGACAGTTGAAGAAGCGAAAAGAAAAGATGAAAACTCACTAATCATGGACGATATGACCATTGCAGACGATGAACGTCAACTTACTTTATATTACAGCAGTACTACCCGAATTGGTAAACATACCCATTCGTACGCACAAGGCACCAAAAAGGAACTGAATGCTATCGATATTGCCAAAACAGAGGTAGCAGGCACCACCTGGGCTGAATTGGCCAAGGGTATCGGTGCTGAAGGGATCAGCGGATTGATCGCTAAAGATCATCCGGATACCCCTCAAAAATTCAAGGATGCCAACTACGATGATAAGGATTGGATCAAGATTTTAAACGATCAACCGGATGCTTTTCAGTTTCCCATAGCCATCAATGGTGGAAAATTCAAGCAGATCACCAATCCAACGGAAATTCTTGAATTCTTTAGTGTCGATTCTGCAGGTTTGGAGAAGCACAATGTGGGCGATGAACCTACCATTAAATCGCAGACGGAAGATGAAAATTTTGTAAAAGGCAAGTAGACCCATTGATAAGAAAAAAAGAGCGCTCTTAGGAGCGCTTTTTTTTGTGATCCGCAGTCCATTTTATCCAGAGATTTTTGAACCCTGCGATTCGGATCACTACTAGGGTCCTTTGATAGCCTCAATTGAATACTGGTTTATTTTTCGTCCTTAAGCAAGGTGTACGTTTCTTCAAAAATTTTTTGATCGCAGGGGTACATTTCCCCCTGGATTCCTACCATCAGCCAGTCTCCTTTTTTCCCCTGCATGACTCCTTCTATGGTTTCCACCTCAAAGGCTTCCGCCATTTGTATACAACGGATCGGGATGGGTTTTTTGGTCGCCTTTTTAAATTCCAAATCGGGAATTTGATACTGTTGAAAACGTTGCATACTTTAGGATATCCTTTAAACTATGATAAAAAGCTGGTTTTTAGGAAGCTGATGAATGGGTCCTTAGGGTTGCTGGTATTCATCAGTATGGTATAGGCTTTATAGGCATTTCCATGTATGGATACTTTTTGTCGTAAGTCGGCTAAAGCCGCTGCTTTGGAATAATACAGCATGGCATTCTCAAAATCACCCTTATACAAATTGGCCTCCCCCAGGGTTGCCAGTTTCCACAGACTATCAAAAGGCGAACGTTCTGCCGCCTCAATGGCCAGCTTGGCGTACGCTTTCATTTGACCTCGATCTTCGTGCAATACCAAATGCATAAAGGCGAGATTAATCGCATAATAAAAAATGTCCTCGTCATCGTTTCGTTCTTCAGCCCGATGCAATCCCTTTTCATAGAATTCCAGGGCTAAATCACCGTCCTTTTTTTGAAAGGTATTCACATAGCGGCGTTTATAACGACCGGCTAGCAAACCATAATCGCCTCCTTTTTTGCTCAGTAATTGCTCCTCAATAATAGCGACAGCTTCCTCTGCACGATCCAGACCTTCCAACGCGAAAATTAACTGCTGTAAACCTCTCTTATCCAATGCTCCAGCCTGTGGCAGCAACTTACGCACTACGGCTTCATATTCGCCCAATAGGAGATTCACTTCCTCTTCATTGACAAAATCCTTATAAAATTCACTGTTTGCCAGGGTCTTGCTAATGATTTGATAGGTATCACTGTCGGGTTGATCGCCTTTGACCATGTCCCAGTGCGTACCTTCAATGATCAATTGCTCCTCTTTAGCAAAGGGGGACAAACTGGATTCTGCCGGAATATACTCGTCCTGGGTGGCTGCTATGGCCCATAAGGAAAATGGCTTTTGACTTCCAAATTGCTCCTTCCATTCGGCTCGTAGCGTGCTGATAAAGTCGCCGTTGGCATGAAGGGCTTTATTTTTCGTATTCCAGACCTGATCAGCAGCGCCCGTAGGTATTCCCGCACTTGGCGTACCAAATAGAAGAACGTGACTGATGCGATCCTGGTGTTTTTTAGGAAGATTGAGTAAGGCCCGCTGCGCGACCAGACCGCCCAAACTATGGGCTACTAAGGCTACTCGGTCGTATTTGCCAAACTTATACTTGATGGACGTGGCTAAATAATCGGCGATCTTTTCAATATCATCTACGGTAGCCCAAACCTCTTTTCCCAATTCCGGATCAACATTCGGACTGTATCCCATGGGAAAAAGGTCCCAGCCGTCCATTTGCGGATTGTCCATGATCAATTGTGGGATTTCTCCAAAAGTGGCTGCAGCTTCCCCGGTAAACCCATGTAAAAAGAGAATGACGCTGTTCGCTTTTTCGCTTTCGCGAAATACAGTAACGACCTCTTCTACGTCCTTCTGCTGAGCGCTAAGCTCCTGCTTGACCTCGCTGGGCAAACGCTCCAATACCGAATCCGGGATATGACTGAGGATAAAATCATCATAGATCTGTAAATTGGCGTAGGGTCTTTGCTTTTCATTACGTTCGGGAACCTTTTTAAAAACGTATTGAACCACCTCTGAAATGCGGATGTAGGGTTCTTCGAAGTGGCTTTTATGCAAGCCATTTAACACTTCCAGGATGCATTTGGTAAAGAGACTGTTATGATCTCCATCCATGATGTAGCTCAATTGATCTTCGCGACAGGAAGAAAGAATGGACATGCCAGCCCCATTGTCGATGGTCTGTGCCAATCCTTCGGGTTGATCCAACTTGTTTTGGGCAGCACCCTCCTTGTTGTATTCTACTGCTCGGGTCATTCCGGCTGCATGACAGCAGTCCAATAAAAAAATGAGACGTCTGGAAGATAAGGCACTGATCTTCTCCCGAAGTTCTTCGGCCTTGACCCAGGTATCTTCGTATTCATCCGGATCAAAATTATTGGGCACCAAATAAAACTGCTGCCAGGGCTCATAAAAACCACCATGCCCTGAGTAGAATAATAGCACGGAAGAGTCTTCATTGGTCTTTTCGATCAATTGATCGAAGGCCTCTAAAATACCTTTACGTGTAGCCTGTTCTTCCGTAAGCAAAGTAATATTATCCTCCGGGTATCCGGCCAAAGAATCATCGGCCAGGATGTTATAGATGGCCGTGGCATCGTGAACAGTGACGGGTAGATCGTTCCCCACACCGATTAAAAGGGCATACGCATTGGATAATTTAGCCATTATTGCTGTTATTTAGCAACTGCAGTTCGATACAAATCATTGATCACTTGCAGTTGCTCGTTATTTAAATCTCCGTGTGGGGTCTTTAATAGGTCTATTAAATGATCTATTAGCTTCTTTTTTTGCAGTAAAATGATTCCGCGATCTTTCAATTTTGTATTGATTTCAAGCGTGTTAAGTCCGTTGACATCCACCTCATTTTGCTCAGCCAGTGCCTGAAGATGCTGCTCCACGCCTATCTCTATTTGGTTCAGACCCAGCTGCTCATCACTCTGAGTACTCGATGAAAGTCTTCTGGAAGCCGACTTGGATTGGTCTTTAGGACGGATTTGCTTCAACAGCGCTTTGGTCTCGTCAATTTTCTTGTCAAAGGTCATAGCGATACCCGTGGCTCCTGCCTGTATGGATCCTAGGCGCTTAAAGGCCTGCGCAAAATAGGGTCTGAACATCAGGACAAAACAGAAAACAATGAGCGGCCAGATGATGACATCAACAAGTTTGATAATTTCTTTGAACCATTCTAATGATGTATCCATGGTACCGTGGTTTATGGTTTAGGTTTCCAGTAATTCATAATCTTAAAAAACTGCGGACTCAAGGTCAGCGTTGCAAAAAAGGGATCCTTGTTATAGCGGTCGATGGTGTATTGATCTCCTTGTGCAATCGCTTTCTGGAGATAATCCATAGCCCGGGTACCGTTACCTAGTGCCGCCTCATACTGCGCCAGTCGATAGTCGATCTCACCGAACTGATACGGACCTCGCAAGGCGTTTAACGCCTTTAAACATTCTGTGACCTGTACATCTTCTTTCAATTTAGAAGCGATCAAGGCCCAGTAGAGCAACCATTCGGAGTCCTGCTCGTGATCAATTGCTATGGCGTCTAACACTTCGTTCGCTTTCGCGAAAGCGTTCAACGCATACTGTGCTTTGACCAGCTGTAAATCTTCTTTTTCTCCTAGATTGACTACCTGTTCATAAAGCCTAAGCGCTAGTGGCTGTTGATTGAGCCGTTGTGCTTGCTGAGCCGTGAACAACAATAAGTCACGATACTCCACCCGATCCATACGCAATTGATCCTGATTGAGTAAGGTTTCGAGGGTCTCCGCTTGTTTCGATTGCAGGTAGGCCATCACCAAGGGTTTCCGGAGCATGCTGGTATTCACTTCAGACATCAGGGGAGCGAGAAGAGCAATAGTCTTTTCCGGTTTATCCAGAGCATTGTAGGCCATCCCCATGATGTAATAACGGTTCTTGCATTCCACACAACGCTCCAGTAAGATATCCTTTTGCGGCAATTCTTTGTAAATGGGCTCTACATCTTCCGGACGATTGACGTACTGCATGGCCACCACCATGGTACTGCTGTTGGTGGGTAAATCGAAGGGAGTGATTTCATATTCATTGCGCACCGCCTGATACACATCGTCGTTTTTGCCCTTCAGTAAAGACTCGTAAAGAAAAAGCAAGTTGGACTGGCGCTTGTTGTTGCGGTAGCGAAGCGGTATAGCTTTCAGCAGCGAATCAGCTTGTTTGAATTGGCCTTGCTCATAGTAGTTCCCTACGCGGAGCACCTGAGGTTCGAAAAAAGTTGGGTCAGCTGCAATCGAACGATTTAAAAGTTCAGCATAAAGTTCCTGATCATCATAATTGTTCTTGGCATCCAGAAGCAATTGGAAAGCCTCATACTTAGGCGGCTCTTCCTGAAGATTGAGCAATGTATTCTCATTAGTCGCAAGAAAACCTAAGATGCGCTGCTTCAGTGCCTCAATACATTCCAATGCTTCTTCGTCATCACATTTAATGGGCGCAAAAGCAATGAGGGTTTCAGCCATATCGCCGTCCAAAACAGAGGCCTGGAATAAGAGTTGGTCTCCTTTTAAAAAATAATTCCCGCTAATGATGCGGGCCGGTTTGAAATAGTCTTTGAGCACCCCGTCGAGGCTAACTACGGAGGCGTTGTTCTGAAGTATCTGTTTATAATCACTTACGACTTCCGGAGAAACGACCTGTCCCAGCTTATTCTCGGTAATGCCATGAGCGATCCAATCGGCAGCCATTTTGCCTACCAAATCAAGATCAGCCCTACCGGTATTGTTGCCAAATTTTAGGATGGCGATTTTCTCGCTGGATTCCAACGAAGCTAAGGCTAAGGATTTGAAAAAGTTGGCCTGAAATACATAGCCTGCGAGACTTAAACAGATCAACCCAATGACCCCGGTAGACCAGTGGTATCGTTTTGAGAATGCTGCTTCCTGCTCCTGAGGATGATCCGGATTATCCGGTTTGATGATGTCGTATTTCCAGAGTAGAAAAAGATAGATCGGGAATCCGATCAACAATAAAATAAGCAAAACGCTTACCGATTTTTTGGGTAGTCCCATGGGATCAATCAGCACCGCCAATACCTGGATAAGTACCCAGCTGGAAACTACATAAATCGATATTCTTTTAAAGACCTCATGGGTGCGACATTCTTTAATGAATTGGTTGAAAGTCATGTATCCATGAATTAGGCTGTTTTACCCTTGATAAAGAGAGCGTTATTTGTTTTACTTGTTATTTTTCACTAATATAGATAATAATTAACATTCTAAGAATCAATATCATGGGGAAACAAGAAAAATCAGGAAAGTCTAAACCGGGAGTAACCATCAACCCTAAGGGGGACAAGGCGAAGCCAGGAGTGACCATCAATCCTAAAAGTGGTCAGGCAAAGCCAGGAGTGACTATCAATCCGAAGAGCTAGGAATAACGCTTATTTTCCATTAATTTCAATCCAATACCCGTCTGGGTCTTGCAGATAAATCTGACGAATACCGTCAGGACGGTCATTGGTTTGATTGGCCTCACCGGGCCAATTTTCGAAATAAATCTTTTTTTCACGCAGAGCATCGAGGGTTGCATCCAGATCATTCGATCGCAGCGCCATATGAATTCCTTTGGAGGGAGCTGGTTGCCTGTTGTCATTCTCGATGAGATGCAAGGAGCGATCGCCACCCAAAGAAAACCATCGAATATGATCAAGTCCGGTGCCGTCTTCAATTTCTTCTAAGCCTAGTATGTCCATATAAAAAGTAGCGCTACGCTCCAGATCGTCGACTTCAATGGCTTGATGATCCAGCGTTAGTGAAGATTGTGCGGTCAGTGTTAGACTGGCAAAGAAAGCGAACGGAAGAACTAGTGATCTCATGACTTTTTTGATAAAGAAACAAAAAAACCCGCATTGCTGCGGGTTTTTTACTGTTCATTTCAGGTCTATTAGTCTTCGACCACCGCTATAGGCTGAATTTTCTTTTTGATCCGTCGGTACCTGCGCAATTGAGGCTGCGTGAGAATATTACGCATTTCGCCATTTTCCTCTTTACTTAACAAGAAAAGACGGTCTAACATTGCTTTTCCTTCATACTTTTCCTTGACTTCCTCGCGGCGCATGAGGAATTCCACGACTTTCTGTTCAAAAATCGGTTGCATTTCTCCACTAATAGCCAATTCACTGATGTAGCGATCCGTAAGCTTACGGGCTTGTTCGTCAATTGCTTCAGGGACCTCTCCCTGAAGATACACATCTTGCGCTGTGACCGTGTGTATACTGAAAATTGCAAATAGAATAAGGGTGATATAGGTTTTCATGATTTTTATTTTATAGGTTGCTGGTAATTTCCGTTGAAGGTGAAATCGCGTTGCTCCTTGCGTTCACGTTCTTTCTTCTCTTCTTTTTCTCTCAAATTTTCAGGCAAATCAGTAACACTACCTCCGTAGTAGCCCACGGCGATTCCTGTGGCGACTACATGATCGTCCGGAAATTTGAATTCTTTATGAGCCTTATCGGCATGTATTCCGGCCATTTGGTGCAGGGCTATACCCATATGCTGGGCCTGGCACAAGACATTGCCCATAAACAATCCCAGATCGTGAAAAGCATGTGAGTTCTTTTCTCCTTGCTCATTGGTGGTCTTGTAGGCTCCTAGCATCAAAACGGGGGCATTTACCGCCCATTGTTGATTGAAATCGTTTAGACAGGCTTTGATCCGATCATAGGTCTCACTTCCTTTTATTCCCCAAATAATCCGCCAGGGCTGCAGATTATAGGCACTAGGCGCCCATCGTCCAGCCTCGAATAATGCTCTCAATTGAGTCTCAGAAACCGGTTGGTCGCTAAATGTTCGCGGACTCCATCGGTCTTTGAGGATAGGAAGTATATCGAATTTAGTCGGGGTATGTTTAATTGTCTGATCCATTACACTCATAGTTTTCTTTAAAAGATACGTGAGCGATTCAGGGTGGCGTCCCTATTTAATAGACTTTAACTCCTGTTTTAAGATTTTTTAGAGTCTTTACTGCGATCGTAATGCATAAAGACTTCCATTTTGATGCTTTTAAGGAGCAAGACCAGCCCGGCTACCGTACAGGCCAGCGCCAGGGTGCCCAGCGGAACCCAAAGTGACCAGGAGGCACCCTCGTGCTTTAAAAATCCACATTCGATACTGGCGCATAAACCGGATCCAAAAAACAAGGCTCCCAGGCTCCCGGTCAACCACCACTGTCGCTTCCAATGCCTGTATTTACTCATGCCTGCGTCTTCTGTTCGATAATTTTCAGAGCACCCGCTACCGTATCCATGCGTTCGAGTTCCTCATCTTCGATGGTAATATCAAAAGCATCCTCAACATCTAACACCACGTCGATCAGATGGGATGAATTGATATTCAACTCCTGCATCAAATGGCTGTCCTTTTGAATATCGTCTACCTTCACGTCCTGTGGAAGATAGACCGCAATAATCGCTTTGAGTTTGTCGTAATGGGTTTCATTCATCGGTAGTAGTTCTACATTAAAATTAAAACTTTTTGAACAGCACGCAGCAATTCACATCACCAAAACCAAAACTGGCCTTGGCCACCAGGTTCAATGCTTGCGTTTGTGTCTGAGTAGGAACCCGATCTTTAGCGATCCATTCCTCGATCTCCGGATGCAGCACATCGCAATTCACATTGCCAAATACATATTGTTCGTGGATTTGAAGCACTGTGGCCACACACTCTATACTGCCTGCAGCTGCCAGACAGTGTCCGGTCATGCCTTTGAGGGAATTGATCATGGGAAATTCCTGACCCCTTCGGTTCAGGGCTTCGCACCAGTTTTTAATCTCCGTACTGTCTTTGGAGGTCGCCGTAAGATGGCCATTGATGGCATCAAGCTCAGCTGGGCTTACGCCACTGGCTTGTACAGCTTCCTGAATGCATCGCTGCACAGCTTCATCGTTGGCTGCTGTTAAGGTGCCTCCACCCCGCTGTCCTCCGCTATTGACCGCTCCACCAAGCACTTCAGCGTAAATGGTTGCCTTTCTGGCCTGGGCACTGGCTAAGGATTCTAAGACCAAGGCCCCTGCCCCACTCCCCGGCACAAAGCCAGAGGCTTGACTATCCATGGGCCTACTGGCCTCTTCCGGCCGATCATTGAACTGGGAAGGAAGTATCCGCATGGCATCAAAACCACCCCAAATATAAGGTCCGCTATCCCCGCAGCTCCCGGCCAGCATACGTGTTGCTTTTCCGGCTCTGATCCGATCGTAGGCCATGAGGACGGCTTCAGTGCCTGTACTGCAGGCACTACTGTTGGTGGTGACTTGATTACCACAGCCCAATTTACCGCTCAAATAGGCACTGATTCCACTAGCCATGGTTTGTAAAACTGCGGTACTGCCCAGGCGGCGTGTCCTACCGGCATCGATCAGGTGAATGGCTTCTCTAAATTTATCCACGCCTAAGATACCGGTTCCGAAAATGATTCCACTGTCGTAATCGGGATGATCCAGGGTTGGTTGTAGTCCTGCATCCTGCCAGGCATCCATCCCTGCGATCACTCCGTACTGCAATCCGGTAGCTTTTAAGCCCCGTAATTCCAGATCGGTGAAGTAAAGGGATAAGAGCTCCGGGGAGACTTGTGGGGTTCCGGCCACCTGACAGCCAAACTGTAGATCGGCCAGCCGCTGATGGAATGTGATCCCTGAGGTTCCTTCTTGTATCGCTTTCGCGAAAGCGGAAACGCCCACGCCATTGGGTGCACATACGCCCAATCCGGTGACCACTACTCTATCGGGCATGTTCACGAACTATCATCCCGGAGATCACGCCCTTGCAGACCAATTCCTCTTGGGCGTTCAGGCACTGTACATCACACTGGATCTTTCCAAACCGGAAGTATTGTTTGTCAGCTAGAACCCGAACCCGTTCTTCCGGGAATACCGGCTTCAGATAACTCACTTCCGAAGAGGTCATGGCTACAGCCGGCATCTCTTCCCAGCCTTCTAACAATAAATTATAAATGCCCAAACAAACAACCCCAATTTGAGCCATGCACTCGGTGAGAATTACCCCCGGGGTCACCGGATAGTCCTTAAAGTGACCCTCATAAAAAAAGGAATCCTTGGGAAAAGTGAAGTGCCCCTCACAATGATCGCTCTCCATACGATCCAGGCCGTCCACGAAAAGGAAAGGCTTGCTGTACGGCAGCAGATCAATAATCTTCTGTAGGGCGATCTCGCTCATTATTCAGTCAGGGTACAAGGAGAGGTTCCAATAGGTGACCCATCAGGGATCTTTGGTGACGGGATCACCTTAAACTTATCGGGTTCCTCCATATAACGTTCGATCTGCAATGCCATGTACCTTTCCTGAGCTGACCCTCCCTTAAAGGAAGCGGCCAGGTTAAGCAAATGCTCGGATACCAACGCTCGAGCCTGCGGAATCACCTCCTCACTGGCTGCAAGATTAATGTAATGCTTAAGTACATTGTAATTGATGGTCTGTTGAATCTCCTTGTCATAGGAGTCTCTGGGTAGGTTCTGTAAGGTGGATTTATCTACTTCTCCCAGCACTTCTTTTAAACCCAGTTGTTTGCTATCTCGTGCCTTTTGAACTACTAAACGATTGACGCGTTCGGGATGAAAAAGCAGTCCCAGGGTCATGTCACTGGCCGTACTGGCAGCGCCCAGTGGATCGAAACTCACGCCGGTAGTCCCTTTAAAACTCTCCCGGGTCCTGCCATAACCGTAGGCCCGGGGAGGGAACAACTGTAATTTATCTTGCGGAATGGCCAATTGAGTCGCTGTTAATGTGGCCAGCACACTTTTCAGGGCTTCCTCCTGTTGATCCCGATCTAGGGTCTCTACGGCAGTGATGCGCTCATCTCCTTTGACCGCATAGTTGTAATTTAAGCCTCCTACCGATTTAACGGCCGCTTCGGTCTGGTAACGATGGTAAAAATAAAGCGGCACAAAAACATCCTCCAGTACGGTGAAAGGTTCGCCATCTCTGATATTGTCTAGAGAAAAATTAGCGATGGCCTGTTTGCGGAGTTTCATGACCTGATCGAGCTCATCAGGTGCAGACGCGCCATTATCCCATAAATGAGCCGTAGCGTGAGCTCCTCCTGCCGCTCTGGCATCACTGTCAGTGATGTAGCGCAGTCCGCGTTGCTCAGCCGTTTCGATTACACTGTTCAAATAATCCTTTTCGGTCTGACCTGGAGGTACTTCTCCATAACTGTAGGCTACGGTCACCTTGTCCCACTCGCCGATCCCCGTAGCGTAGGCATTACTGAAATCAACTTCCTTGCCTTTAAGTTGTAGTGTAGGATGCGGATAGTCCATGACCGAGGCTCTGCCTGTAGGGCTAGCGGCGAAATTATGTGCAAATCCCAGCGTGTGTCCCACTTCGTGAGCCGACAATTGACGGATTCGGGCCAGAGCCATTTCCAGCATGGGTTCATAGTTATCGTCCCGCTCGGCAAAGGGTTTATTCATCAAGGCCTGAGCGATCAGGAAGTCTTGACGAATGCGCAGACTTCCCAGGCTTACGTGCCCTTTAAGGATCTCTCCCGTGCGCGGATCGACCACACTGGCCCCGTAGCTCCAGCCACGGGTACTGCGGTGCACCCAATTGATGACGTTGTAGCGTAAGTCCATCATATCAGCACCGTCCGGAAGCATTTTCACCTGAAAGCCATCGATAAATCCCGCGGCCTCAAATGCCTGATTCCACCAGCGCGCCCCCTCAAGCAGGGCAGAGCGTACCGGCTCCGGAGTTCCCGGATCCAGGTAGTAGATGATGGGTTCTACCGCTTCGCTCTGCGGAGTTCCCGGATTTCGTTTCACCAAGCGGTGTCTGTTGGCAAAACGCTTGACGATCGATTCCTGCACCGGAGTTGCATAATCCATAAAGGAAGTGGCTATGGCACCTGAGCGCGGGTCAAAGGGTCGGGGTTCAAAACCGGCCTCAGGCAATTCCACAAAAGAATGATGTTGAATAACGGAGATGTTTTGCGGATCGGGAGCCACAGACCGGATATTACGCCCGGTAGGATCTCCTTCAAATGTGATCAGTGCCTCAAATTCAGTGTTCTTCGGAAAAGCCTTGGTCCGTTCCATGGCCAAAGCACTTTTGTCTTTGGACAGTTTATAGGTGCCTTCCTTTTGTCTTTTCAATCGATCAGCGACGCCATGTGCATCGCGGATCAGAAATGGAGTGAAATCGATCAGGTAGGTCTCCCCTTCTGTCTCTTTGATCTCAAAACCACCTAGGACTGATTTCGCGAAAGCTTCTTCAATCGACTTACGCTCCAGCTCATTATCGGTTAATGCTCGAAATTCCTGATTGGGTTGGATGAGCAACAGCTTGTTTCCGGCCTTTTGAAATTTTACGATGGCCGTTCCCCCCAACTGCCCGCGATCCAAACCGATATCATTGGAGCCCAATCCACTGCGTAAGGAATGCACATAGAGAAACTCCTCCCCCACACGGGGGACCTCCAGATATAATTTGTCTTCACTGGCGTCGTAGTGCATGGTGAAGTAGCCTTGCTGTTTTTGGATGTTCTTTTTGTCTTTAAGGAATTGGGCATGAGCACTCCCTAAAAAAAGGAAAGTACTCAGGAGAAGTAGTGATCTTAGCATTGTTTTGATTTTGTTTTAAAGCTAGCGATTTTAAATCAGTC
Organism: Flavobacteriaceae bacterium YJPT1-3; assembly: GCA_029866965.1. Lineage (GTDB taxonomy): Bacteria > Bacteroidota > Bacteroidia > Flavobacteriales > Flavobacteriaceae > Croceiramulus > Croceiramulus getboli. The sequence goes on along the minus strand of CP123444.1, from coordinate 2,578,417 downwards.
TAAAAACGTTCCCATTTTATAAAAGGGCAAAGTAATTGCTGAGCCACTTCATGCAAGCCTTTCATTTTAATATTCGCAACAGATAGGCTGTATTCTTACGATTTATAGCGTCCTGGTTTTCACAGGAATGCTTATTTTATGAAAAAAAAGATGAGTATTTCTTCCCAGCACGCCATTTTCTCTTCTTATGAGAAGAATCCAGAACTTCATGACGAGATCTTCAATGCGCAAGGTGAGGTAAAGCCGCTCTATCGTAAACTATTCGAACTCTACGGCGAACATAGTATTTCTGATTTTGAAAAGCTCAACAACAAGGCTAAAGCTTCCTTTTTTAATCAGGGAATTACCTTTCAGGTGTACGGTGATCAAGAGAGCAAAGAAAAAATCTTCCCCTTTGATCTTTTTCCGCGTATTATCGATGCGGAGGAATGGGAGCATATCGAACGCGGCGCTATCCAGCGAGCACGTGCACTCAACCTATTTTTAGAAGACGTCTATCACGATAAAAAAATCCTTAAACAAGGTTTGGTACCGGTCGAACTCCTCAGTTCTTCGGTCAATTATCTGCACCAAATGATGCAGGTGAATCCGCCGGGAGGAATATACAATCACATCTCAGGGACCGATCTCATTAAACATAAGGATGGCAAATACTACGTGCTGGAAGACAATATTCGCTGTCCTTCCGGAGTGAGCTATGTAGTCTGCAATCGCACCGCACTGAAACGGGCCTTATTTGGGGTTTTCAACCACTATCAGGCCCATACGGTCACCAACTATGCAGAGAATCTTCTGGACATTATGGAGAGTGTGAAGCCCAAAGGCGTAGACATCCCTAACTGCGTGGTGCTTACCCCGGGGATTTACAATTCAGCCTACTACGAACATTCGTATCTGGCCAAGGCCATGGGTGTGGAATTGGTAGAGGGACGCGATCTATTTGTGGAGAATGATTTTGTCTACATGAAGACCATCAACGGCCCCGAACGAGTGGATGTAATCTACAGACGGGTCGATGACCAGTTTATTGATCCGCTAACCTTTAAACCCGACTCTACCCTAGGTGTAGCCGGATTGTTTTCTGCGTATCGTCAAGGTAACGTTAGTCTGGTGAATGCTCCGGGTACGGGCGTAGCGGATGATAAGGCGGTCTACACCTATATGCCGGAGATCATCAGGTATTATCTGGATGAAGAGCCTATTTTGAACAATGTACACACCTATCACTGCAGTCGGCCCAAAGAGTTGCAATACGTCTTAGACAACATCAAAAAGCTGGTCATCAAGCCGGTGGATGAAGCGGGTGGCTACGGGATCTCAATCGGGAATAAACTGACCCAAGAGGAGATCAAAAAAGTACAAGAGGAGGTGAAGGCAAATCCCAGAAAATACATTGCTCAGCCTATTATGTCGCTGTCCGTGCATGCCACCTATATCGAGGATAGCAATTCTTTTGAACAGCGGCACGTAGATCTACGCACCTTTACGCTTCTGGGCAAGGACAAAGAATTTGTACTTAAAGGAGGCCTGACCCGTGTTGCGCTGAAAAAAGGTAATCTGATCGTCAACTCCTCTCAGGGCGGAGGCTCCAAAGATACCTGGGTACTTAAATCATAACTTTAAATCTTATATATAAAAGACTATGCTTGCACGTGTTGCGAATAATTTATTCTGGATGGGTCGATACATCGAACGAGCGGAACATACAGCGCGCTATTTGAGTGTCAACTACTTCTCTTCTCTCGATGCTCCTCACGACCTTTCTCAAAGTCGGCAGTTTGTGCTGCGCTCCATGTATTATTTTGTGGGCGATCCTGTACAGGATCCCAACAGCCAATTGGATGAAGAAGAAACTTTATTTCACCTGGGACTGGACCCCAATCATTTTTACTCCATTCTCAGCAGCATTAAATACGCACGAGAGAACGCCAATGGTGCACGGGACCTGATCTCGACCGAATTGTACGAGGCCCTGAATCGATTCTATCATTTTGTGCTCAATTATTCTAAGGAAGACTTTGTCAAAAAGGGATTGTTTGATTTTACGCTCCAGGTCACTGAAATGACAGCTGTATTAAGAGCTAAGATCAGAGGTACGCTGCTGCATGACGAGGTTTACGCCATCATTATGCTGGGTGTGAATATTGAGCGGGCAACGCAGATCATCCGCATGGTTAACGCCAAATACAATGATGCCCGGGTATCGGAAGAGCAATACGGTGATCAGATGACACAAAGCTTTGAATGGATCACCCTACTCAAGTGTGCTGAATCTTATGACATGATGCGCCGACTCTATAAAAAGACGCCTACTCAAAACAGCACTTTGGAATTTTTGATCCTCAATCCGGATTGTCCGCGATCGGTGATGAACAGCCTGAATCAAGTACATCGGCACATGCAAATTCTCAATCGTGAGGAACAGTGCGCCAAAGATTCTGCTAAATTCCTAATCGGTAAGGTAAGAGCTGAATATCAGTTCAAATTGATTGAGGAAATTGAAGGCGGGGTGCAAAACTTTATAGAGGATATCTTAAATAAGCTGGTTAAGATCAGTGATCATCTGGAGAAAGAATACTTTTACCATTAATCTATAGTCCTAAACCTACTCGTGCATCTCTACACCCTCGAATACGCCACTCAAAACACCTACGAATTCCCACCTCAGGGAGGCTTACTTCAATTTCAGATCATCCCGGAAGATCAAGGAAGTCAAGAACTGCTGTCCAACCAGATACAGCATACTCCGGGTACTCGTTTAGAGCACGCCTTCTCTGCCTTTGGCGTACCCTGCTTTCGATTGATTCCGGTTCGAGCCAGCACGACCATTGAGTTCAGTGCGCGTTTTCAGGTGAAGAAACAGGAAACGAATCCGTTTGACATGCCCAATCGCTTGCCAGTTCATGAAGAATACAAAGCCTTACGCGATCTTCACACCCGTGTGGACCAGGAGCCTTTTTTACGGTTAACGCCACTGACCACCCTGCCCCAACAAGCAGACCTGCCTTTTGTAATGGATACCACGCAAGGTATTTTTGAGAATCTACAGCGACTCAATCAATGGATCTACGAAGCGTTTAGCTTTGAAACCGGAGTCACCGACACGGCCACCGGATTGGCCGCGATCCTCAACACGAGGAAAGGTGTCTGTCAGGACTTTACCCATCTTTTTATCGCTTTCGCGAAAGCGAACCACATCCCGGCCCGCTACGTTTCAGGCTATTTGCATCAGGGCCACGGCTTTCAGGGCGACGCACAGATGCACGCCTGGGCAGAATGTTATCTACCCCATGTGGGCTGGAAGGGTTTTGACCCCACGAATAATATACTGACCGATGTGAATCACATCAAGGTCTGCCATGGGAAAGACTATACGGACTGCGCCCCACTGAAAGGGGTTCTTTTCTCAAGTGGTTCGAACAGCACCACCTATACGGTGAAAGTAGAGACGCAGCAACAACAACAGCAGTAAAATTATGGCTGCAATGCGCTGTAATCGGCATTGAAATCCTTAATTTCGTAGGCCAATACCGACCTGATATTTACGATCGATAAACGAATAGCCCATGATCACTACAGACCACATAAAATCACTCCAAGAGCGCATTTCGGGCTTGAGGAGATATCTTTGACATCGATCGTAAACGCATCGAGATTGCCAACGAAGAAGAGAAAACCTACGATCCCAATTTTTGGAATGACCCTCAGGAGGCCGAGCGTTTTATGCGCAATTTACGGGCTAAGAAAAAATGGGTGGAAGATTACCAACAGGCTTTAACCCTGGTGGAAGAGCTGGAAATTCTTTTAGAGTTTCATAAAGAAGGTGAAGGTTCTGCTGAAGAGGTTCAGAAAAAACACGATACTGCCGCCGACCTGGTGGAGCGTATGGAGTTTAAGAACATGCTTTCTGAAGAGGGAGATGATCTGTCGGCTGTATTGCAGATCACGGCAGGTGCCGGAGGTACAGAAAGCTGCGATTGGGCCTCCATGTTGATGCGTATGTACCTGATGTGGGCCCAGAAAAACGACTACAAGGTCAAGGAACTCAACTACCAGGAAGGTGATGTGGCTGGCGTAAAAACCGTAACTCTGGAAATTGAGGGTGAATATGCTTTTGGTTGGCTCAAGGGAGAAAACGGGGTGCACCGGCTGGTACGCATCTCGCCTTTTGACAGCAATGCCAAACGCCATACGTCTTTTGCATCGGTCTATGTCTATCCCTTAGCAGATGACAGCATAGAGGTCGAGATCAATCCTGCGGATTATGAGATCATCACGTCAAGATCCAGCGGTGCAGGCGGACAGAACGTAAATAAGGTAGAGACTAAAGTACAATTGACCCACTTCCCTACCGGAATACAGATCAGTTGCTCCGATTCCCGATCACAGCACGACAATCGCGAAAAAGCCTTACAGATGCTCAAGTCCCAGTTATACGAACTGGAATTGCGCAAGCAGCAGGCCGCCAGAGATGCCATTGAGGCGGACAAAAAGGCCATCGAATGGGGCTCCCAGATCCGCAATTACGTATTACATCCCTATAAGTTAGTCAAAGATGTACGTACCGGGCAGGAGACCGGGAATACAGATGCCGTTCTGGATGGCGATATTAATGAATTTCTCAAGGCCTATCTGATGAGCACCGGTCAGGAAGAGGCTTCTAATGAACTGTAACTAATCCAATGAAACCGATAACCACCATTATTTTTGATTTGGGCGGCGTCCTGATCGACTGGAGTCCGGAATACGTATACCTTAAAGAATTTAAAGGAGATCGCGATCGCATGAATTGGTTTCTGGACACCGTTTGTGCCTGGGACTGGAATGAGCAGCAGGATGCAGGCTATCCTCTGGATAAGGCCACCGAAGAACGCGTGGCTAAATACCCGGAATACGAGCGATTGATACGCATGTATTACGGGCACTGGGAAGAAATGCTGGGGCATGCCCACGAAGGAACCGTAGCCTTGCTGAACCAATTGTTCGAACGGAAGGAATATATGGTGTATGCGCTCACCAACTGGAGTGGAGAAACCTTTCCCAAGGCCATGAAGAAATTTGAATTTTTGCACCGCTTTGACGGGATAGTCGTCAGCGGCGACGAAGGCATGAAAAAGCCGTCAGCCGATATTTACCATCTTTTGCTTGAACGCTACGAAGTGGATCCGGAAGAGGCTGTTTTTATTGATGACAATCTTAAAAATGTAGTGGCAGCCCAAGCCCTCGGGATAAGGTCCATACCCTTTTCAAACCCTGATCAATTAGCCTGGTCCTTAAAAACACTGGGAGTAACCTTTTAATTTAGCTTTTTATGATCACTTATTATCACAACCCACGATGTCAAAAGAGCCGTGAAGGTCTGGCCCTACTTGAGGAAAGCGGAAAAGACTTTAAGCTCCGTAAATACCTGAACGAGCGTATGTCGAAAGACGAATTGGAAAAGGTTATTTATAAGTTAGACATCAAACCGATCGAGCTTGTACGTAAGAACGAAGCCCTCTGGAAAGAGAAGTACGCCGATAAGAAATTAGCAGACAAAACCGTGATCTCCATTTTATTGAATAATCCAAAACTGATCGAACGCCCCATTTTAGTCAATGGGAACCGTGCGGTCATCGGGAGACCTCCATCAAACATTAACAGCCTTTTATAGGTCGTTAACAGCACCTTAACCGAGATAAGCTGTTGAGTCGTCTACTTTAGCGGAAAAAAGAAAACCGCTATGTTATACAGGCTCCCTATTGCCTTATTCCTTCTCTTTTATTCAATAAGTGTTCTGGCTCAACAGGCTGCGCTGACCGGGAGGGTGGTCGATCAAGATGCAGGCATCCCCCTGGAATATGCCACGATCACAGTGACCGATGCCAGTGATCCCAATAGCGTTACTGGAGGAATCACAGATACGAAGGGAAATTTTGAGATTGAGGTAGAGCCCGGCACCTATAACATAAGCGTCGATTATATTTCCTTTCAATCGGTCAAATTCGACAATCGGCGAGTGCGCGGAACACAAGATCTAGGGACCATTCGCTTAACATTGGATGCGGCCAGTTTGAATGAGGTTACGGTGATTGCAGAAACTACCACCGTTGAAGTCCGCCTGGATAAAAAAATATACAACATTGGGAAAGACATCACGGCCAGCGGCGGTACCGTGAGTGACGCCTTGAACAACGTCCCCTCAGTAACCGTTGATGTAGAAGGAGCGATCGCTTTGCGCGGAAACGAAAATGTTCGTATCCTAATTAATGGCAGACCCAGTGCCATTGCCGGATTTGGTTCAACTGACGCCCTACGTCAACTTCCAGCGGAAGCTATAGAACGGGTGGAAGTGATCACTTCACCCTCGGCTCGCTATGACGCAGAAGGCACCGCGGGAATTCTGAACATCATTCTTCGTAAAGAAAAAACACTCGGATTTAACGGTTCGGTCAGAGCCAATTACGGCTTTCCGTTGACCGCAGGACTCAACACCAACTTCAACATCAGAACGGATAAGTTCAATATCTTCAACAATACGGGTATCCGTTACCGAGAATCCCCAGGAAATGCCTTTTTCGAAAATACCTTTCTGACTGATCGTGTCGAAAATCAATTGGTAATTGAAGATCGTATCTATGACCGCCAAGATCAGGGCTTCAATACCAACCTGGGCTTTGAGTATTTCATCACCGAGCGCTCTTCCATAACCGCGACCGGATTCTTGCGTTTAGGAGATGATGAAGACATCACAACCAACAATACACGTGAATTTGATGAAGCAGAACTTCTACGGGAGCGCACGGTGCGGACCGAATTTGAAACCGAGAACGACGAAAGTTTTCAGGTAGCTTTGAATTACGTCAATAATTTTGACGACAACGGCCATAAATTGACCGCCGACTTCCAGTACGCCAATGACAATGAAGAACAAACCTCCTTTATTGGAGAAGAGGCCTTTTTTCCCGACCGTAGCCGCTTGCCTGCTGAGGACATTATTTCTATAGAAGAACAGAAAGAATACCTGATCCAGGCTGATTACGTTCGTCCCCTTGGCGAAAATGCCCAGTTTGAAGCCGGTTACCGCGGAAATTTTGAAAATACAGTAACCGATTATACCCTGCTCGAAGAAGAGGGATTGAGCGGGATTTTTGTCCAAAATGACAGTTTAACCAATGTCTTTGAGTACCAGCAGGATGTTCACGCTTTATATACTCAGTATGGTAATAAACTTGGGAAATTTAATTTCTTATTGGGGCTGCGTATGGAGACTACCGGACTACGCGGCGAGGTGAGCGGTGAAAATGTTACCAATCCTAACGATGAGTTCAACATCAATTTTGACAAGGATTATATAGGACTCTTCCCTACAGTGAATATTATTTATGAATTCAGCGACGATGAAAATATGTCTTTTGGGTACAACCGGAGGATCAACCGACCTCGTGGATTCTTTATCAACCCCTTCCCTTCCCGCTCCAGTGAGGCCAATGTATTTCAGGGGAATCCTGATCTGGATCCCGCTTACGCGAATGCCTTCGATCTGGGCTATCTGAAAAAATGGAAGGAATTGACCTTAACCTCCAGCGTGTATTATCAGCGCGAAACGAATTCCTTTGAGCGAATTCAGGAGGATACCGGACAAACTACACCCAATGGAATTCCCATCATTCGCCGGATACCGATCAACTTAAGCACCAATGAGCGCTATGGCTTTGAAGCAGGAGTGCTTTATAATCCTGCAAAGTGGTTGCGACTCAATGGAAGTGTCAACGTATTCGGATTTAAAACGGAAGGTGATTTCAACGGCATCTCTTACGACACGGAGAACACGAGTTGGTTTGGGCGCTTTAGTTCAAAGGTGACCCTTCCCGCAAAGATCGATTGGCAAACCAACGCCTTTTACCGAGGCCCTAATGCCAATGCTCAAACAGAAACCGAGGGCATCTTTTCCTTAGATCTAGCGGTCAGCAAAGATTTTATGGATGACAATGCCACCATCTCTTTCAATGTCAATGATTTTTATAACAGCCGGAAGAGACGCTCTTTCACGGAAACTGATTCTTTTTTATCCCGAAGCGAATTTCAATGGCGGGAGCGTAGTTTCAATTTGGCCTTGACCTACCGTTTTAATGAAAAGAAAAAGCGGAATGGACGCGGAGGCGATGGTTTTGGTGGAGACGACGATTTTGAAGGTACCCCTTGATGAAGTACAGAATTAAGCAGAAAACAATAAAAAAAACAGCCCAAAAGGCTGTTTTTTTTATATGTATTTGTAATGGAGCTTAGGCTTTACCTTCGCGCTCTAAACGCTTTTTCTCACGTCTTTCCTTAAACATTTCAATCAGACTTCCGCCCAACCAATACGGGATCGCAAAAGTCAACAAAAAAATCATTAACCAAAATCCGATGGTTAAAATCGTTAAGAAGGCAAGAAAGCCGAGATATTGATCAAACTCCATGATAAATCGTTATTAGTTGCTGCAAATATAGGGCATTATTTAGAAAAAGCGGAAACGCAAAACGTATTTATTACTTGCTTTTTATCCTAAGGCTTTTCCGGCTTTATCTTAAATTTGAACAGTACAAAATCACCGTAAATATGGACTACAGGATAGAGAAAGATACCATGGGGGAAGTCAAAGTACCCGCTTCAAAACTATGGGGTGCGCAAACCGAGCGCAGCCGCAACAATTTCAAAATAGGAGCACCGGCCTCTATGCCCATGGAGATCATTTATGGTTTTGCCTATCTCAAGAAAGCTGCAGCTTACACCAACTGTGAATTAGGAGTTCTACCCATTGAAAAACGCGATCTGATCGCACAGGTCTGTGATGAGATCATTGAAGGTAAACACGACGATCAATTCCCTCTGGTGATCTGGCAGACTGGATCAGGCACTCAAAGCAATATGAATGTTAATGAGGTTATTGCCAACCGGGCGCATCAGCTGGCCGGTAAGACCATAGGCGAAGGTGAAAAAACCTTGCAGCCTAATGATGATGTGAATAAATCACAGAGCTCCAATGACACCTTCCCTACCGGCATGCATATCGCTGCTTATAAGAAAATTGTGAAGACAACCATACCCGGGGTGATTCAGTTGCGCAATGCCTTAAAGGAGCGCTCAGAAAAATTTAAAGATGTGGTCAAGATCGGTCGAACTCATTTGATGGATGCCACACCGGTAACCCTGGGACAAGAGCTTTCAGGATACGTGTCTCAGTTGGACCACGGGATCAAAGCCCTGGAAGCCACCCTCGACCATTTGTCAGAGATCGCTCTTGGTGGAACTGCCGTCGGAACCGGAATCAACACGCCCAAAGGCTATTCCAAGCGGGTAGCAGAATTTATTGCAAAGTTCACCGAACTTCCTTTTCGCACTGCTCCTAACAAGTTTGAAGCCTTAGCGGCTCATGATGCCATTGTAGAGAGTCATGGCGCTTTAAAGCAGTTGGCGGTATCTTTAAACAAGATCGCCAATGATATCCGTCTTATGGCTTCCGGGCCACGAAGTGGAATCGGTGAAATCATCATTCCCGCGAATGAACCAGGGTCTTCCATCATGCCAGGCAAGGTCAATCCTACCCAATGTGAAGCACTCACCATGGTTTGCGCCCAAGTGATGGGCAATGATGTGGCTATTGGAGTGGGTGGCATGCAAGGTCATTACGAACTTAATGTCTTCAAGCCGGTTATGGCCGCAAACATTCTGGAGTCGGCGCAATTATTGGGTGATGCCTGCGTGTCTTTTGCAGAACATTGCGTTCAGGGCATCGAGCCTAATAAGGCACGGATCAAGGAGCTTTTAAATAATTCGTTGATGCTGGTAACCGCCCTCAATACTAAAATTGGCTATTACAAGGCTGCTGAAATCGCCAATACAGCGCACGAAAATGGGACTACTTTAAGAGAAGAAGCCGTCAAATTAGGCTATCTGACCGCTGAAGAGTTTGACGAATGGGTCAAACCGGAAGATATGGTGGGTAGTATGAAATAGGGGGTTTCACCTGGAGCCTGTACGAATTTTCTTGAAAAAATCCCGATTGAGTTAGATAAAAAGCAATTTTTAACACACTTAAACCGTTATAATTCACAATTTTAGCTAATTTTAAACTTCCCCTTAGTCTAAAATCTGAATTATGCGAATTGCGACCTACATCTGTGCAATGCTCGCTTCCTGCTTCTTGTATGCGCAGGACTATGGGGTATTGAGGGATCAGCAGGATGAGTTTAACGCCATCACTATTCAAGAAGCTGACTTTGAACCCTTGCTAAAAGAAAACCGGGGGACCGTAAATGGCACCTATTGGTTTAAGATCGATTCCATCCCTGCAGGAGATCATGTTATTGAAATCAGAACTTCTCATCTGAATACCTTTGAAATCTATGACGCTGCAGGAGACCCGGTGGCTACGCCATATAAAAGCAATTACCCAGCCTACCTGGTAAGAAGGAGTAGCTCACCTCCTCCCTATTACATCAAAGCTCAATTTGATCAGGAAGCTTATTTCCCGATCGCTGTTACCTCCGAAGCGGATTTGGCCGCTACCAGTCATGGAGAAATGTTTGGTTTTGGTTTGTTCTATGGCACGGTATTGTTCGTGATCCTGATCAATCTTTTGTTCTTCTCCATTTTCAAAGACCGCACTTTCCTTTTTTATGGACTGTTACTCTTTGTAGCAGCGCTCTGTTTGGCCTTTAGAGACAACTTATTCTATCTGTTCGATTTGGAAGGGGCCTGGACGACTCAGCTTGAACTCTTTATTCACGCGTCCATCAGTTTTATCGGTGGGCTTTTTGCCGTGAATTACCTGAAATTATACAATCAATTTCCCAAACTACGCTTTATCGTAGGTTCACTCTGCGTGATCTCCTTCTCGCTTGCGGTGCTCTATGCCATGACTGAGCAGTACCCGTATTTTGTAGCCTCTGACATCAGCACCTTTATTGCGATAGCCGTCATTTGGATAACGGGAATTTATGTGAGTAAATCAGAATGGTTGTACTTTATGATCATCCTGGTGTACGCGCTCAACGTGTATTTGGTGCTCGACTTCTTCGTCCTGCACAATATTGGACTGAATATCTTGGATGTCTCGCCGCTGGCCCTGAAAATTGGCATCCTGCTCGATATGATCCTGCTTACTTATTCTATTGTGTATAATATGCAGATCATCCGTGTCCGCAATCGCAAATTGAGACGGGAATTGGCTTCCTATCACAAAAAAGTAGAGGCACTAAGTTCCTATGCAGAAATTACCGATGTGAATGATGATTACTTGGAGACCCTGATTGAAGAGTACAATCTCACCAACAAAGAGGTAAAAGTATTGCAATACATTTCCGAAGGTGAATCCAGTTCGCGCATAGCCGAGCGCCTTCAAATCTCCACCAAACGCCTGATGGAAACCATTGAAAGCCTCTACGAAAAATTAGGTGTAGAAAGCCTGGCCACCTTTACTTCAAAGATTGCTTAGGCTTCTTACGGCTGTAGTATTTTTTGTATTTGGGATAAGCCAGTAAAGCAAAAACGATCACACTAGCAATCATGATCAACGCCCGATCTAAATTGATGATGTTCTCTCCACTGGCGTAACTGTGCAAGCCGGAAAGCCAGAAATTCACTCCAAAATAGGTCATTAACACACTGCCAAAGGCAAGTACGGACATCAAACTGAATATCCATTTTCCACGCAAGCCAGGTACCAATCGCATATGAATGACGAAGGCATACACAATGATACTAATCAACGCCCAGGTTTCTTTAGGATCCCAACCCCAGTACCGGCCCCAGCTTTCATTGGCCCATTGTCCACCCAGGAAGTTCCCGATGGTCAACATGACCAAGCCTACGGTCAAGGCCATTTCTGTGATGATCACCAATTCACGGATGTTCAATTCCATTTTCTTCTTGTTCTTCTCCGTAGTGATCAACATCAGAAATAAGGATAACAGTCCGAGTATGGCTCCCAAAGCAAAAGGACCATAGCTCCCTACAATGACCGCCGTATGAATCATCAGCCAATAGCTGTTGAGTACCGGTACCAGATTAGCGATCTCCGGGTTTAACCAATTCATACTGGCTCCCCATAAAATAAATCCGGCAACAAAGGCGGTACTCGCAATGGTGAGCATGCTTTTGCGGCCGAAGGCCAGTCCAAAGAACATGGTAGCCCATCCCACGTAGAGCACCGACTCATAGGCGTCCGCCCAGGGGGCATGCCCGGAAATATACCAACGCCAGATCAGAGCAGCCGTTTGTATCAGGAATAAGATCACGATAAAGACAGCACCTACGCGTGACATCGCTTTCACGAAAGTGGACGCAGTAAAGATCTCAGCAATGACGAAGATCATCATAAAGAGGGCTCCCAGCATATACATCCAGTACAGTTTGGTAAACACATCGTACTTGTTGTACAGGATCTCCGCCTGGATCTTTTGTTCTGAAGGCATGATCTCTGCTCCAAAAGTTTTCTGGAAATCGGTGATGCTGGTCAAGAGCTTTTCAGCCTGACCGTAATCTCCGGTCTGACGAGCATTTCTCAAGGCTTGTAAATACAATGGAATGATTTGACGGGTGTAGACCGAATCCATGCCTTTAAATCCGGCTTCCCCCAATTCCGGGTAACTGGCCCATTTATCGTTGGGGTGGTTCGGTATGGGGAATATCTTTAAAATCTCTCCCCCCAGGGTACGGTTCAACAAGCCCAGTCGCTGATCGACATCCTTAAATTCTTTTTGAAAAACAGTGGGTAAAGCCGCACTGTAGGCGTCCACCAGGTAGGGTTGTAATTTGTAACTGCCTTGAGGCGTGAAAAAATCGATCGCCTTAAACCGTTTGACATCATCCGGTACTCCCAAAATACTGCGAATACTATCATTCCCTTTTTTCAGGTATAGTATGTCCGTGTTGTACCAGAGTACGGGCGACTCCAGCATGGAGAGCATCACCTGATCAGCGTTGAGACCGGCATAGGTCGTGCTACGCGTTAATTTTCGCAGGAGTTTACTGGAAAAGGTGTTGATAGGCATCATGCGGCCTCCGTCATCCTGAATGACCAGTTTACCGAATTTAGCCGCGTGTTCTTTAGATACCGCATTGGCCTGCAAAACAGAATCGATCTGGGCCGAACTTGGTGTGGTGTGATTTTCCTGATGTCCGGCGTCGGATAGCTTGTCAACCAAGGGACTACCGGTGGCTACAGCAATAGTATCTTGCTCTTCCAGTACTTTCTCTCCGGCACTGGCTTCGGGACCTTGCTGCGAAAATCCAAGGATGGGCAACATCAGAATCAGAAGGGTACTGAGTATTTTTTTCTTTTTGTTTTTGACCTTGTCCAGACTTCGCTTAAGATCGCCAAATCGTGACCCGCGATCAAACAGTATGGCCATCATGCCCAGGTAGAGCAAGAAATAACCGATATAGGTGATCCAGGTTCCCCAGAAGTCTTTACTCACAGATAGTATGGTGCCCGATTCATCCGGAAAGAAACTGGCCTGAAAAAAACGAAAGCCTTCATGATCCAAAACATGATTCATATAAATGTCATAATCGAAAGGTTCTTCATCCACTACGGTCACTTCGCTTAAAAAAGAGCTGTAACTCTGTTCCGTACCCGGATATTTCTCGGCAACGAAGTCATTGAGTTGAATGCTGAAGGGCAGTTCGCGAAGCTTACTACCATAGGACAAGTAGATTTTGAGTCCGCCCACTTCCACGAGCTTTTTATCGTTGGCATAGCCCTTGCCTCCCAACAAACCAATGCTTTGGGTCTCTCCGGCGCTGCTCACGTTGACAAAAACCGCATCAGCGGCGTCTTTGTCTGCATTCTCGAGGGGTACAATCCCCGACTTGCCTTTGACCACTTCATCCGGGATGACAAACTGAATAGCCCCGCCACCCAGTTGATATAGGGCTCTAAGCTGCAGGCTCTGAGTGCTATCCTTGACTACAGGCAGGCGTTGTTGTGTAGCCATAACCATGACCTCCCCTTCAAAAGGGGTTTTGATCTGGTATTCGCCCTTATTCCAAAAAATATTAATTGCTCCGTCGGTCGGTGCGTTGAGGGCATAGAGTACATTGTGAATACTAGATACCTCACCTTCTTCCAGAAAATGTTCATGTCGAGTACCGTCACCCGCCTCTACAATTTTTAAATGATTGGTTCCGGAAGGATCTTCCACAAAACCTTCTTCAGCCCCTTCGATATACTCAGCCAGGGAGAATTGAACCTCTTGTCCGCGAAAGTCCGTATTCCAGGTAAAGTCATTATCCAGACGGGAAGAAAAAGTCAATTGTCGTTCCACAGCCCTTCGTTCTGGGGTGCCATTATGCGCTCCATCAATAAAGGCTTGGAGGTATGTTTTTTCGCTAAGGAAGGTGTTGACCGTCTCCCCTTCTTTAATGGGCATCACGCCTTCGTAGCTGACGTAGCGAGTGACCCCGGCCCCAATAAGAATGAGAATAAAGGCGAGGTGAAAAATAAGCGTGGTAATTTTTTCTTTGCGTAGCAATTTATAGCGGAAGATGTTTCCAATGAAATTGATGACCAGGAACAGGTGGATAGCTTCAAACCACCAGGCATTGTAGACGTATTTTCGCGTAAGCGGCGTGGGTGACGTATCCTGTCCTGCATCGAGAAAAGTTCCGGTGGCCATAGCTACCGCATACACGATGAATAAAACGGCCATTAAACGGGTGGAAAAGAGAATTTTTAGGAGTCGATCTTGCATAGCAATCTGCACATTTTTTGACCCCGCGAAGATACGACACAACCCCTGAATGAACACAGCCGCTTCCTATAGAAATTGTTTACCTTTGACGCGTGATTTCAGTCAGTATCATCGGGTTTGGGAATGTAGGGAGTCAGCTTTCGCGAAAGTGGAACCTGACCGACGCTTCAAAGGCTCAACAATCAGGAACATCCCGGGTACAGCTGACTTCCATTTTGACCAGCAAAGCTGATCAGATTCTGGCCAAGATGCCAGATCTTCCTCTGGTATCCACCTGGGACGCCTGGACTCCTGCAGCAGTGAATATACTGGCGGTAGCTGATGATCAAATCGAAGCAGCCGCTCAGCATATCGCTGATGACGCCTTAGTGGTTCACACGGCCGGTAGTGTAGCCATGAACGTTTTGAAACGCTTTCCGCGACGGGGTGTCTTTTACCCGCTACAGACTATCAGTACAGAGGCCTCCATCGATTGGACCCAAGTCCCCTTTTGCATTGAGGCGGCGCAGGAAGCTGATTACCCACTCCTGGAGGAATTGGCGCAGTCCTTAGGCAGCACCTCCCGACGGCTCAACAGTCACAAACGGAAAGAAATACATCTGGCAGCTGTGATGCTCAATAACTTTACCCATCACCTCTTGCAACAGGTCGCAGCCTATTGTGAAGATCTGGATCTACCACAGCACTTGCTTCAACCTTTACTTGAAGAAACGGTATCTAAATTTTACAAAAACAATCTTTTAAAGACTCAAACTGGACCTGCACGACGGGGTGATTACCAAACACTCAAAAGTCATTTGGAACTACTGAAAGGCAGACCACAGCAAGGGCTATACCATCAACTGACCAATTCGATTTTACACACCTATGGAAGAGAAAAGCTATAAAGAGTATTTGCAACATGTGACCACCTTTGTCTTTGACGTGGATGGCGTGCTCACCGATGGAACCATTCAGGTCACCTCAGAAGGTGAAATGTATCGTACCATGAACATCAAGGATGGCTATGCGTTAAAGACAGCAATTGATGAAGGCTTTCGGGTATGCATCATTTCCGGAGGCAGCAATGAAGGGGTACGCAAGCGCCTGGAAGGCTTGGGCGTTAAGGATGTTTTTCTCGGGTCGCACAACAAGTCGGCGCTCTTAGAGTCCTACTGCGAAAAACACCAGATACAGCCCGAAAATGTACTGTTTATGGGTGACGATCTTCCCGATTATCCGGTGATGCAACTGGTGGGACTCCCCTGCTGTCCGCAGGATGCGGTAAAAGAGATCAAAGAAATCTCCAAGTATGTCTCTCACAGAAATGGCGGACAAGGCTGTGTGCGCGATATCATAGAGCAAGTCTTGAAAGTTCAGGACAAATGGATGAAAGCCTTTGATGCCCAGTACGATTGATCAGAGGTAACGTGCTGAGATCAGGTTGCAGTGATGAATCTCGTGACCGGCACAGATAAATCCGGCGGCACGTGCGCTCATCGGACTTCCACTGGCTACCCCAGTCCGCTTCAACTCCTCATCCGATAAACTTTTAAAAAAAGCAAGAGTGCTGTCGCGTAATCGTTCATATTCAGATAGCAAATCTTCGATTTCCCGCTCATTAGCCCGAGAATTGACCACATACTCATCCTGCTCAAAACCGGGCAAGGCCATTTGGTCCTTTCTTGAAAAACGCAGGGCCCGGTAGACAAACACCCGCTCCGTATCCAGCAGATGCTGAATTTTTTCTTTGATGGTCCATTTACCAGTGGCATAGCGATAGATCAATCGATCCTCCGGTACTTCTCTTATGAACTTGATCAATCGTTTCTTTCCTTCTTCCAAGGCTTCCAGCAAAGAAAGCGATTCGGGAACCAGATCAATGTACTGCCCGTAGTACGGATTAAATTCATCAGGCTTTAAGACATTTCTCTTCATGATAGTAGGTTATGCTGAGTTTCTACTGGCATTGATATTTCCAAACAAGGAGCGGGTGACCATTTTTTCAAAAACAGCCAATTGCTCTTCATCAGTGTCGCTTTGCTTCCGCAGTTCTTGTATCTTCTTCAAGGCGAACTGTTGAATGGTGAGCAAAGGCAAAACAATGCGTTCACGCTCCTGAATGGAAGCTCGCATCGCCGGTTGATTTTCCATCAATTCGTCAAAGCCGGAGAGTTTAAGCAATAATCGTTTGGTACGTTCATATTCTTCATAGATCAGCTTCCAAAAGTCACCAAACTCTTCATCTTCCTGCATATAGGCGGTAAGCGCAAAAAAGGATTTGGTCAGGCTCATCATACTGTTCTCCAATAAGGTACGGAAAAACATACTGTTGTGATAGAGCGATTCCACCTGATCGAACTTTCCAGCTTTTTCATAGCTTTCTAAAGCTGTTCCTACGCCGTAAAAGCCGGGGACATTCTGTTTTAGTTGACTCCAGCTCCCCACGAAAGGGATAGCCCTCAGATCGCTAAAATTAAGCTCGTCGCTGCTGCCCCGTTTGCTGGGACGGCTTCCAATATTGGTCTTCGCATAGTATTTCAAGGTGCTCATACGCTCCAGGTAACCTAAAAACCTGGGGTGTTGCTTAAAATCGACATAAGCTTTATAACTGATCTGCGCCAGATCGTTAAGAGTAGCGCGGTCTTCCGGCTCAAAATCCCCCCGATCTCTAAAGATCGAGTTATTCACCCCTGAACTGAGCAGTTGTTCTAAATTGTACTGACAGCTGTCCCGGGTTCCAAAATTAGAACTGATGGTCTGCCCTTGTACGGTCAGCTGGATTTCTTCCGCTTCGATGGTCTCTCCAAGGGAAGCATAGAACTGATGAGTTTTCCCGCCTCCTCGAGCCGGTGGCCCTCCACGTCCATCAAAAAAGACGACCTTGATGTTATGCTTTCGCGAAACTGCCGTCAATTCTTCCTTAGCCCGATAAATACTCCAATTAGCCATAAGGTAGCCTCCATCTTTAGTACCGTCGCTAAAGCCCAGCATGATGGTCTGCTTATGACCCCGACGCGCTAAATGTTTCGCGTAAGCGGGATTGGTGTACAATTTTTCCATGACCTGATCAGCATTTTCCAGATCGGTTACCGTTTCAAATAGCGGTACGATATCTACCGTGGGTTCTTCCCAATTGCACAGTCTAAAAAAAGCAAAGGCTTCCATGACATTGAGCATGGTTTGATTGTTACTGATGATGTAGCGATCAGAGCCTCGCTCTCCGTTCAGCAATTGGATCTCACGCATGGCGTAGATAGATCCTAAGGTCTTGCTGGTGATCTCATCTTCAAAATCTTCCGGTTTAAGCTGCGCTTGAACCTTGGCTAAAGCCTCTATTTGATCGGCTTCACTCAACTGCAGGTAGTCCTTCGGAAAAATTCCCTGCCCCTGCGTACCTTCCACTAGGGTCTTCATCACATGATGATGCACCCGGCTGTCTTGACGGATATCCAAAGTGGCAAAATGAAAGCCAAAGAGCTTGACCTTATTGATCAGATCGTCCAACTCCTCTAGAAATAGGCTCTGATGTTTTTCCACCAGCAGTACCCGGGTTTCTTCTAGGGTACCAAGCAGTTCGTCCAGCTGGATGCTATTCTTTTCCGTCGTGAAAATGGCATCATAGAGCTTGCTCTCCAATTTGGTTAACGGTTTGACTGTGCCGGGAAAAGTGATTCTACGTCGCAGTTCGCGTAAGTCTCGGTAATAATTCTTGAGCACGGTACTCTTGAGTCGCCGAGCCACTTTACGGGTAATCTCGGTCGTTACAAAAGGATTCCCGTCACGGTCCCCACCCGGCCAAAAGCCCAATTCAATGATCTGATTGTCGATGTCATCAGACTTAAATACGTTTTGCTTGAGGTAATTGTAAATATAACTGGCCGAATGATAGAACACATTTTCCAGATACCAGATCAGACTGACCGCTTCATTGTAAGGAGTGGGTTTCGTCTTTTTAAAGAATGGCGTTTTTCCCAATTGAGCCAGTAACCTCCGAATTAAGGGCAGGTCATCTTGTTTTAAGGCCTCACTCAAATCTCGAATGATCCCAAGTACCGCGCCCGGATAGAATTGGGTAGGATGCGCGGTGAGCACTGGTCTGATGCGGAATTTTCTCAGATAGGCTTTAAGTTCGTCCACCTTGCGTTGAGCTTCTGCCTCTTCTTTGATATTACGCAGCGTACCCCTCCCGTCCATATTGTTCACGATGCGGTAGGAAGCATCTTCGATGGCATCAAAAAGAACCACCTGGCGTTCAATAAACTGGATAAACCGGAACAGCATATCAATACGCTGCTTTTCGCTCTTGTCTTGCAAGTAGCGTTGAAAGAAATCTTCGACGATTTGGGTCGGATTTTTCTCCTGCTCATACCCTGCGGCGCAGACCGTATCGAATAAGGGCAAGAGCACTCCAGTATCTTCAATGCCTTCAAAGGGCAGCGTCATGAAAATACTGTTGTAGATCTGGTATTTTGATTTGACATGAGCGTTGAACCGCTCTACTTTTGGTTCTCTGGGCATATTCATTCCGTATTAAATCGCAAAAGCCCTTCGGTACACAGACGGAAGGGCTTTTGCATTGTGATTGGTTATTCCTTCCTACAGATCCTGAAAAATCGAGTGCATCAAACGTTTCTTATCATTGATGCTTTCTTCCATAGAAATCATGGTCTCCGTTCGTGAGACTCCTTCAATGTCGTCCAATTTAAAGATGATATTTTTAGCATGCTCCGTATTGCGTGCTCTGATCTTACAGAAGATATTGAATTTACCGGTGGTAATGTGAGCCACGGTCACATAAGGTATCTGAGCAATTCGCTCCAGCACAAACTGGGTTTGTGAGGTCTTATTCAGATAGATCCCTACATAGGCAATAAAAGAGTACCCCAATTTGGTATAGTCCAAAGTGAGCGAAGATCCTATAATGATTCCGGCTTCTTCCATTTTCTTAACGCGAACGTGCACCGTTCCGGCAGAGATCAAAAGCTTCTTAGCGATATCCGTAAATGGCGTTCGCGTGTTCTCGATAAGCATATCGAGAATCTGGTGATCGACTTCATCAAGTTTAAATTTGGCCATAAATTCTTCCTTAATTTTAAATAATAACCAAAAATAATACAATTCTGTTGAATTATTCTCAGTGAAATCAAACAATCAACGAAAACGTTTTAGTATTGAAGATCGGGCTGCTGAAGTCGGACAAGGGCATTTCGATCTTCCAATCGAGTTCCTGATCACGGGCGCTTAGTGAATGCTCTTTCCCGTTGATTTCCTGATGGCCGTAAAAAGGAAGATCTTGCCCCCACTGAACAAGTTTGGGAAGAAAATGGATCTGACCGCCTTCTAAGACCTCTTCGTATTGAAAAGCCATGTCCACGGAACCCTCATTGGTCTTTAGTCCTCTGAATATCAGATCACAGAAGCGTTTTCCGTTTTCGGGTATGGCCTCATAATCAGCAACCGTATACTTCAGTGATGACTGAGTTAATCCATGCAGGGCACTGATCAGTGCCAAAGTTGTATAATGTCGGGACTGTTCTCTGGCATAATCATCAGGAACATGACCTGATTCAAAAAGCAAGGTAGGCACCCCCTGGGCCTGAAAACTATCGCCCACGCAATTCAAATTGAAAGAATCATCGTAACGCCCGATCTGCCCGGGTAGAACATCTTGCAGTTGTGTATGCATATGAGCGATCAGTTGCATGGCTTGCTTTCGCGAAAGCGTAACGCTACGTGAGGCATCTGCGGCAGGTGATAGAAAGGAAAGCACGGCACTTTGGCGGGTCTCCCCTACAGAATAAAGGGTGCGTTGCCCGTGCAGGTTAAAGCAGTAATTGGGCTGTACGCGTTGGAAAAGATCGGCTAAGATCCGACTTTCGGGTTGGGTTAACGCTTGCGCATCCCGGTTGAGATCGACCTGATTGGCATTGAGGCGCGTATACGCAAGGGCACCATCCGGATTCAATTGGGGCACTATGAATAAAGTACATGCCTCAAGTAGATCAGTAGGCTCTTGCTGAAAGTAATTGATGAGGTCGAGTACCGCTTTTGTGGAGGTCGATTCATTCCCGTGCATTTGAGACCAAAGTAACACCCGGGTAGATCCGGAACCTAATCGCATCAAGTTAATGGGTCGCCCTTGTACCGAGCGCCCCAGGGTTTCTGTAAATACTTCTTTCTTCTGCTGTAAATACTGTTGCACCGATTGGGGAGGGAGGTATCTGCCACTGACCGCACTTTCGCGGTATCGGGCATAGGAATTAAGAAGGGCCTGTAATTCATCATTCATACAACAAATGTATACACTTGTAAATTTACAGTTGTAAACATAAATGAACTTTGAAGATTATACACTTGTAAACAAAGCGATATTGAAAGGTGTTGTCTTGTTAGGAAATTATCCATTATGACTTAATTTGTACTTTAAATGTCTTATTTAGAGATATTTAATACCTTTTATCTATACGATTAATTCAATCACCGTTGATTGAGTTTACAAATGTAAACGCATCATCTGTTTAATTTTATTTACATTTGTAACTTCACTTCCATCCAAATAAATTCACAGTGGTAAACTCGGAGAAATTTGCAGATCGCCTGCAAAAAATCATGGAGGAATACGATCTAACGGCAGCTGCCTTCGCAGATGCTTTGGACGTAGGCCGCGCCACCATCTCTCACATCTCCTCCGGAAGAAACAAACCCAGTCTTGATTTTGTGATGAAGGTGGTGGAAACCTATCCAGAAGTAAATTTGTATTGGTTGCTCAATGGTAAGGGTAGTTTTCCCTCCTCAACTGAGGCTCCCCCAAGCTCAAAACCGAGACCCGATCGAGATCCCACTCGGGAACAATCCCTTCACGTAGAAGCGGAGGCTCACTCTTCGATGAATCCAACAACTCCTTCTGAAGGGAAGACCATCGAAAAAATTGTCATTTTCTATACAGACGGTAGTTTTAGCGCGTATCAATAAGTGAAGAAGTTCGTATTTTCGCTCTATTGAAGACCTTTACCTATTTTCTCCTGTTGAATGTACTCCTGGTGTTTAGCGCTTGCTACTCACCCGAGAGGGATTGTGAACGATTTAAAACCGGTACGTTTGAGTTTGAAACCTTACTGAACGGAGAAGTCGTAAAAACCACCTTCGTGCGCAATGACACTCTGGAAGTCGATTATTTTCAGGGAAAAGCCGATTCTTCCAGTATTCGATGGATCAACGATTGTGAGTACATAGTGACCAAATTAAATCCAACCTCCATGATGGAACGCAAAGCCATTCATATGAAGATCCTCAGTACCTCGGGCGATCAGTATACCTTCGAGTACGCTCTGGTAGGAGAAACCAACAAACAAAAAGGAACCGCTAAAAAAATCAATTGATGTTCGAAATATTTGCTTCTGCTGACGCCTGGGTAGCCCTGTTAACACTCACTTTTCTTGAGATCGTTCTAGGGATTGACAACATTATTTTTATCTCTTTAGCCTCCAGCAAACTCCAACCTGCCGATCGAAAAAAGGCGACTAATATTGGCCTGCTGTTGGCCATGCTCCTTCGAATCATTCTACTCTTCGGGATTTCTTACCTCATTGCCATGGAAGCTCCTTTCTGGCATATCAATCTGCCCTGGATCGAAGCAGGGATCAGCGGACAGTCGGTGATCCTATTTCTGGGCGGGCTTTTCCTGCTTTACAAGAGTGTACATGAAATTCACGAAAAAGTGGATGTCAAAGGGGAGGAAGAGCGCGAATTGGAGGCGAAGAGCAAATCTACTCTTTCCAATGCTATCGTACAGATCACCCTGATCAATGTGGTATTCTCTTTTGACTCCATACTGACCGCAGTGGGGATGACCAATGGAATTAGTGATGATCCCAATCAAGTACTGTTGATCATGGTAATTGCTGTCGTTGTTTCTGTATTGATCATGATGCTCTTCGCTAATCCGGTCGGGAATTTTGTGAACAAGCATCCGTCGGTCCAAATTCTGGGACTGGCTTTTTTGATCCTGATCGGATTTATGTTGATCGCAGAAGGCGCCCATTTGGCGCATCTGGAGATTTTTAATGCTCCTATAGGTGCGATCCCCAAGGGCTATCTCTATTTTACCATTGCCTTCTCCCTATTGATCGAGTTCTTAAACTTCCGGCTTAGAGCCAAAAGTAAAACAGTCAGCTCGGAGTAAATACTGGATGTTGCTTAAGGATATTCATTTTAATCCTCTGTATTCCAGAGTTTTAATTATCTTTAAGCAAAACTTTACCGATGTCTGAATTTCCGTTAAGTAGTTACCATTTCCTGGTCGAATGGGGCGGCACCCGGGTGGGCTTTACCGATGTACAGGGCCTTAAACTCCAAACCGATGTGATGGAATACCGGGAGGGCAGCTCTCCCGTGTACATTCCGGTGAAAATACCCGGTATGCAGCGTTATGCGAACCTTGTGCTCAAGCGTGGCGTGATGCGTGAAGACCATGAATTCTATGAATGGGTGCAAACTCAAACGCTCAATAAAATTGAACGACGGGATCTGGTAGTTCAAGTGCTCAACGAAGTACACGAACCTGCGCTCTCCTACCGCATTAGGAATGCCTGGCCAGTGGCCCTTTCCTTCTCCAATTTGAATGCGGCAAAAAGCAAGTTTCTTTTTGAGCGGATTGAGCTCGCGCATGAAGGCTTTAGTTTGGTATCATGAGGCCTGAGATTCCACCCAACAGTTATCATTTTGAGGTTTCGTTCACGGATAAACGATTTGCCAAGGATCGCGGATTTCAATCGGTTGCCGGCCTTCAGGCGCAGCTGGTCTTCCCTAACGAACACAGCAGACGACCTACAGATCATCAATTTGGAGATCTCACCTTAAGTCGTGCTCTGGATACCGACTCAAAACTGGCTTCCTGGTTTTTAGAAGTCATCCATGCCAAAAAACTAGCTACCGTAGATTTGAGTATCGCTCTATTAAATTCCGAACACGAGGCGGTAGTTCGTTGGTATATTTGCGGAGCGCTTCCCATACGCTGGGAAATGGATGAGTTTGATGCCCTGAGAAGTGGGATTGCTATGGAGCGATTCAGCTTCCGTTGTGAGTCCATAAGCCTGAATCCTCCAAAAAAGCCCAGACCAAAGCCTACCAAAGGGCTTCGTCAGAAAAAATAGGCTGTTTATTGAGGTCGGTCAGCGCGAAGCAGGGCATTCTGTTCTTCCAGAAGTTCGTTCATTTTTGCCAATAACTCAATGTCTTTGGGCGTTTCAACGGTTTTGTCTTTATGGTCTTCTCCCTTATTACGCAGTTTGTTCATGGCTTTGACGACGAGAAATACGACAAAGGAGATGATCAAAAAGTCAATACCCACTTCAAAAAGTTCACCATAACTTACAGCAACCTCGGTCATTTCCTGTCCGTCGATCCCTAATTCACTTTTCCTCAAAACCCATTTTCGATCGGAAAAGTTGATACCGTCCGTGAGCATGGTCAATGGGGGAAGCATGACTTTTTTGACGAGTACGTCTATGACATCCTTAAAGGCAGCCCCGATGATGATCCCTATGGCCATATCGACCATATTTCCTTTAACGGCAAAGTTTTTAAACTCCTGAAGCATTTTCATGGTTAATCAAAAAGTTTGGTTTGACCTTCTCCGTCCTCCTTACCGTCGACGGTTTCATCATCTACTACTTCGATGTCTTCCGGTTTTTGCTCTTCCGGCACTTCGTAAGGAAGCGGCTCCAGCAAATTGATCTGTTTCAACTTGGACGTATACAGCTGATTACCTAAAGCAGTAATTCCTTTAATCGCTATAAACTCTTCTGCATCAACCGTTTCGTTCTCTTTTTGATCCTTGCCTCGTTCTTTGTAAAAAACCATTTCGATCTGTGGCCTGTAGTCGGTACTCACCAATTCCAATTGGGAATCAGCATGCTCAGAAATAAAGGATTCTTCCTTTTCCGGGTTTTCGATCACAAAGCGTTTGAGGTAGTAGCGCTCCCGTTCTCCATCCCAATACACGGCGGTGATCGGTTTTTTAGGCTCCCATTTTTCCAACACGATCATATCGTCATCAAAACGAGCGGTAATTTCTGGTGTGATGGTTTTAGCGATCCCTTTCTGGGTAATGATGAGTAAGCGATCTTCCCCTTTGAAGGCTCCCAATAATTCTCCTCTCCCATCCACATTAAGCCGTTGTACGGTATCATCAAACCAGATCTTTCTTGGTTTGAGGGTGGAAACGCCTTTCTCTTTGACCTCAATCGTACGTACAGAATGCTTGGTCACGATATTCCCCTTGGCCGAACGGCTCTTGATGAGAATATCGGCAAAGTCCACGTCAAATTTCAACTTCTTGATATTCCCCAAAGCGCGCAAGTAGACCGTGACCACTTCAGCCTCACCGTTGGGGTTGGCTGAGAAGTAAAGTATCTGAGAACCTTTTTTCCCATTGGTCATGTCGTATTCCCGATCTCGGGTGATGCTGGTCACATTGAAACGCTTGATGTAGGCGGATCCTCCGCTTCCATCTTTGTAGATCATATTATAAATGGTACGCTTGTCTTTCTTTTTCCAGACGGCGACATGGATGATATCCTTTCCTACGAATGTTTTGGAGTCCACTTTGGTCACCATCATTTTACCTTCTTTGGTAAATACAATGATGCTGTCGATATCCGCACAATCCGTAACGTACTCGTCCCGCTTCAGGCTGGTGCCAATGAAGCCTTCTTTGCGATTGACGTAAAGCTTGGTATTACGCAGGACCACCTTGGTGGCCTGAATATCGTCAAAGATCCGGATCTCGGTCTGTCGCTCCCGGCCGGTTCCGTATTCCTTCTTCAAACGCTTGAAGTAGGCAATGGCGTAATCGACTAGATTATCCAAATGTCCTTGAGTCGTGGCAATCTGCTCTTCCAGCGCCTCTATCTTTTGCTGTGCCTTATCAATATCGAATTTGGAGATCCGTTTGATGCGTATTTCGGTCAGTCGGGTGATGTCTTCTTCCGTGACCTCGCGTTTAAGGTGACCGATATGCGGCTTTAGGCCTTTGTCGATGGCTTGAATAACTCCTTCCCAGGTCTCCTCTTCTTCAATGTCCCGATAGATTCTTTTTTCGATAAAAATGCGCTCCAGAGAAGCGAAATGCCATTGATTTTCTAATTCCTGCAGTTCGATCTCCAGTTCCTGCTTCAAGAGCTCTTTGGTGCGGTCAGTACTGCGTCGAAGCATCTCCGTCACTCCGATAAACAACGGACTGTTATCTTCAATCACACAGCCCAGTGGCGAAATGGAGGTTTCGCAATTGGTAAAAGCATAGAGGGCATCAATGGTCTTATCCGGCGAAAGCCCGGAAGGCAGGTGTACCTGGATCTCTACCTCTGAAGACGTATTGTCTTCAATGCGCTTTACCTTGATCTTGCCGGAATCGTTAGCCTTTAAGATCGAATCGATTAAACTCGACGTGGTCTGTCCGTAAGGTACCTCGGTGATCACCAGGGTATTTTTATCCAGCTGGGAGATTTTAGCGCGTACGCGAACTCTCCCTCCGCGATTCCCATCCTTATAATCACTAAAGTCGGCGATACCTCCGGTAGGGAAATCTGGTACCAGGGAAAATCGCTTGCCTTTAAGATGCTTGATGGAAGCATCGATCAATTCAATGAAATTGTGTGGTAGGATGCGTGTGCTCAATCCAACGGCGATCCCTTCGGCGCCCTGAGCGAGCAGTAAGGGGAATTTTGCCGGAAGATTGATCGGCTCTTTACGTCTGCCGTCATAGGACGACTGCCATTCGGTGATCTTGGGATAGTATACGACATCTAACGCGAACTTGCTCAGCCGCGCTTCAATGTATCGAGAAGCAGCAGCCCGGTCACCGGTAAGAATATTTCCCCAGTTTCCCTGAGTATCAATGAGTAGGTCTTTCTGACCGATCTGCACCATAGCGTCGGCTATACTGGCATCTCCATGCGGATGGTACTGCATGGTATGACCTACAATATTGGCCACTTTATTGTAGCGCCCGTCATCCAATTCTTTCAGTGAATGCATAATACGACGCTGTACCGGCTTAAAACCGTCTTCAATAGCTGGTACCGCTCGCTCCAGGATCACATAAGAGGCGTAGTCTAAGAACCATTCTTTAAACATGCCGGAGACGCGAGTGATCGTCTCCCCGCTCGTATCCTGTTCTTCCTGACCATTGGTAGAGCCGTTCAGCTCCTGATTATCTTCACTCATGTTGACTTAAACAATTTCATTTATGCTTTGCCACTTCATTTTCTCTCTTTAGCCAAAGGCATCCCGAAAAGGTGACGCCTTAGCCTGAATATACTCCCTTAAGAGGTCTGGATGGAGTATCCTTACTCCTCTACACGATCGAGCTCCACTTTAAGGTTTTCAATAATGAACTGCTGGCGATCCGGGGTATTTTTGCCCATATAAAAAGACAAGGTTTGCTCAATGCTCAACGCCTTATCCAACATAACCGGATCCAGTCTCATATTGTCCCCTATAAAATGCTTGAATTCGTCAGGCGATATCTCTCCCAATCCTTTAAAGCGGGTAATCTCCGGCTTGGCTCCTAATTCACGCATGGCATCCTGACGTTCTTCTTCGCTGTAGCAATAGATGGTTTTCTTTTTGTTCCTTACTCTAAACAAGGGCGTTTCCAGGATGTAGAGATGGCCTTCTTTGATCAACTCCGGGAAAAACTGTAAAAAGAAGGTGATGAGTAAGAGTCGGATGTGCATTCCATCTACATCCGCATCCGTAGCGATGACAATGTTGTTGTACCGCAGATCCTCCATAGATTCTTCAATGTTGAGTGCGGCCTGCAGCAAGTTAAATTCTTCGTTCTCATACACGA
Organism: Flavobacteriaceae bacterium YJPT1-3; assembly: GCA_029866965.1. Classification (GTDB taxonomy): domain Bacteria; phylum Bacteroidota; class Bacteroidia; order Flavobacteriales; family Flavobacteriaceae; genus Croceiramulus; species Croceiramulus getboli. The sequence goes on along the minus strand of CP123444.1, from coordinate 2,550,864 downwards.
TTTTCTTATTCATATTGTACGAGTTGAGCGGCTTTCCGCGTAAGCTGAATACGGCTTGTGTATTGACGTCCCTTGATTTAGTGATCGAGCCACTGGCCGAATCTCCCTCGGTGATGAATAAAGTACTTTCTAAGGCCCGGTCGTTCTTGGCGTCGTTCAAATGGACCCGGCAATCCCTCAATTTTTTATTGTGTAAACTGGCTTTTTTAGCCCGCTCCTTGGCCAGCTTTCTAATGCCTGAAAGTTCCTTGCGCTCCCGCTCTGCCTGCAAAATTTTCTTTTGCAGAGCCTCTGCGGTCGCGGGATTTTTGTGCAGGAAGTTGTCTAATTGAGTTTTGACAAAATCATTGATGTAGGTTCGCACCGTAGGTAGGTCTCCTCCCATATCGGTTGATCCCAGTTTAGTCTTGGTCTGCGATTCGAATACCGGCTCCATCACCTTAACAGCGATGGCAGCTACGATGGACTTACGGACATCAGAAGCTTCGAAGTTCTTTCCGTAGAATTCCCGCACCGTCTTTACGATCGCTTCGCGAAATGCCGACTGATGTGTTCCTCCCTGGGTGGTGTGCTGTCCATTGACAAAGGAATGATATTCTTCTGAATATTGAGTCTTGCTGTGGGTAAGTGCTACTTCAATGTCATCTCCGCGCAAGTGCACGATTGGATAAACCATGTCACTGCCGGCAATACTTTCGCCCAATAAATCTTTCAATCCATTCTCTGAATAGAACTTCTCTCCATTGAATACGATGGTCAATCCCGGATTGAGATAAACGTAGTTCTTGAGCATTTTCTCAACGTACTCATTTCGGAATTTGAAGTTCTTAAAAATCTCTTCATCGGGAATGAAGGTGACTTTCGTCCCCTTGCGACGTGAGGTCTCTTCCAAAAACTCTTCGTCCCGAAGATCGCCCCGCTCAAATTCGGCGGCAGCTGATTTTCCTTCGCGACTGGATTCGACCCGGAAGTAGGAAGATAAAGCATTCACCGCCTTGGTCCCTACCCCGTTGAGACCAACCGACTTTTTAAAAGCACGGCTGTCGTACTTACCTCCGGTGTTCATTTTGGAAACCACATCGACGACCTTCCCCAGAGGGATGCCCCTCCCGTAGTCCCTAACGATCACGCGTTCGCCCTGAATGGATATCTCTATGGTTTTACCGGCGCCCATGACAAATTCGTCAATGGAATTGTCCAGCACCTCTTTCAGTAGAATATAAATACCATCGTCAGCCGTGGAACCGTCTCCCAGCTTACCGATATACATACCGGGACGCATGCGAATATGTTCTTTCCAATCGAGCGATCGAATATTGTCTTCTGTATACTTCGTCTCTTGCATAATACTGTTCAGATCGATGGGTTTAAGCGCCTGATTAGGTTATGGATACTCGCTAATCCAGATTATAGCCCCAAAATAAGACCCTCGTGGCTAATATAAGACTTCGCGACCCCTCGCAAAAGCTGGAAAAATTAAAGTAATCAACAAATTTTAGGCTTTTGCTGTTAAAAATTTATTAGAAGTGGCTAACCTATCCAATAAGCGAATACTTTTATCTGATTTTTATTAACTTATAGGCTTATGGCAGCAAATCAACCACAACACGGTCAATACAATAAGGCAGCGCAAGATCTTGAGCTGGTGAAGAGCGCGTTTGAGAGCAATCAAGACCTCTCCTACAAGTTGTTCGATCATATGCCGATAGCCATTTGTATCACTAACGAACAAGGACAATTCACTGACGTCAATGAGCGCTATTGTAAAAATTACGGCTATACGCGAGAAGAATTGCTGGGACAGCCCTTTACCATGGTGGTGCCTCAAGAACACAGAGCGAATCTGGAACATTTGCACGATGAGTTCTTTGCTAAAAAATACGAACTTAAGGGACGTTGGAATGTGAAAGATCGCCATGGCGACACCTTTGAGATCGTCACTAATGCCGCCTACATCAAAAATAAAAAGGACGAGCCGCGAAAAATGACCTTTGTCATTCGTTCCAGTGAAGTTTCAGATGCCCTGCAAAGCCTTCAGGACACCATAGACCTGTTGGAAGAAAAAATTCGCGTGCAGGAATCAGCCAGTGATCTTGCAGAGCACGGCATGCGTAACAATCTGGGTGCCATTGTTTCCATTGCCGATATTCTAATGCACTCTGATTTGAATGAGCAGCAACTCAAATGGGTAAAAATGATCAAGGATATTGGCTACGATACGCTAAATCTCCTCAAAGCTTCCAAAGATTACGTACTTATGGAAAAGGGCGATTACGAGCTCGATATCAAGCCTTTCAATTTGATGGCGCTGCTTCAAAATGAATTTTTTGATTGGGCCAACCTAGCTATCCAAAAAGACATTGAAATCAAAACCTACCTTAATGATAAATCCATAGAGGTAGAGTCTACACAATTGGAGATCAAAGCCGATGAGTTCTACATAAAACGGCTGATCCATAATTTATTAGGGAATGCGCTAGAGGCCTCACCCGAAGGCGAGCCTATTGCACTTAAGATCAATACCGACACCGGACTTCGTATTGAACTCCACAATTACGGGGCCATTCCTGAAAGCATTCGCCAAACGTTTTTTGAGAAGTATACCACCTCCGGAAAAGAGAAAGGGACCGGGTTGGGCACCTACATCTCCAAGCTCATCACCGAGACCCATGGTGGTGATATTTCATTCCTGACCAGCGAGGAAAGCGGAACCACGCTTACGGTCTTCCTCCCCAATATTGAAGTGGTTCATTCTTCCTGAGGATCCAGCAGCGAAACGCCGTTTAGATCAGTGGTCAATACTTCGCTCATATAATCCAGAAAAGGACGTAGACTTCGGAAATAAACCAGTACACGATCTAAGAAGTCTTTTGCAAGAACTTCCTCGTCGGTAAAGCTGTGCTGTAGAAAAAAGCTTCGGTGACGCAGGTACTCGATCTCCGGATGATTGCGATCAAAGCCTTTGGGAGCAGTCTTGACCTTATCTCTAGCGACTAATCCTTCCGGGTACGCTTTCGCGAAAGCGAGCCTGCGATCGTCAGCAGTATTGGACTTATTGAGCGGTACGGTATCTTCCTGAAGAATGGCCTTCAAGTCCGATACATCCAACTCCAGTTCTTTACGAATGCGTAGCAGGTCTTTAGGTTCGGGTCCAAAGAATCCACCGGCGACTCTGGAGTTTCCGGGTTCCTAGCGTAAATAATAACTTCCTCTTCGGTCTGCGCCGGAACGGATAAAACGTACACTTCGATGTTTATTGTAAGGGCTTTTGTTCTTACTGAAGCGGATATCCCTGTTGATTCTAAAAATCTTGAAGCGTTCTATCTTATCCTGCTCATTCAAGCCATTCATCAAGTATTGGTAGCAATGCTTAAGCTGTTTCTCCTGATGAAGGTATAAGAATCTGTTCTCATCCAACCATGCTTTATTGTTATTCTCGGCTAGCGCATGTAGAAAGGGGAACAGGGTTTCTGGAATCATAGTCATAAAGTTACTCGGTAAAAAGAAAAAGCCACCATAAAGGTGACTTTTTCCAATCAATCAAACAATCAATCTATTGCAAAATTAGGCATGTTGCAATTCATGCTTCCCTTCTCTAATCTCTTCGATTAGTTTATCATTAAAGGCTGGTAAATCGTTAGGATTACGACTGGTTACCAGAGCTTCATCAACAACCACTTCCTGATCTACCCATAAGGCGCCTGCATTCTGCAAATCGTCTTTAATAGAATTGAATGAGGTCATAGTTCTTCCTTTTACTACATCAGCACTAATCAGGGTCCATGGCGCGTGGCAGATGGCTGCTACTGGTTTACTTTGCTTAAAGAAATCACGCACAAAGATGAGCGCATTTTCTTCTCTACGCAGTTTATCGGGATTAATTACGCCACCCGGTAGTACCAAAGCATTATAATCTTTTGCACTAACCTCATCTAGCGTATAGTCCACTTGGTAGTCATTAGACCAATTTCCATCAGCCCAAGCTTTAATGGTTCCTTTATTTAAACTCACAATATCCACCTGGAAATTTTCTTTTTCCATCGCTTCTTTAGGAGATTTTAATTCACTTTCTTCAAATCCGTCTGTTGCCAAAATGGCTATTCTCTTCTTCATATATTGAATTATAACTTAATTAAACTTAACTATATATAAGATAAGTGATAGCAAGGGTTTTCAGGGTTAATGAACTATTAAAGCTGACCGCCTAAGTGTTAAAGGTGGGCAAAAAAAAAGCACCGATTTACGGTGCTTTTTTTTACTGTCGGTTTAAAGAATTACATGTTTGGCATGTAAGTTTCTTTTTTGACTTCGGTTTCATCATAGTCATAATACTCTACAATGAAATTTCCATTAGCATCAAAATACCCTACTCCATTACGGTTATCCGACTCAAAAATGTAATAATTATTCTGGTTGGTCTTGTAGACTTTCATGTCGTCCTGACCCTCTGCAGTCATCTTGAATCCATAATCATTTTTGGTCAGCAAATACTTTTGCTCATTAAAGGTATAAAAAGTAGAACTGGTCATTTTATCGTACCAGGAATCTCCATCAACATCGGTAGCTGTACTTACCGTAACTTTTGATGGGGCTTCTACCCGACTTTGATTAATTTGATTCTTATCGTCATTGGATAACATCACCGGTGTTTTTGATTCAGCGGTAACTTTCATTTTACGAGCGTCATCGTTGTTGACCTTTACCTTCATGGTTTTTGTCTCCTTGGTGACCTCAACATTGCGGTCTATAGTTTCTTTTTCTTGTGCAAATCCTGTGGTTGCTATTGCAAGTCCTAATACTACTGCTATGCGTTTCATATAATTGTTTTTAGATTAATACTGACACTAATATAGGCCTGCAATACGCTCTGTCCATGACTTTAACGAGGTTTAACGGCTTCTGGGAAGCCTTTAACTTAAGGCCCTGTTAAATCGTTTGAAATCCCTTAAAATAATTAACGCTTGATGCGTACCTGGTTTAAAAGAAGGCCGCTTGGCGGCGCTATATGGCTGAGGTGGATAGAAGAATCCAGGGCTAAGCTTTCTTTGAGATCGTCCATAGAGGCACTTCCATTTCCAATATCGAAAAGCATCCCCATCATCAAACGAACCTGATGTCGCTTAAAGCCCTGTCCGATCACTCGGAAGATATAGGACTCATCCGGGAAGAAATTCGCCTGATAGAGATCATTGATAACGATTTCTGATCGAGATATGCTTAGCACGGTTTGTGTGGTCGGTTTGGGTTTATAGCAGTATGATCTAAAATCGTGGGTCCCTTCAAATAACCTCGCTGCTTTCTGCATGAGCTCGATATCTAAGGGTTCCGTCTTGTTGATCATCAACGGAGCTGCAAAAGGATGCATGCTAATGGCATTCGCGAAAAGGTAGAGATACTCCTTCTCCAGCGCTGACTCCATCAGATTAAAGTCGGCCGTCACCTCTTCCATCGACAAGGCCCGAATATCTTGCGGAAGGTTTTTATTAAACAATTCCAGAAAGCCGGGTTCCAACGCATCGTCTTTTAGGAAAAGCTCCACATATGTATGATTGACGGAGACTTTAGCGTCAGTTCTTCCAATGGCCAGCGTTTTAAAATTTTTATGCCCTAAAACATAGGCCAGGGTACGGCCCACCATGCGTTCAACCGTTAATACATCCGGTTGTTTCTGCCAACCGTGATACCGAAAACCAAGGTATTGCAGTTCGAAAAGGTAGTAGAAGCGTTTTTCAAACATCTGGTAAAAATACTTACATTCGTGTAAACCTAAACCGATAATTATGACTACTTCCAACAATCTTCCGCGTTGGTACTGGATCATTAGCGTGACGGCATTGGTCTGGAATCTGCTTGGAGTCATTCAGTATTTTGCTCAGCTCAATATAACTGATGAAATGATTGAGGCTATGCCTGCTGAGCAGCAGCCTCTTTACGAAAATCTTCCGGGCTGGTTTATGACCGTTTTTGCCATAGCCGTCTTTAGCGGGCTCGCCGGATGTATCGCCTTATTACTTCGCAAGCAATGGGCAGTGGTTTTCTTTGGGATTTCTCTGGCCGCCGTAGTGGTGCAAAATGTGTATAATCTATTCCTGACCGATGCCATTGGAGTATTGGGCGCTACTGCAGCTGTCTTGCCCTTACTCGTGGTTCTCGCAAGCGCCGCTTTACTTTGGTTCAGTATTTCTGCCCAGAAGCGAGGCTGGATTCATTAACTTTTTCAACTGAGCAGCAGCACATACCTTTGTGCATGCTATTATTACCCGCTTACCTGCAGACTCCCTTGCTCTGGAAAGAGGAACAATTTGGGGTACAGCAGTTTGTGCTTCCGCAATTAGCAGAGAAAATCTCCACAACCGCAGAAGCGCCGGAGGGCATTCGTCTGGGGCAGCGATTAGAATATTGCTTTAAAGCACTGATCGAAGCGCATCCTGATTTTGAATTGGTAGTGCACGGTTTGCAGATCAAACGTCAGAAAAAAACCTTGGGCGAAATTGATTTTATTGTACGCGATAAACGTTTAGACCACTCCGCAGAACATGCACATAAAGTATATCATGTAGAGCATACCTTTAAGTTCTACTGTATCGATCCCAACATCACCGAACCTATTCATCGTTTGGTGGGCCCCAACCGCAAGGATATGTTCTTTACCAAGTTGGACAAGATCAAAAATCATCAATTACCATTGATTTATACCGAGGAAAGCAAGAATGCGTTACAACATTATGGTCTAGAGAGTCAAGCGATTCAAAATCGCGTCTACTTTAAAGCGCATTTGTTCACTCCCTGGAATCAGGAACAGAAACGTCCTGTGCCTTCCGCTCCCTTAATCCGACCCCTGAATGCAGCCTGCACTCAAGGCTACTGGTTGCGCATGGAGCAATTAGAAGATCCTTTTTTAAAAATGCCCAATTTTACCTTCCCTACAAAAATGATTGGCCACTTGATCCTCCTAAGAAATTACTCTGGATGGATCACTGGACTGTGCTCCAGGAAATACATCTACGACATCTAAGGAAACAGTCTCCTTTGATTTGGATCTCCCGAGCTGGGAAAGCCATTGAAAAAGTATTTGTGGTCTGGTGGTAAGTAGCTTGAGCTCAATTTAAAAGGATTGCTTATTTTGTCGGCAAATTGCTTAGCATGATTTATAAATATTACCTAACATTTTTATTTTGTTTGTCTCTAGTGTGGGGAGGTCTGTCACAGAAGACCAACATTATTGTGTTGAGTCCGGAGGAAGAGATGGAGTCTACCTTTTCCGGCGACATTGATCAACAATGGACCTTCAATCAAGCAGTTACCAAAGACAATAAAACCGACAATTATAAACTCAACGGCTTTGTCACCAATCCGGAGGGAAAAATCTATCTGCTGAAAGAGGTAGCCTTTAAAAAGATTCCCAAGTCCATTGCCTTTCACGCCAATGATTCTATTTACAGTTGTGTGGTGCTTCACGACAATCAAATCAGCATGATCGACTATCAGTTGGATGCAGGTACTGCCAAACGGAAGAAAATCAGCAATTTGGACAGTGGATTTCAGATGTTTCGGGATGATCAATCTACGGTCATGGTCAGCTACAACAGAAGAAAGCGACGTATTCAAGTGGTTCAACTCAAAAGTACCTCCGGGGTAAGCACTTACAACGTGGTCATTCCAGAACGACAAGCGGACGAGATACAGGACATTTTCAGCAGTCAACCCAGTATCATTATTCCCAGCATGACCTATATAGAGGGGAATTCAGCCAATGAACGGAAAGCTTACCTCTATCAAAATAAGTTAGTGTATACGCTGGATGATAAAAAAGAAGCTCGCACCCGTATCCTAACTATCGATCTAACTGAGGATAAACCGAAACTAGACTTGCGGGAGCAACAAGCCGGTGTTATAGCATCTGTAGATGATTTTAACAGCTACGTATTAGCCAATCAGCTGTATCAATTTCAGGTAAGCGAGGACGATTTTAAAATAACAGTGACCAATTTAGAAGACAATTCCATTACCAAAGAGATTAGACTAAACGACCTGAAAGATAATATTGAGTACTTTAAACGTGCTCAGGTCCTTGCCGAGAATGCAAGTCGGTCGAAATACGCACCTACCATTGCGGTGAATGCAGGCGTGGATGGCTCCAGTATTCTCGTGCTGAACTACATTGATCCCACTTCCATGGCCAATAACTACAATTATTCCATGTCTTTTTTCAATTTGGATCCGTACAACAACGTAGTTACGCCCATTCGAAATAATCAGAAGAAGAAATTTGATTACGCCCAGCCTTATCCGGTGACCATTACCATTGATCCTGATAACGTATTGCTCAATAACACCAACGCCACCCCGGTATACGACAAGTTACCCCGGAAATACATACGCGAACTTTTACTCGATAACGATAAATACGAAAAGGTCAGTGTGGGTTTCACTTCACAATTCTATTCGTTCATCTATTTTGATGATGAAGAGCAAAGTATAAAGCTGGTTGTCGAGCCGTTATAAAATCTGCACACCTTTAACGGTGTCTCTCCTTTAGAACAGCAACGATATCGCTAAGCTGATAGCCCTTAGCCTGAAGCAGTATCAAGTAATGAAACAGAAGATCGGCACTTTCATTCAGAAAGAGCGATTCGTTATCATCTTTGGCTTCAATGACCGTTTCGATGGCCTCCTCACCTACCTTTTGGGCGATTTTATTGATCCCTTTATCAAAAAGAGAAACAACATAGCTACTCTTTTCCTTTCGCTCTTCTAAAGGCAGGGCAGCCTGTTCTTTACGCCTTTCGATAATGGCTTCGAGCTGGCTTAAAAAACCAAAATCGGAGGTATTCTCATTGTCCCAGCAGGTATCGCTACCCGTATGACATACGGGGCCTGCCGGATTCGCCTGGATCAGTAAACTATCCTGATCACAATCATTCTGGATTTGAACAACCTCTAGAAAATTCCCGCTCTCTTCTCCTTTAGTCCATAAACGCTGTTTACTCCGACTGTAAAAGGTTACGCGTCCTGTTGCGATCGTTTGATCGTAAGCCTCCTGATTCATATAGCCCAACATAAGCACGACATGCGTTTGTGCATCCTGTATGATGGCCGGAATGAGTCCGTCCTTATTGAATTTTAAATTCATCATTCTATTGTATTTAAGTTCGAATGGCCAAACCCTTCGATTTTAAGTAGTGTTTGAGGTCGGGAATATCGATCTCGTGAAAATGAAACACACTCGCCGCTAAGGCAGCATCGGACTCTCCTTCCAGAAAGGTATCCGCAAAATGCTCCATAGTACCCGCGCCCCCACTAGCGATGATGGGAATGTTAACGGTTTTACCCAACTTTTTTAACGCCTCGTTCGCAAACCCATTTTTAGTGCCGTCATGATCCATAGAGGTAAATAATATTTCCCCGGCACCGCGCTCTTCTACCTCTTTTGCCCATTCAAATAAATCCAGTTCAGTAGGCACCTTCCCACCTACCAAATGCACTTTCCATTGATCCTTAATTTGTTTGGCGTCAATAGCGACCACCACGCATTGCGAACCGAATTTGGTGGCAAGTTCATTGATCAATTGCGGATTTTTGACGGCTGCCGAATTGATCGATACTTTATCTGCGCCATTTTGAAGCAAGATATCGACATCCTCCACACATGAAATACCACCGCCCACCGTAAACGGAATATTAACCTGTTCTGCTACGCGTAGCACTAGATCAGCCAATGTACGTCGCCGCTCTTCTGTGGCTGAAATATCTAAAAAGACCAGTTCATCAGCCCCGGTCTCCGCGTACTTTCGTGCCAGCTCCACCGGATCGCCCGCATCACGCAGGTCCACAAAATTGACTCCCTTGACCGTGCGGCCGTTCTTAATGTCCAGGCAGGGTACTATTCGTTTAGTCAGCATAATCGAGTACGTATTTTTCCAATTCTTTTAGGCTAATGCGCTGCTCATAGATCGCCTTACCAATGATCACTCCTTCACAGCCCAACTCCTGCAGTTTGGGAAGTTCATCAAACTGAGAGATCCCGCCACTGGCGATCAAGCGGAGAGGAAGCGATCCACCCTGGGCATGTGTATCTTCAGCAAACTGACCGATTAGCGTTTGATACAGATCAAAGGCTGGGCCTTCCAACATCCCATCCTTACTGATGTCGGTACAAATTACATAGGAGACCCCGTGGGCACGGTAGTCCTCAATAAAGGGCACTAATTCTCGCTCGCTGGACTCCTGCCAACCGTTTACTGCAATGCGCTCATTTTGCACATCGGCTCCAAGAATAATACGATCAGATCCATAGCGCAGCAACCAGCTTTTAAAAGTGTCCGGATCTTTGACGGCAATACTGCCTCCGGTGATTTGATGGGCGCCCGATTCAAAGGCGATCCGCAGATCCTCATCCGATTTGAGTCCGCCTCCAAAATCAATTTGCAAGGTCGTTTTCTCTGCTATTTGTTCCAGGATCTTGTGATTCACAATATGCTTGCTCTTGGCGCCGTCCAGATCCACCAAATGCAGGTGTTTTATGCCGTGATCTTCAAAGGATTTGGCGACCTCTAAAGGATGCTCATTATAAATTTTCTTGGTGTCGTAGTCTCCTTTGGAGAGACGCACACATTTGCCCTCAATGATATCGATGGCCGGGATGATTCTCATAAGGCAAGAAAGTTTTTTAGGATTTGATTCCCGGTCAAACTGGATTTTTCAGGATGGAACTGCGTTCCAAAGAAATTGTCCTTTTGTAGGGCTGCACTATAGGAAACTCCGTAGGTACAGGAAGCGACGGTGCATTCACAAAGGGGCGCATAATAGCTGTGCACCATATAGATAAATTCTTCGTCCGCTACCTGATCAAAGAGAGGCCCCTTCACCGCTTCCAAGGTATTCCAGCCAATCTGGGGCACTTTCAGCGCATCAGAAAAACGAATCACTTCTGTATCGAAGATTCCCAAACCTTGAGCATCACTTTCAGCAGAACGTGTGCACATGAGTTGCATCCCCAGACAGATGCCCAAAACAGGTTGCGTCAGGGTGGGTATGACAGTGTCCAGTCCGGTATTCTTTAATTTCCGCATGGCGCTTCCGGCCTCGCCCACTCCGGGAAAGATCACCTTATCGGCAGACCTGATCGCCTGGGCCTGATCGGTGAGCACCGCCTCGTGACCCAAGCGTTGGATGGCAAACTTGATGCTTTGAATATTACCGGCTCCGTAATTTATGATTGCAATGTTCATAGGTTCTCCTTATAGCATTCCCTTAGTGCTGGGTAAAATCATCTTTTCAGGATCTCGTTTGACTGCAGCTTTGATCGCTTTCGCGAAAGCTTTAAAAATAGATTCAATCTTATGATGTTCATTGGTCCCTTCTGCTTTGATATTCAGATTGGCACGGGCCCCATCAGTAAACGATTTGAAGAAGTGGTGGAACATCTCAGTGGGCATCTCCCCTATTTTCTCCCGTTTAAATTCAGCCTCCCAGACCAGCCAGTTCCTACCCCCAAAATCAATGGCGACTTGTGCCAGGCAATCATCCATGGGTAGGGTGAATCCGTAGCGTTCCATCCCCATCTTATTGCCCAAAGCCTGATGAAAGACCTCCCCCAGGGCAATGGCCGTATCTTCAATGGTGTGGTGTTCATCCACCTCCAGGTCACCATCCACCAGAATGTAAAGGTCCATGGCTCCGTGCCTGGCTAATTGATCGAGCATGTGGTCAAAAAAGGCCAATCCTGTTTGGATATTGCTTTGACCGGTTCCGTCCAGGTTTAGCTTGATCTCAATATCCGTTTCATTGGTTTTACGATGGATCTGAGCCGTTCTGCGTTCCAATTTTAAAAACTGGTAGATCTTTTGCCAGTCATTAGACTCTAAGGCGATGTAATTAGCCAACTCCTCTTGCTTGACCGTGATCTCTCCCGTGCCCAATTGCGTATTATCGTTAATGAAAATTCCCTGAGCGCCCAGATTCTTAGCCAGCTCCATATCGGTCAGTCGGTCACCAATAACATAAGAGCCCTCCAGATCGTACTCTTTTGAAAAATAGTGTTGGAGCAGCCCTGTGCCGGGCTTGCGGGTCTCTTTCTGTTCGTGTGGGAAACTCTTGTCAATGAGGACCTCATTAAAATGTACTCCTTCCCGTTGGAAAGCGTCCAGGATAAAATTATGCACCGGCCAGAAGGTATCCTCCGGAAATGAATCAGTGCCTAGTCCGTCCTGATTGGTGATCATGACCAATTCGTAATCCAGCTCTTCAGCGATCTTGCTCAGGTAGCGGAATACCTTAGGATAGAAGACCATCTTTTCAAAAGCGTCAATCTGTTCATCTACGGTTTCCTGTATCAGGGTGCCGTCACGATCGATAAATAAAACACGTTTTGCCATCTTATGTGTTTAATGTTTTTAGGGCGTTGATCAGTTTTTTATTTTCTTCTGGGGTACCCACCGTAAACCGCAGTGTGCTTTCACAGCGTGGCTGCGTGCTGCGATTCCGGACCACTACCCCCAGATCAATTAATTGTTGGTAGACCCGGTTGGCATCCTGCACGCGGGCGAGAATAAAATTGGCCTCTGAAGGGAAGACCTCATCCACAAAATTAACTTCAAGTAATGCTTTAGATAGCTCTTCCTTACCTACTAAAATCAAAGTAATTTCGTCCTTAATTGTTTTTTGATCCAGTACCCGCTCCAAAGCCGATTTTTGGGTCAGTTCATTCACGTTATAAGGCGGCTTGATCTTTTGCAATACAGCGATGACTTCCTCAGTGGCAAAGCACATCCCGAGTCGGATTCCGGCCAGACCGTAAGCCTTTGACAAGGTCTGGCAGACGATCAGATTGGGATAGTCAGAAAGCTGCTGACTCCAGCTTTTACTAGAGGCAAAATCAATGTACGCCTCATCAATGACCACCAGTCCGTTGAAGGATTCCAAGATCTGACGCACCTCCTCTTCTTGGAGCAGGTTTCCGGTGGGATTGTTCGGGGAACATAAAAAGATAATTTTAGTGTGCCCATCCACCGCGGCCCTCACTCCTTCCAAATCGATCTGAAAGTTCTCCGTAAGCAATACTTCGCGACACTCCACCGCATTGGTGGCAGCAAGTACCTTATACATGCCGTAGGTGGGAGGCAGGGTGATGATATTATCCCTCCCGGGCTCACAAAAAGCACGGACAATCAGGTCTAAGACTTCGTCGCTTCCATTACCCAAAAGTATCTGGTTCATCGGCACCCGCTTGACCTTAGACAACTGGGCTTTTAGATTGCGCTGGCGTGGATCCGGGTATCGGTTGACCCCGTTTTCAAAAGGATTTTCATTGGCATCCAAAAAGACCATATCCGCTTCAAAATCGGTGAATTCATCACGGGCCGAAGAATAGGGCTTCATTTGCCTTACATTCTCCCTTACCAGGGCATTCAGGTCAAAGCTGGCTTTATTCATTGTTTAACGCATTTAGACGTAAGGTCACGGCATTTTTATGAGCATCAAGCCCTTCGGCAGCTGCCATCAATTCGATGGCCGGACCAATGTTTTGGATCCCTTGCGCAGTGATACGCTGAAAGGTCATACTCTTTAAAAAACTATCCAGATTTACTCCGCTGTATTGCTTGGCGTATCCGTTGGTGGGCAGGGTGTGATTGGTGCCTGAGGCGTAGTCACCCGCACTCTCGGGGGTGTAATTTCCCACGAAAACCGAGCCTGCATTGGCAATCTGCCCAAGAAAGTAGTCTTCTTCCTCAACGCACAGTATGTAGTGCTCCGGGCCGTAAGCATTGATCAATGCGGCGGCCAGTTCTTTAGTAGGCAGATAGATCAATACACTATTGGCGATGGCTTGTTGGGCAATCTGCTTTCGCGAAAGCGCATCTAGCTGGCTGGTCATTTCATCTTCTACCTTAGAGAGCAATGTTTTAGAGGTGCTGACCAGAACTACCTGACTATCTGCGCCATGTTCTGCCTGACTCAGCAGATCAGAAGCTACGAAAGCTGCATCAGCTGAATCATCAGCCATGACCAGCAATTCGCTGGGACCGGCAGGCATATCGATGGACACTCCCAGTTTGGTCGCGTACTGCTTGGCTGCCGTGACGTATTGATTCCCAGGGCCAAATAATTTGTAGACCTGAGGAACGCTCTTCGTACCCAAAGTCATGGCCGCTATGGCCTGAACCCCTCCCGCCTTGATAATGGTATCTACCCCGCAAAGCTGGGCAGTATATAAAATGGCCGGATGAATGGTTCCTGCTGTGTTGGGTGGTGAGCAAAGTACGATCTCCTGACAGCCTGCAATCGTGGCCGGTATGGCCAACATCAGTATGGTGGAGAATAGTGGCGCCGTACCGCCCGGAATGTACAAGCCCACCTTTTGAATGGGTCTTTTTTCCTGCCAGCACTGCACGCCGGGTTGCGTTTCAACGTCTACCCTATTCGTTTGTTGGGCCCGGTGAAACTTCTCAATATTAGTTTTCGCTAAACTGATAGCTTCTTTGAGTTCATCAGCTACTTGCGCCTTTGCCTGCTCGATTTCCTGAGCGGTGACCTGTAATTGATCAACAAGAACACCGTCAAAGCGTTGGGTATAGTCTCGCACTGCCTGATCCCCGTTAAGACGAACGGCTTCAAATACGTCAAGCATCAATGCATCCATTTCCTGGGTACTCGCCATAGGGCGCTCCAAGAGTGTGCTCCAGGTACTCGGATCGGGGTTTATAGCTTTTTTCATAATCGCTTACAATACCATTTTTTCAATTGGGCATACCAAAATACCTTCGGCGCCGGCCTCTTTCAATGCATCCAAAACCTCCCAGAATTGATTGTGATCAACCACTGAGTGTAGACTGCTCCAACCTTCTTCGGCTAAGGGAAGAACCGTTGGACTTTTCATTCCGGGCAGAATGGCTTTGATCGCTTCTAATTGCTCATTAGGAGCGTTTAAGAGCACATACCGATTTCTACGCCCTTCCAATACAGCCTGTATCCTGAATTTGAGAGTTTCTAGAATGTTCTTATTCTGCTCAGAGATCTTAGGAGATACGGTCAGCACAGCTTCTGAAGTGAGCATCACTTCTACCTCTTTTAGATTGTTCTTAAATAAGGTACTTCCACTGGACACGATATCACAGATAGCATCGGCCAGACCAATGCTGGGTGCGATCTCCACCGAGCCGCTAATGATATGCAGGTCAGCGTCGACCCCGTGTTTGGCCAAATAATTTTTAACGGTATTCGGATAGGAAGTCGCGATACGCTTTCCCGAAAGGGAGGAGAGTCCGTCATAGCGCTCCCCTTTAGGAATGGCCAGCGACACCTTGCATTTGGAAAAGCCCAGTTTGGTGACGATCTCAAGATCCTGTCCCTTCTCAATCAAGGTGTTCTCCCCCAGAATAGCGATGTCCACAACGCCATCTCGCAGGTATTGAGGAATATCCCCATTGCGCAAATACAACACTTCTAATGGAAAATTTCGGGCAGAAGCCTTCAACTGGTCACGGCCATTATCAATGGAGATTCCGGCATCTTTCAGCAGAAGAAGAGAGTCTTCATTGAGTCGGCCGCTTTTTTGAACTGCAATCTTAATTTTATTCATGATTATACTTAACTATCCTATTCGGTATGAAATAAAAAAACCCGCTTGAATGGCTCAAACGGGTCTATGTTATTCACAAATCACACTTACCTCGCCTGGGCGTTGGGTAGTAGGTGATGATGTGTATTAGTTGTTCTCATTAGTGCAACAAAATTAGAACATTTGTTGTTAAAAACAAGTTGATAAGAGATTTTTAATTCGTCGTGTTAATTAGTCAATTATTCTAACTTTGGGTACACTGGTCATCGACTAGAACATATCTATGGGGCTAAAGAATTTTATTGGGGCATTTGTGGTGTTCGCCTTTTGGGCTTGCCTTGGTATCTTCTATTTCAGCAACCAAAATAAGGATCGCTCCTCGTTCCTGTTTAAAAAAGAAACCGCTAGCAGCCCGGTGAACCCTGCCGAGGCTGATCCTATAGTCGATCCCAATAATCTTGAAATAGAAACCTTAGACAGTCTTCCCGTAGATAGCCTGCTCTATTCTGATGTAGACGACTTTGTAGCTCTGGACAATGCACTGGTGGAGCTCGCCAGTTCTGAGACGGAATCGATCGCTTCTTCCAAACGGCAACAAGGAAACAAACCAGCAAAAGACCGGGCTCAGATGAATGAGGAACTCGGTTTTCTGGCCGAAGAAGTGATCAACAGTTTACAATTGGAGGAAGAAACGCTACCGGAAGAGCCTATCAACGATCTTCTCTACCCCAAGTTTAAGAATACCAATCTTATCCTGAACAAGCGACTCAACGATTACGGACGTAATTTGAAGGAGCTGCTGGCCGAAAATCCGGAGAAACGCGTAACGGTGATCGGCCATACAGACAACATTGGAAACGGAACCGACAATTATCTGTTGGCCTTAGAACGTGCCCGCCAGATAAAATGGTACTTTGTAGCCCGATTGGGCATACCCCGCTATAAGATCACGGCTATTTCTAAAGGAGAAACCGCCCCTATTTACCCCAATAACTCAGAACGCAATCGACAACGGAACAGCCGAATAGAAATCATCATAAAAAATAAATAGATCAGCATGCAAGAAGGTTTAGACACGATTAGTATACCCGTCGCTTATATCGAGTTGTTCGTATTGATGTTTGGTTCCTTCCTGATCGGATATCTCTTTGCCTGGTATTACCACAAGAAAAACGCCGAGCGTAAAATCGATAAAGCCAATGAAGAGATCAAATTGCTAAAACGGGAGATCAGTCATCCTCCGCGAAATGAATATTTGGACTACCGCAGCTCTTACAAAGACCAACTAAAAGCGCAACGCGAATTTGACCGGGAGGAGCAAGAGGAGATCGATGCCTTAAAACTGAACTTACAGAATCGGGCGTTTAGCGAAGAGGTGGTAACTGCTCCTTTACGGGCTGAGCAAAAGGAGCCTGCTCCAGCTGCCGTTGAACCCAAAGAGCCAGAGCCGGAGAAAGACCCAAAAGCGCTGGACTTTGAACGCCTGGGCACCGCCAATTTTGCCCATAAAGACGATCTTCAGAAGATCATTGGGATCGGTCCTTATACTGAAGAAAAACTGAACGATATTGGCATATTTACCTATAGACAGATCAGTAAGTTCAACGATCAGGACATTGAATTGGTGACCGAATTGATCAAATTTTTCCCTGACCGCATCAAGAACGATCGCTGGGTACAAAAGGCCAAAGACCTCATGGACGATCAACAAGGCCAGTCCCGGGAGGATACGGATGAGGATGAACCCTCACAGCCGGTCATGCGAAAGGCCTAATAAAAAAACCGGACTGAAAAGCCCGGTTTTTTAGTGTAGTGTAGACCTACTTTAGTTATTCCCTAAGATCAAAGGCAAGCCGGAATCACCGGATCCCACAATAACCACCTTGCTGTTGTTGGACTCTGCCAATTTTAAGGTAGCTTCAATACCCTTATCCTGCAAGATCTTATCATTCAAAGAGGCACTGAGAATTTTGTTGGCGTCAGCCTTACCCTGAGCCTCTATCCGTTGACGTTGCGCTTCTTTATCAGCAGTCACCAATCGGAATTCATACTCTAACGATTCCTGTTCTTGCTTCAGTTTGCGCTCGATAGCATCCTTAATGGTGGGAGGCAAGGTCACGTCACGTACCAAAATCTCCTCCAATACGATGTAGGAAGAATCAACGATCTTCTTCGTCTCTTCAAAGATCTCCGCCTGAATGGCATCACGTTTAGTACTGTACAACTGTTCCGGTGTGTATCTCCCCACTACAGAGCGGGCGGCAGAGCGCACGGCCGGCAGAAGAATACGATCCAGATAATTCTCTCCGATCTCCTGATGTAATTTTCCTAAATCATTGGCACTGGCTCGATACCAGGCTGATGCGTCCAGTTTAATATCCAGACCGTTGGAGGAAAGCACGTTCATTTTTTCGAAGATCTCCTGACGACGCACTTCGTAAACAAAAACTTTGTTCCAGGGTGCGACAATATGAAATCCTTCTCCCAGTGCGGGTTCATCGGTGACTACACCACCCCCAAAGGTCCGGTACAGCACCCCGGCCTCTCCTGAGTCTATAGTGATGGCTGATTTGGAAATCAATATGATTCCTACAATTAATGCAATAATGATGGGTAACCCAATCTTTGGTAATCTATCCATGTGTGAAATTTAAATTAGTCCGTTGTATTTTCTAAGAAACCACTCTGCAGAAAGCAAGAGTATCAGTAGAATTAGGAGTACTTCCCAAGAAATTAAAGATACGATATTTTCCCTACTTTTCTGCACCGGTAAGTACTTAGGATCGTCCAGTAGGTCTTCGATCAGCGCGTCTATCTGACCCGTCGTATAGAGACGCCCTTGACTGAGGCGTTCCAGTCGTTCACGGTCAGGATTGATGAATTGTTCCTCCACCTGAAATGGAATGATGGTAAAGCTACCGTCCGAACTTAAATTTTGGTTGGGTACGCTTACGCGAAAGCGATACGCCCCGGGATCCAGATTAGACAGGTCGAGCCTATACGCATTCCCGCTGCGTAGAAATACCGAATTCGTTACCTTCCCGGTCTCCTCGTGGGTTAATTGAATCACTACACGCTCTCCTCCGTCAAATTGATAATTTTTGTCAAAATACTGTGCGCTAATGATCACGTCCTGACTCCCGTAATAAAAGGGCTCAAAATCGACTTCAAGTCGATTACGGCGCTCTGAAGAAGCCGTAAATTGGATCAAGCTCGAGATGAAGTCATCAAAAACATCGAAAGACCCGGTATTCACAAATTGTTGAGCTCGCCATTTCCACAAGCCCACCCCATCGATCAGGATCTCTTTATGTCCTTGTTGCTCTAAGAGCGCAATAAGCGGTTGATCGGTAACTACATTTCCAATGCGCTGATAAAGCATGATATCGGTCTTGGCCGTGAGCACAGCCCCTCCAAAAGTGGTGGACAGGGGTGGAAGATCATTGACTTCGAAATCTCCTAAATCAAAGGAAGAAAATCCGGGATTGACGACCGCTAGGACTTCATCGGTCTGGTTGGTCACCGGTTTATTGAAACTATTTTGCATGGAATTCAGCACTCCCCAGGAGGTCGCGTCACCGGCATGCGTAATGCGATTGGCATTCCGCTCATCAAGAGAACGGTAAACGGACTCAAATTGCGCATCGGGCTGGAATAGAATGACCAGATCGAAGGATTCTAGTTCCTGCGGATTTATATCGGGCTTGGCATAAGACACTTCCCGCAATTCATTGCGCTCTATGCTTTTCTTCCACAAACCAAGATCGGGATGGAGTTGGTTGGCGATGATGACGATCTTAGATTTCTGATCGATCACTTCAATGGCAAAACGCCGACTGTTATTTTGTGTGTTGGATTCCTGGTCCAGCGGATCGATACTTAAGGTATACCGCTGTAGGCCGACCCGGGAAGCCGGAAGCTCAAAATTGAGAATCCGGGACTGCTCCCCGGCCCCAAAACGAACTGTTTGTCGGGCGAGCGTCTGATTGCTACTTAAAATACGAACGGTGGATGTTATTGGCTCGTCACCCGATCGGGAAATAATAGCTTCCACCGGAAAGGTGTTATTAATGTAGGCATATTTGTTCAAATTGATCCGGGAGATTGTTAGGTCCTGCTTCAGCATAGTATCTCCTACCATTACCGTGAACAGCTCATGATCCTGACGCGGTCGGAAGTAACTGTAATCCTCTCCGTAGGTCTGGTTTCCATCGGAAAGCAGCAGACTGGCCAAACGGCCGCGATTATGAATTCCTTCCACATCCTTTAGCGCTTGTGCGATGCGCGTTCCTTTTGCGCTGAATCCTAGCGTATCCAGACCTTGCAACTGACCGGAAAAAGAATAATAATTCAAGTCAAATTGCTCTTCAAGGGCGTCCAGGGCCGTCCCCACAGCATCCGTTTCGCGAAAGTGGGCAACGACTTCTTTGACGGCCTCCTCCTGCTCTAAAAACGCGATGGAAGCCGTATTATCAACCAAAAGGGCGAGTTGCGCTTTTTCGGTGTAATAGCTCACCTGCTCCAACTTAGGATCAATTAATAGGAGAAGAAGACCTAAAACTGATAGGAAACGCAGGCCGGCAAAGGTCCAGCGCTTAGAAGCGCTTAACTCAGATCGGTAAGCGTATTGAAAGGCCGCAAAACCCATAGCAACTGCTATCGCCAAAAAAAGGAACAACAGTGTTGAGTTTTGCATGAAAAGAGTTCAGAACACTGATCAACTCAGCGCTGTTAGGTTTAGGTCAGCATTCCGCCGTCTACGTTCAATACCTGGCCGGTAACGTAGGCACTCAGATCGCTGGCAAAGAAAACGCAGGCATTGGCTACATCTTCGGGAGTGCCGCCACGCTTTAGAGGAATTCCCTCTCTCCAACCGGCTACGGTAGCTTCGTCCAATTTATCGGTCATTTCAGTTTCAATAAACCCTGGAGCGATCACATTGGTTCGGATATTCCTGGAACTTAATTCCAGGGCCATGGACTTAGAAAAACCGATGATCCCGGCTTTAGAAGCGGCATAGTTCGCCTGCCCGGCATTTCCTTTCACACCCACTACTGAGCTGATATTGATGATACTCCCCTGGCGTTGTTTCAGCATGGTTCGCTGAACGGCCTTGGTCATGTTGAACACCGACTTGAGGTTGATCTCGATCACTTTGTCAAAATCTTCCTCGCTCATGCGCATTAAGAGATTGTCTTTGGTGATTCCGGCGTTATTGACTACGATATCTATACTTCCAAATTCCTCTAAAACGGCGGCAGCTAATTGCTGGCAGTCTTCAAAATCAGCAGCATTGGACTTATAGCCCTTGGCTTCCACGCCGAGCTCTTTAAGCTCTTTTTCCAATTCATCGGCTGCGGTCACGGAGGAACTGTAAGTAAAAGCCACCTTAGCACCGTGGTTGGCGAAAACCTTGGCGATTCCATTTCCAATTCCACGACTGGCACCGGTGATGATCGCTGTTTTTCCTGCTAATAATTTCATGAGGTCTTGGCTATTTTTGATTTGTATTTATCTTCCAATTGGCCTTTATCATCCAACCAGGAAGAAAGCACTAAGTATTTCTCCCGGCTTCCTTTAATGCCATAGGTGTCGATCTTTTCAGCATTCTTTCTAAGGTTGAATGCGGCACTGCTGATGGCTCTTTTTGTTTTGTCTTTTTCGGAAGGGGCTAATTTTTTGACCACCATGGCGTGGTTGGTCATTTGATCATAGGATAAAGGAATCTGAGTGGCCTTGAGTCGATCCATGATGAACTTGCCCCAAACCGATTTTCGGCCGCGTTTTTTCTTGTATTTACGCTTTTGGGTTTTGGGCTTGTCAGCGGTTGACGATGGAGCTGTATTGAGTTCCGTGACAGGAGCCGCATCCAGCTGCACAGGATCTAACTCCTGTAATACCTGCTCGAGCTCTTTTAACTTTTTGAGGGTTTTGGCGTACTCTTCCTGATAGTGCAGTTTGATCTGCTTGAGCGCATCACCACTAAGTGAAACATTTGATTTATTCATTGAAGACTGATTTACCCAACTACTTCGGCAACCTTTTTCCCGATCTCAGCCGGACTGTCCACCACATGGATGCCGCATTTCTTAAGAACAGCCTTCTTGGCTGCTGCAGTGTCATCGCTCCCCCCTACAATGGCTCCTGCATGTCCCATGGTACGTCCTGCTGGTGCCGTTTCACCGGCGATAAATCCAACCACCGGTTTTTTGCTTCCGCTTTTCTGATACCATTGAGCAGCTTCTGCTTCCAGTTGACCACCGATCTCTCCGATCATGACCACACATTCTGTTTCCTCGTCATTGATCAAGAGCTCCAAAGCTTCTTTGGTGGTCGTCCCAATGATGGGGTCACCTCCAATACCAATTGCGGTAGTGATACCCAGGTTTTGTTTGACCACCTGGTCAGCAGCTTCGTAAGTCAGGGTACCCGACTTAGAAACAATACCCACTTTTCCTTTTTTGAATACGAATCCAGGCATGATTCCCACCTTGGCCTCACCAGGAGTGATTACGCCGGGACAGTTTGGGCCAATAAGACGGCTATCGCGATCTTTCAGATAATCAGCGGCTTTCACCATGTCAGCAACTGGGATCCCTTCCGTGATCGTAATGATCACTTTGATTCCGGCATCGGCGGCTTCCATGATCGCATCAGCGGCAAAAGCAGGAGGTACAAAGATGATCGATACATCAGCACCAGTCTTATCGACCGCTTCTGCTACGGTATTGAAAACCGGTTTCCCTAAGTGTTCTTGTCCTCCTTTGCCCGGAGTGACTCCACCAACGACCTGAGTTCCATACTCGATCATTTGTTCGGCATGAAAGGTACCTTCACTACCGGTAAAACCTTGTACAATTATCTTTGAATCTTTATTGACTAATACGCTCATAATGGATTTTAATAGTTGCTCTCAAAAGTACCTATTTCACTACGAAAAGGAAAGCAATCTTAGAACTTTATCTTCTTGTAGGCCTCTAGATTTTCCGGGTCTTCATCGGCAGGTTGGCTGATCTGATAACCGCGGTACATTTTTCCGTCTTTCAGTTCCCAGATGGCAATAAAATGAATGATGACCATCTCCTCATCGGGATTTTCGATAGTACGGACATAGTAGGTATATCGTATCGCGACCTGATCTCCATCCTGCAACACATGCGTAATGGAAGGCCGCAAGGAAATAAAGGATTTGGACATTTCGGTGATCATACGGTCCAGATCCGAATAGGTCATTTTAGAAAAACCCGTAGCGGCATTCCAGTAGAGTTCCACATCCGGATGCACGTACTTTTCCAGGAGCTCTGGATCGTTGAAGAAATTGGATTTGTAAAACCCCTCTACGATCTGCTTAGCAGTTGATTTCATATTATTTCAGTTTTTCTATGATAGCCGGAATTTGCTTGATTCCTGCTAATTCTCTGTATTTCTGTCGGGCTTCTCCGGCCGGACTGCCAAAATACGATTTCCCGGCCTCACAGTCCATACCCACGCCGCTTTGCGCCATAATAGTCACATCGTCCTCCAGCGTGATGCCACTGGAAATGCCTACTTGCCCCCAAAGCGTGACTCGATCCTTGATAACCACACAGCCTGCAATGCCCACCTGAGAAGCGATCAGGGCTTTTTTTCCGATCACCGTATCATGGCCTACCTGTATGTGATTGTCCAGCTTAGATCCAGCTCCAATGGTGGTAGCACCGGTCACCCCACGATCGATCGTGCAGCAGGCACCAATATCGACATGGTCTTCAATAACCACATGACCTCCTGATTTTAATTGATCAAATCCTTCCGGACGTTTCTTATAGTAAAAAGCATCAGCACCCAAGACCGTTCCACTATGGATGGTCACGTGATCTCCAATGACGGTTCCGTCATATATGGTGACGTTGGGGTGAATGAGACAATTCTTTCCGATGACCACTTGATTACCAACAAATACGTTGGGTTGAATAACGGTACCTTCTCCAATTTGAGCGCTGTCAGCTATCGCTTTCGCGGAAGCTTGAAAAGGCTTGAAATGAGCTGTCAGCTTATTAAAATCGCGGAACGGATCATCAGAGATCAACAGTGCTTTGCCCTCCGGACACTCCACTTTTTTATTGATCAAAACAATGGTTGCTGCCGATTTTAGCGCCTTATCGTAATACTTGGGATGATCGACAAAAACGATGTCTCCGGGTTCCACCACATGGATCTCATTCATGCCGAGTACCGGAAATTCTGCAGGTCCCACAAAGTCTACCTCAAGGAGTGCAGCGATGCTGGCCAGAGTTTCGGGTTTTGGAAATTTCATAGGCTAAACATAGAAAAAAATCCCATTCTACGTGCATACTTGCAGCCATAGCATGGGATTATAACAAAAGTTTATTAGTTGTTATTCGGTGACCCGTTCTTTATAAGTTCCTTTTTCGGTTTCGATCTTTACCTTATCTCCTTCGTTGATGAACAAAGGAACGTTGACCTCGGCCCCGGTCTCTACCGTTGCAGGTTTCGTGGCGTTGGTGGCAGTATTTCCTTTCACCCCGGGCTCTGTATGTGTTATTTCGAGAACAACGTGAGCCGGCATTTCCACAGAGAGCGGCAGATTGTTCTCGGTATTGATCATGATGGTGACCACTTCTCCTTCTTTCAAAAGTCCCGGCATATCCAACGCGCTTTCGGTCAAACGAATTTGGGTGTAGTCGGTTTCATTCATGAAGTGATAAAAGTCGTTGTCCTTGTACAAGAATTGATACTTCTGGGTTTCTACACGTACGTCTTCAATCTTGTGTCCTGCAGAAAAGGTATTATCGAGTACCTTACCCGTGGTGACGCTTTTTAGTTTGGTACGTACGAAGGCCGGACCTTTGCCTGGTTTCACGTGTAAAAATTCAATGATCTTGTAAATATCATTGTTGTAATGTATGCATAATCCTTTGCGGATATCAGATGTTGTTGCCATTGCTATGGAAGTATTAAATTAACCTATTGTCATGTAACCGCGCATGATTCCGCGTTTCGAATTTCTAACGAACTGCAGGATCTCATCGCGTTCCGGAGTGGCTTGCATTTCAGCTTCCAGGATCTCTACGGCCTGTGAATTGTTGTAGTTCTTTTGATAGAGGATACGATAGATGTCCTGGATCTCTCTGATCTTTTCAGTAGTATACCCCCGACGTCGAAGTCCGATCGAATTGATACCCACGTAAGACAAGGGTTCGCGACCCGCTTTGACATAAGGAGGAACATCCTTTCGAACTAAGCTACCTCCGGTCACAAAAGCGTGATTCCCAATGGTACAAAATTGCTGAACGGCAGCCATGCCCGCCAGTACTACGTAGTCCCCTACGGTAATGTGTCCGGCCAAAGTACTGTTGTTGGAGAAAATACAGTTATCCCCTACGATACAGTCGTGTGCAATATGGCAATAAGCCATGATCCAGCAATTACTGCCGATTTCGGTTTTCTGCCGGTCAGCCGTACCCCGATTGATGGTTACACACTCCCGAATGGTCGTATTGTCTCCAATGATGGT
The DNA here is from genome assembly GCA_029866965.1 of Flavobacteriaceae bacterium YJPT1-3. Taxonomy (GTDB): domain Bacteria; phylum Bacteroidota; class Bacteroidia; order Flavobacteriales; family Flavobacteriaceae; genus Croceiramulus; species Croceiramulus getboli. The sequence continues at coordinate 2,525,788 of CP123444.1, read as the reverse complement.
AACTGTATCTTCGTCCTCAAACTTTTTATCCTGCGGAATAGCGGATATAACCGCTCCCGGAAAAATATTTACATTTTTCCCGATTCGGGCGCCTTCCATTATAGTCACGTTAGATCCTATCCAACTTCCTTCTCCAATCACCACATTATTATGGATGGTGGTGAACGGTTCTATGACCACGTTTTTGGCAATTTTTGCACCCGGGTGCACATAAGCCAGTGGTTGATTCATCTTAGTTGTTTTTTACTTTAACGATTTGCGCCATGAGTTCAGCCTCGGTGGCCAATTTGCCATTGGCATAGGCGTACCCTTGCATGTGGCATATCCCTCGACGGATGGGAGATAATAGATCTAATTTGAAAATGAGGGTATCTCCCGGGAGTACCTGCTGCTTAAAGCGCACATTGTCGATCTTAATGAAATAGGTAAGGTAGTTCTCCGGGTCCGGTACGGTACTCAGTACTAAAATCCCACCGGTTTGTGCCATGGCTTCTACCTGCAGTACACCCGGCATCACGGGTGCTCCGGGAAAGTGGCCCACGAAAAACGGCTCGTTCATCGTGACGTTCTTCAAACCAACTACATGTGAATCGGAGAGTTCCAGGATCTTATCGACCAACAAGAAGGGGGGTCGGTGCGGTAACATGGCCATGATCGCGTTCACATCCTTGACCGGAGGTTTACTCAAATCAAATTGAGGCACATTGTTACGCTCTTCCTGCTTGATGATCTTCTTCAGTTTTTTAGCAAACTGTGTATTGACATAATGCCCGGGCTTGTTGGCGATCACCTTTCCGCGGATACGCATTCCTGCCAAGGCTAAATCTCCAATGACATCCAACAGTTTATGTCTTGCCGCTTCATTGGGATAATGCAGGGTAAGGTTGTCCAAAATTCCATTAGGCTTCACCGAAATATTGTCTTTTTTAAAGGCGGAGCGCAGTTTCTCCATGGTTTCCGGAGAAAGTTCTTTATCGACGTAAACAATAGCATTATTCAGATCTCCTCCCTTGATGAGGCCGTGTTCGAGCAACATCTCGATCTCATGCAGAAAACTAAAGGTTCTAGCATCGGCAATCTCCTCCTTGAATTCGGTGAGTTTTTTGATGCTGGCATTCTGTGTGCCCAATACTTTGGTGCCAAAATCAACCATGGTGGTCACCTGGTATTCGTCTGCAGGCATCAGCATGATCTCGCTACCGGTTTCTTCATCCAGATAATTGATGACTTCAGTGACCACAAATTCCTTGCGGCAGGCCTCTTGTTCTTTAACTCCGGCTTTCTCGAGAGCCTCCACAAAAAATTTGGACGAGCCGTCCATGATGGGGGGTTCCGAAGCGTTGAGTTCGAGCAGGATGTTGTCAATTTCCATACCCACACAGGCCGCAAGCACGTGTTCCGAAGTTTGAATGGTAACCCCCATTTTCTCTAGATTCGTGCCGCGCTGGGTATTGGTGACATAATTGGCATTAGCCTCAACCACCGGCTGACCTTCCAGATCTACGCGTTTGAAGGCGTAGCCGTGATTTTCTGGAGCGGGCTTAAAGGTGAGTGTTACCTCCTTACCCGTATGCAGCCCTACACCCGACAAAGAGACTTCCTTGGCAATGGTGCGTTGTTTTTGACCTGATTTATCGATCATTAACCTTATCTTTTTCTAGATTGTTTACCGTTTTTACAATTTTGGGCAGGTTGCGGAAATGCACGTAGGATTTGTTGTATTCCCCATAGCCGAAGGCTGGTGAGCCTTGCAGCACTTCACCGTCTTTGATGTTTCGGCTGATGCCGCTTTGTGCCTGAATTTTAACGCGATCTCCTATGGTAATATGTCCAACGATCCCTACCTGGCCACCGATCAGGCAGTGTTTCCCGATCTTGGTAGACCCGGCGATGCCGGTTTGAGCCGCTATAGCTGTATGTTCACCGATCTCTACATTGTGGGCGATCTGGATCTGATTGTCCAGCTTCACGCCTCTGCGGATGACGGTAGAGCCCAAAGTGGCCCGATCAATGGTAGTCCCAGCTCCCACATCGACGTGATCTTCAATGATCACGTTTCCGGTTTGAGGGACTTTATCGTAAGCCCCCTGTTCATTGGGAGAAAATCCAAATCCATCAGCGCCAATGATAGCACCACTATGAATATAAACCTCATTACCGATCACGGTTTCTGAGTAGACTTTAGCCCCTGCAAAAAGCACACAATCATCGCCAATGGTCACATTGTCGCCAATATAGACATTGGGATAAATCTTGACGTTCTTTCCGATACGAACGTTCTGCCCCAAATAAGAGAAAGCACCCAAATAAATGTCTTCTCCATACTGCGCCGACTCATCGATATAGCAGGGTTGTTCAATTCCTGTTTTATTAAGCTTGACCTTATTGTAGTACTCCAACAGTTTGGAAAAGGACTTATAGGCATCGTCTACCCGGATGAGGGTAGTCGAAACTTCCTGTTCAGCCTCAAAATCATGATTAACGATCGTGATTGAGGCGTTCGTGCTATATATATAGGAGGTGTACTTGGGATTGGCTAGAAAAGTTAATGATCCGGAAGCGCCTTCTTCAATTTTAGCAAGTCGTGAGACTTCGGCGTCCGGATTCCCTTCTACAGTGCCTTCCAGTATCCCTGCAATTTGTGCTGCTGTAAATTTCATCTCCGCAAAAATAGTAAAATTTGACTCATGACTGCCCCTTGGGATAACAGATGTAATTTTTGATTATGACCTTGGATAGGGATTTCAAACTCAATTGATCACTGGCCTTAACTACATCGACAATTTTTCCATTCTCTTTTAGGATGTTGATACCTCGGGCCGTGTATGAATACCCTTGATTGGAGATCTCCCCGGCAAAGACGAAATAACGCGCTTCTTCTGCTGATATCCCGAAGGCCGTTGCCGTCTGTGCGATGCGTTGCTCCAGTTTCGCTTTCGCGAAAGCTTTCTTACGGATCTTCACCTTCAACAGTTTGCGATCAATGATGCGCCTGGCCAGTTCAGAAAGTAAAAAGTCCTTGTGGGAACACCATTCTTTAAGCGCAGAGATCAGGTCGTAGTCATCCAACTGGGCGAAAGTGGCTAAGACCGCTCCATCAAAGTTATCCTTGTTGATCTGATTCTGCAGGAAGAATTGAAGTGCACTGCTGGCCGGTAAGGTTTGGCCCTGAAGGGTAAGCTCTTTGGCCCGCTGCAGCACCCGGATGATCAATTGCTCAGCCACCAAACTGGTTTTATGTAGATAGACCTGCCAGTACATCAACCGTCGGGCGACCAGGAACTTCTCGACGGTATAGATTCCTTTTTCTTCGATGACCAATTCGTCTTCATGCACGTTAAGCATCGCCAATATACGGTCCGTATTGATATTGCCTTCTGCCATTCCGGTGTAGAAACTATCCCTTTTCAGATAGTCGGTACGGTCCATGTCCAACTGCCCGGAAACCAGTTGATGTAAAAATTTACGCGGATACTCTCCCTTGAATATGGAGATCGCCAGGGTTAAACTTCCGTTAAAATGGGTGTTTAAGGCTTCCATGAATCGCCAGGAAATCCACTCATGAGACACGTGTTCCACAATACTGTGCTCCATGGCATGAGAGAAAGGTCCGTGTCCGATATCATGCAGAAGTATCGCCACCTGGACCGCTTCTTTTTCGGCCTCGCTCAAGGGTACGCCCTTGCGCTCCAGGACTTCCAGCGCCTTTTGCATGACGTGTATACAACCAATCGCGTGATGGAATCTCGTATGATGCGCCCCAGGATACACCAGATAGCTAAGTCCCATTTGAGAGATGCGCCGTAAGCGCTGAAAATACGGATGGTTGATCAGATCAAAAACGAGCCCATTGGGAATGGAAATAAATCCATAAATAGGGTCGTTTATTATTGTAAGTTTGTTAGAAACGGGCAAGAAAAGGGCTTTAAAAAACACAAATATAAGCATATGGCGAACATCAAGATACTTTGGGTAGATGACGAGATCGATTTATTAAAACCGCACATTCTTTTTCTGGAACAGAGAGAATATGAGGTAACGGGATGTCAGAGTGGTACCGAAGCTATCGAGTTGGTCGACAATGAAAATTATGACATTGTTTTTCTCGATGAAAACATGCCCGGACTGACCGGTTTGGAAACCCTAAGTGAGATCAAATCCAAGCGCGAGACCCTACCTGTGGTCATGATCACTAAAAGTGAGGAAGAGTACATCATGGAAGAAGCCATTGGGGCTAAAATTGCCGATTACTTGATCAAGCCGGTCAATCCCAATCAAATCCTGCTGAGTTTAAAAAAGAACTTGGATGTAAGTCGGTTGGTAAGTCAAAAAACCACCTCCTCCTACCAGCAGGAGTTTCGCAAGATCGCCATGGATCTGGCCATGGTCAACGATTTCGAGGCCTGGGCAGAGCTTTATCAAAAATTGATCTATTGGGAAATGGAACTGGAGACCATTGAAGACACCGGGATGTTTGAAATACTGGAATCTCAGAAAACCGAAGCCAACTCTCAGTTTTGCAAATTCGTAGATAAGCACTACCCGTCCTGGTTTTCAGATGGTGACGGTCCGGTGATGTCGCATACGCTCTTTCGCGAACGCATAGTGCCTCAATTGAGCAAGGAGGAACCCACCCTCTTGGTGGTGGTCGACAATTTGCGCTACGATCAATGGAAAGCCTTTGAGCCCATCATCAATAACTATTACAAGAAAAAGAGCGAACAGCCTTATTACAGCATCCTCCCTACGGCCACTCAATACGCGCGGAATGCGATCTTTTCAGGGTTGATGCCGGCCGATATGGAAAAGAAGCACCCCGACCTTTGGCTGAACGATACCGACGAAGGCGGGAAAAACCTGCATGAAGCAGCGTTCTTAGAAGCACAAATGAAGCGATTGGGTGTGAATCTTCAGTGGGAATACCACAAGATCACCAGTTTAAAAGGCGGAAAGCGTCTGGCCGAGAACTTCCGAAGTCAAAAGAACAACGATCTAACTGTGGTCGTCTATAATTTTGTGGACATGCTTTCCCATTCCAAAACGGAGATGGAAGTGATCAAGGAGTTGGCCTCCAATGATAAATCCTACCGTTCACTGACCGAAAGTTGGTTTAAAAATTCGCCCCTGCTGGATATCATTCAACAGGCGCAACGCCTGGGTTTCAAATTGATCATCACGACCGATCATGGAACCATCAATGTGAAGAATCCGTCCAAGGTGATTGGAGATAAAAACACCAGCCTCAATCTTCGTTATAAAACCGGGCGAAGCCTGACCTACGAAGATAAAGACGTCTTGGCGGCGACTGACCCCAGTACAATACATCTGCCCACCATCAACATGAGCAGCAGTTTTATTTTCGCCAAGGGCGATCTCTTTTTTGCCTACCCGAACAATTACAACCATTATGTCAGCTACTACCGGAATACTTACCAACACGGCGGGGTCTCTATGGAAGAGATGATCATTCCCTTTGTGGTGCTTGAGCCTCGATAGCCGTTGATGCAATTGTCAGCCTACGACTTTTTGATGAATGGCAGTGCGACCAACACCCTGCCTAGGCTTTCGCGAAAAGTGTGAGCTAATTAATTTCAGGCTATTATCTCCAAAAAGCTGCACTGGAGCATGAGCCTTGTTGAACGCATTGTTGGGCTCCATTACTTGCTTTTTTTTGACTTCGGTTTCCTGAGCTGATCTCCTCCTCCCCCTTTATAAATAACTCATCCTCATTTACAAATCGCCCCAGCTAACCCTTGTTTGGCTTGAAAAGGCCAGCGAACTTCGTAGAAAACTTGATGAGCGATCTGGGACTGCTCCTCCCCACAGTCGATCATGTGAAAGCTACACCGACTTAAAATCCGTAGACGAGGCCTCTGAAAATCGAAAGAGTAGGAAACTTTAAACTTAACATCATGCAAATAACAAAAACCTCAGTTACATTCATTCTCATTATAATGACTCTTTGTACTTCTTGTTCTAAAGAGGAAGTATTGAACTTATCAACTTATTCGACAACTAAATTTGAGAAGAATTTCCCAGTCGAATCTAGTCTGGCCAGATACGACCATTTGCAGGAATATTCTAGCGAATCAATTGGAAAATCTAGTCCTGATTTCAAAGGAGTAACATTTCCTATTGTTCAAGACAACCAAGTTATAGGGAGATATATTGGTTTAGAATCTGAACTTTCTGCGATTTACATCGATTTTTCAGATTATACGAATAAAATTTTAGTCATAAATGTGCTAGAACCAGAAACACATATATATTTAGATATGATTCTAGATCCGGTGTCTGGAAACTATGTTCCTGTTCTTCCAACTGAGAAAGGGTTTTGGTGCTCTGCTGCGTGTGCTATAGGAGCCATCGCAATTGCATCATCTGATGGTCCAGCACCAATTATGGATGCGCTAGCCATTTCTTACTCAATTGCTTGTTTAGCAGACTGCGCGAGTGAATAATCGAATGAAAAGAGTCCTAAATTATAGGATAGGTCCTATAAGACTAGTTACATTAATAGTGATTATACTTATTTTTATTATCTCTCAATTTTTTATTTAATGGATTTTAAAAATAACAATAAACAGATTTCAGGAATAATGCTGTTCATCATTTTGATGTTACTATTGATCTTGACAATTATTTTCGAATAATTTTACAATATTTAAGTACCAGTAAAAAAAAGCACTTGTACTCTTTATTAATCTATATAGAGGTTTATTTAAGTGGATTATAAGTTAAGTGGATTTTTTACTAAGACTTGAAGTTTTAGAAAAACACCTCTCAATGGAATATAACCGGGTGGATAGTTCGCAGCTATCCACCTTAACATTTTTAAGTATGCAAAAAGTTATGCTATGCTGCGCATTACTCTTTTGGGGTGGGTTGCTTTGGGCTCAAAATCAAGAAAATGCTTCCGAATGGATTGCAACAACTTCCTTTGGAATCGCTGAACTGGAACGAGAAGGCGAGTTTAAGACCAATACCAATGTATATGCCGTACACTTTGGCCGTGGATTTCGTCTCAACGACCGTTTTTCGATCCGTCCCCGAATAGGATTACGTCGGCAATCCGGAAATTTTGTAGCCGCCGGCGAATCCTTTTTTCTGGTCAACCAGGATCTTCAAATTCCCGTGGATGTTCGCTATAGCGCCCTACTGATGGAGAAAATAGCAGTCTATGTAGACTTTGGAATTTACGGTTCCTTTTTAGTGGACGCTCAGGTTGAGATTGCCGGGTTTGATGACCAAAGCATTGATGACAATGGCTTTAACCTGGGAGCCGGAGTCGGTTTTGGTATCCTATTACCGGTAGGAGAAACCGTGAATTTCCAACTGGGTATGACTTCTCAATCCGACTTTCTTAACAGCTATGATGATGCTGATTTTGAAACTACCCAGCTCTATGCCTTCCAGTTTGGGGTTGGCTTTCAATTCTAGATTAAGTCGGTTTTGGTGGGTATTCCTGGTTACTCTTGGAGTGAGTTGCCAGATGGAACCGGGAGCCATAAAGGCTCCTCAGGAAGAGGGTGTTTATTTATTTTTTCGAGGTACCCGATCCAAAGAGGGGGTAGTTTCTCAGGCATATTATCTCAAGCACGAGTACATCAGCCATGTGGCCTTAGGCTATTGGCAGGATGGTGATTGGGTACTCTACCATGTGGTCAATAGCGCCCAAAAGAACGATCTTAAGAAAACCGACTTTTCCTCTTTTTACGCCCCGCAAGATTTGACATTTGCGGCCTTTGGCAAGTTGCGATCGGAGATCGATCAGGTCCAACTGCAGCGAAAAATTGAATCCGATTTTCTCGCCGGAGTCGCTTTCGATCTTCAATTTAACTTAGAGAATGAGTCCACGCGGATGTATTGCTCTGAATTCCTGGTGCATCTTTTGGAATCCACCCATCCTCAATTCTTTCACTATGCTCCCATTCGTAAAAAATTATCGGGCTGGCACGCCAAATTTCTCAAAAGAGACAGCCTGGACTACTATCCTGCTGATCTGCTTTACTACGATCGGGAAAATGTTGAGATTGTAAAGGCCATCGAACTTTAATTGGAGTATGTCATCACACCTGCTTAGTCTCCCCTCTCCACTGCATGATCAAAGAATCTACAGTTGCTGTACTAATTGAGACTCCAACATGGTAAGAGCATAGACTTTGACTTGTTATAGTTGTGATGCTATGCTCCATTGTACGTATTATGGCAACGAAGTCAAATACTATGTTTAATCAAGCAGCTATGCGCGGACAACGATAGTTGAAGCTATTGCCCAGTCTTTCAGCGTTGGTAAATACAATGCGTTCATTTTTAGTTGGAGCTAGCTGTGCATTGATAGGAATCTTATTCTGTTTGCGGGCGTAATTCTTCGTTAAGAAGCTGAGGCGCTTCATCATTTTCCAACTGCTTGATAAAATAGGAGGGTTGTATTCCGGTACGTTCTTTAAAAGCCTTGGCAAAGGTCTTACCGGATCCAAAGCCAACTTCTTCGGCAATAGCGGCAACGGTCATCTTCTTGAGGATTGGATCGTAACGCAGCCGTTTTACGGCATGGTCGATTCGGAGGTCCTTTAAATACTGACTGAAATTCTTATTGTAGGTCGCATTGATATAGCGAGAGAGGTAGGTAGAGTTCGTGCTCATCACCTTAGCCAGACGGATCAGGCTGACCTCCTGAGAGATATAGCCTTTGCTTTGTTCAAAGTGCTCCAGCTCCTGAGTAATATGTGCGCAAAGTTCAGGGTCCAAATCCACACAATTGATCTCCGTTTTCGGTTTTGCCACGGTTTCTGAGGCATCATCCTGTTGCAGTAATTCGAGATAGCGTTTCCGCAACTGTCTTCTTCGGATAAAGTACCAGATACAGAGTGCGCTGGCCACTACGGTCATGCCCATCCAGATCCAGCGCTGAGTGCTTAATTTCGCTTTGTCCTGGTCCAGTCGATCGATAATATCTTGCTTTTCGGCCAGGAGTTCAGGAATTCGGACTTGCTCGGTGATTTCAGAGCGAACGTACTTATAATTGGCATTTACGATGCTATCGTACTCGATGTATTTGTCCATATATTCCATCTGTGCATATGGCTGGTCGTTATTACGGTAATAATCAATCAATACTTTATAGCCGTCTAATAATTCTGGGTAAACGTCGAGGTAATGATGGTTTTGGTATACAGAGTCTGCGCTTATTATGTTTTTTATAGAAGTTTGCAAATCATTTTCTTTATAGGCTAACATACCATAGTAAAAAAGAGATCTGCCAATTGCATATTCTGTGTCGTTAAATTCTTGGCATGCATCAAGAGTCCATTTGGCTTCATCTAAATTGTTATCAGCATATTCAACCATAAATTTTGCCCTAGAATACTCACCTCTCAATACTGCCTTAATTGTTTTTGGTTGTGCTTCAAATGATTCCTCAGCTTTTTGGAAATATTCTCTAGCTTTATCTACATCTGACGCCATCGCTGAGTAATATGCTAAATCCAACAATGCCAAACTCTCATTAAAGTCATCATTGTAAAATTCAAAGAAATAACCAATTTTACCCTTATTATTGCGCACAAAATCTAAATAATCTAGCATCGTAATTATTCCGGCATCGAAATCTCCCCACTCGAGTTGTAGAACGGCAAGTTGGTTTAAGGCAATATCTAAATAATTAAGATTATTTCTTTTTAATGATAGATTGTAAGCCTTAACAGTTGCTTCAATAGCTTCTTCAATTCGGCCAAATTGATAAAGAAAATCACCTTTAATTAAATATCCAATGGTTGGGTAATTATTGTGAAAAGTTTTAGGGGTGTAATGAATGCAAGAGTCTGCTAAGGAAAGATTTAGGGGGTAAGGACTTACTCTGGCAAATCGTTCAAAACCTCGTGCAATCTCTATGGAATCGTTTAGGATCTTAGCTTTAGCTATATATGCTCGAGAAATTTCCTGACCCAGTAAACTGTCTATTATGTAATCTATCTTTAATAAATCTAAGTTGTCGTCATACCGACGTAATAATTCCTTGTAAGACATGTGTTGCAGGCGATTGTTCAAATTGGTTTCATCTTGAGCATAGGCTAGTGCACCATTAGAGAGCAAGAAAGCAATAAAAAACGTGAATGACAGCTTCATACTAAACACTTTATATTCTCTTAAAGGTAATTTTAATATTTTATACTCACTGTCCCATTTTATAAATGGTTAAGAATAAAGGTCTCATAATTAGTTAAAGTTACTGACCCTTTTGCGCCAGCAGAGAGTCGAATAACTTATAAAAGTAGCTTGTCCTAACTAAAACATTCAAAGTTCAAAATTCATCTTGTAAGTATTTTCTTCATTTTTTAAAGCCTAAAACTCCCTAAAAGCAATTTTATTAGGGCTGATTCGTTGCGTTCTTAAAATTTTGTTATATTAGCCCTCCCTAAACCCTAGACCCAACATGACCCTAAGCTACGGACTTCAAGACGTAGAATACGTTGCCCGGCAGGTTTTACAACAGGCCCGACATAAAACACTCTTGTTTTATGGAGACCTGGGCGCCGGAAAGACAACCCTCATTAAAGCCTTAACAAAAGCCTTAGGTGTGCAAGAAAGCACGTCCAGTCCGACTTTTGGCCTGGTCAATGAATACCGGGGAGCGCAGAATAGTTTGATCTATCATTTCGATCTGTACCGATTGCAGGAAGAGGAAGAATTATTGGATCTGGGTTTTGAAGATTATTTGGAACAAGGGAATTGGATCCTTATCGAATGGCCTGAAAAAGGGAAAAGCTATCTTCCGGAATGCCGGGAAGAAGTCCGAATTGAGGTAAAAACCCCTAAAATAAGGGAATTGACCCTGAATTCATTATGTTAAATATTTGTTAATATAAAAATTAAGAATAATTAAGATTTGTAGGAAATTAATTACTGAACGATTCATCAATTGACTGTTGTAAAATCGGATTAAAAGAATAAAATCCTTAATTTAATGTTAAATAATTGCAGAGACTGAAGTGAATTGGGAGTATTTGTAGGATTTTTCTTTAAAAATTCCGCGAATATACGATTTTCTGAGAATAGTGCACAGTTTTAAGAAGTTTTTGATATTGCACACAACAAATCATTAACATTAAAACTCACTTATTATGAAAATCAAGGCATTACTCCTAGGCCTGCTGATTGCTGGCGCCACCGCTTTAACGTACACTGCAGCTCAAGAAACCTCAAATGATGAGCAAGCAATTGAACGATCAAAAATCAAAATCCCATCGAAAGGCTAAAAGGTCAAGATCTAAATCGCTAGTAACAGGAAGCATTGTTGCAATTATTTTAATTGCGTCGCCCTATCTTTATTACATGTATGAGGCATTTCCTGATATAAAGATTTGGAAAACTGCTTTCTTTACATACGATAGTAATTATTATGGTAGTGTAGCAGTAGTTGCTTGGACGCTCTTCGGTAAGGTCATACCATTATTATTTCTTTTTATTTGGTTCTTTACTTGCAGACATTGGTGGTATCATGCTATACTAGTTCCTATTGTCATGTATAGCTTTCAAATAGGTATAATTTTTAACGACGATTTGAGCTTTGTTGACGGTACTGAATTTCTATTCATGGCTCCAATAATATTAATCGTCGCAATTTTTGCATATACTGTTAGAACAAAAGTTTTTGATGTCATACATGGTATCGATTTAAGCGAATTGGGCCGTACTACCATTACCGGCGAATTACAAAAAGAAGACCCCAACGCGCCTATCATCTTGAATGCTGATGATGACGATGAGGACACGAGCGGCCTAGAACAAGAAGAACCCTTATTTATGGGATAACGTTCAACCCTAAATTAAAATTTAAACAAGCCCTCATCGGGCTTGTTTTTTTTTGCTGCCTCCTTTTCCGACTCTCCATTGTAGATTCCCCAGATAGGTCGTACCTTAGATTCTTAACCGTGCATCCATGAGCTACCCCTCTACTCCATTCAGTAAAGAGCAACTCCTCCCCCAGGAAGAAACCCTGGAAATTGAACGTAAAAAAGGCGAACTCTTTATTGGCATCCCCAAAGAAACTTCCTTCCAGGAAAAACGGGTGTGCCTCACCCCAGATGCGGTAGCCGCCATCACCGCCCATGGCCATCGGATCCTTATGGAATCAGGGGCCGGGAAGGGCGCCAACTTTAAAGACAAAGACTATAGCGAGGCCGGAGCTGAGATCACTAAAGATACCTCCAAGGTGTTCTCCTGCCCCATCATTCTCAAAGTGGAACCACCGTCGCTTAAGGAATTAGAGATGATCAATCCACAGACGGTATTGATCTCCGCACTCCAACTTAAAACGCAAACCAAGAAATACTTTGAAAAATTAGCGGCGCAGCGCATCACGGCCCTCGCTTTTGAATTCATCCGGGATGATGACGGCACCTACCCTGCCGTGCGTGCCCTGAGCGAGATCGCCGGTACGGCCTCTATCCTGATCGCTGCTGAACTTATGGCACAAAATCAGGGGAACGGACTCATGTTTGGAAACATCAGCGGAGTGCCCCCCGTAGAGGTAGTGATCATAGGCGCCGGTACGGTAGGTGAATTTGCTACTCGTTCTGCCCTCGGACTCGGGGCCAATGTGAAGGTATTCGACAACTCCCTGACCAAACTACGCTGCATTCAGAACAGCGTGGGTAGACCGCTATACACCTCGACCATTCAGCCTAAGAACCTCATCAAAGCCCTGAAACGCTGCGATGTGGCCATTGGCGCGGTGCGCGGGAACAACCGGGCGCCGGTCGTGGTGACCGAAACCATGGTGGAAGGCATGAAGCCAGGAGCCATCGTGATTGACGTGAGTATCGATATGGGCGGCTGCTTCGAAACCTCAGAGATCACTAACCACGATCATCCTACCTTTGTCAAGAACGAGGTCATTCACTACTGCGTGCCCAATATCCCTGCCCGCTATGCGCGCACCGCCTCTATCTCCATCAGTAATATCTTTACACCGTACCTTTTGGAAATGGGCGAAGAAGGCGGACTTGAAAACAAACTGCGCTTTGACCGCGGATTGAAAAACGGATTGTATTTTTACCACGGAATTCTAACCAATAAATCTGTCGCCGACTGGTTTGATCTTTCCTATCGAGATATCAATCTGCTTATTTTTTAACTCATGAACATCCTCAAACGGGTGGGCTACTACCTGGGTGGCTTCGCCTTAGGTCTTATTCTGCTGGCTGTCTTTCTCAAAGGAAGCGGTACCTCTATCCCCTCTTGTGATTATGGTCCAACGGCGCGGACCTTAAAGAATATTCGAACCAAAAATTTAGTTTATGCAGCGCCCTACTTAATGCAGGATAGTGCTCTGGTTCAACAAGCGCTTCTAGAAGGAGATGTTCGCTTTCGCGAAAGCGAACCGCGAGGCATACCGTGCCCCATCTATCAGATCATCTATGAAATCAGCCCGGGAGAACAGCTCAATGTGAAAGTTCAGAACTGCGACAGCACGGCCACGGTTCAGGAAATCAATCGTTTGCGCTAGGGGTTAAATGTTGCGGCGTTTGCGCTCGGTTTTCAGTAACTCGAGTTCGCGATTGGTCTGTCCGGCCACCGAAGTATTTTCTTCCGCCCGTCGCATCAAATAAGGCATAACATCCTTTACCGGGCCGAAGGGCAAGTATTTAGCTACATTATAGCCCGCAGCCGCCAGGTTGAAACTGATGTGGTCACTCATGCCGTACAACTGCCCAAACCAAACCTGTTGATCATTTTTAGGAATTTTCATTTCCTCCATAATATCCATGGCCATATAACAGCTTTCTTCATTATGCGTTCCTAGAAAAATGGAAATATCCTGGAGGTGCTCAAACATGTAGCGCATCACCGTATTGAAATTTTCATCGGTAGCCGCCTTTCCGGGACAAATGGGGGAAGGATAACCAAATTCTTTGGCGCGATCGTTCTCTTTCTCCATGTAGGCCCCACGGACGATCTTCATCCCGATCTTGTATTTTCGGGCACGGGCATCAGCGTGCAGGGCTTTGAGGTAGATCAGTCGATCGTGACGGTAGCACTGCAGCGTATTGTATACTACGACCCGCTCTTTATTATATTTAGCCATCATTTTGGCCACCAGATCATCCGCGGCGCTTTGCATCCAGCTTTCCTCTGCATCGATCAGCAGCGAGATTCCACAATCGGAAGCTTTGGCGCAAATAGTATCAAAACGTTTTTCAATGCGCTGCCATTCCGCTTGCTCTGTCGTAGAGAGTTCGCGACCGGCAGACACCTTTTCCCAAACCGCAAAGCGACCGAAGCCCGTAGGTTTAAATACCGAAAAAGGCATGGCTTCCTTCTCCTCGGCAAACTCGGTGATCTCCATCACCTTATCCAAAGCCTGGTCAAAATTGAGTTCGTTTTCCTTCCCTTCCACCGAATAATCCAATACAGAACTGACTCCGTGCTCATACATACGGTCTACTACGGGCAGACAGTCATCTTCCGTAGTTCCTCCGCAGAAATGATCGAATACCGTAGAGCGGATCAATCCCTCTACTGGTAGATTGGCGTTTAAGGCAAATTTGGTGACCGCCGTACCAATGCGTACCAACGGTTCTTTGGAAATCATTTTAAACAGAAAATAGGCACGCTCGAGTTCGCTGTCTGACTTCAGTACAAAAGCCGTTTCTGTGTTGTCGAAAAGTCTCTTCAATTAAATGGGTATAAGCCCAACAAATATAGGCTCTTTCTGATTTTTGGATTCAAAAAAGAATGGTAATTTCACCGTAGTTTTAAAGCCTATGGAAGCCATCACCTCAACAGATTATCAAGTTACTTTCAATGCTCCTGGTTATGAGTCCCTTAACGACTTACTTAAGGAAAAAGATTTCTCGATACTCTTTGTGCTGGTCGATACCAACACGCATGAGCACTGCCTGGGTCTTTTCCTGAGACAATTGGAGACCCATACGCCCATTGAAGTGATTGAGATCGATGCCGGCGAGGAGCATAAGAATCTGGATACCTGTATTGGAGTATGGGAGGTACTTGCAGAGCTGGGTGCCGACCGCAAAAGTGCGATCCTCAACCTGGGTGGCGGTGTGGTTACGGACATTGGTGGATTTATCGCCAGTTGCTATAAACGCGGCATTCCTTTCATCAACATACCCACTTCCCTACTCGCCATGGTTGACGCCTCGGTGGGTGGAAAAACAGGGGTTGATCTGGGGGCGCTTAAAAATCAGATCGGGGTGATCAATACCCCACTCCTGGTGCAGATTGACGTGGACTTTTTAGGCACGCTGCCCCCGGAAGAATTACGCTCCGGATTGGCGGAAATGCTTAAACACGGACTTATTGCCGATGCCGATTACTGGAACCAACTGCAGCAGCTCAAAGAGCTGGACGGAGAAGATCTGGCCGGCCTGATCCATCAAAGTGTGGTCATCAAAAATGAGGTCGTATTGCAAGACATTCAGGAGCAAAATCTCCGGAAAACGTTGAATTTTGGGCACACACTTGGACATGCCATCGAATCCTATTGCATGGAACAGGAGCAGAAAAAACGCTTATTGCACGGCGAAGCCATTGCCATTGGGATGATACTCGAAAGTTACCTTTCGCGAAAGCGATCCGGATTGCCTGAAGCGCAACTCCATGCCATTACCCAGACCTTCTTGAGCTATTTTGAAAAAGAAACCTTTTTGGAGTCTGATATTGACGGGATTATTGAATTGATGAAGCACGACAAGAAGAATGAACGCGGCCAGGTACGGTATGTGTTTCTGAAAGAGATCGGTCAGGCGGTGATCGATCAAACGGCGTCCATCGATCTGGTCAAGGAAGCTTTCAACTATTACGCACAAGCATAAAAAAGTCCGCGTATCGCGGACTTTCTCATTTTCATCTTTTCGGTTTTACCACTGGGTGGTCGTACTGACTTCCTCAATACTGCCCACCTCGGCCAAATAGCGCTCCGCATCGAGTGCCGCCATACAACCGGTACCCGCAGCAGTGACTGCTTGACGGTACTCTTTGTCCTGTACGTCCCCGCTAGCAAAAACCCCGGGTCTATTGGTTTTGGTAGACTTGCCTTTGGTGATCAAATAACCGGTTTCGTCCATTTCCAATTGCCCCTTGAACAGATCTGTATTGGGCTTGTGGCCAATGGCAATGAATAAACCAGTGATCTCGATTTCTTTTTTCTCGCCCGTCTTGTTATTGACCATACGAAGGCCTTCAACCACCTGCTCTCCCAAAACTTCATCTACTTCGTGGTTGTAGAGAACGGTCAGGTTTTCTTTCGCATTGACCCGATGCTGCATCGCCTTAGAAGCACGCATTTCGTCTTTGCGAACCAACATGGTCACATGCTCACAAATGTTGGCCAGGTACGTGGCTTCTTCTGCTGCGGTATCTCCACCGCCAACGATGGCTACTTTCTGATTCTTATAGAAAAATCCGTCGCACACCGCGCAAGCAGAAACTCCTCCTCCTCGTAAGCGCTGTTCTGAAGGCAATCCTAAATACTTCGCCGAGGCTCCTGTAGAAATGATCACAGTCTCTGCTTCCAATTCGGTCTTATTGTCCACGGTGATCTGATGAATACCACCGGGCTCCTCAGCAAATTGTACGGCGGTGACCATGCCCATACGGACTTCCGTGCCGAAGCGTTCCGCTTGTTGCTGTAATTGCACCATCATGGTAGGACCATCAATTCCTTCCGGATACCCGGGGAAGTTGTCTACTTCCGTTGTGGTGGTCAATTGCCCTCCGGGCTCCATTCCTGTGTACATGATGGGTTTCAGGTCTGCACGCGCAGCATAAATGGCCGCTGTGTAGCCAGCAGGTCCTGAACCGATGATCAAACATTTTATACGCTCTTTAGCCATGGCTTATTGTCTTTATTAATTGGAAGGAACTGGGTCGCTCCTTGATTAGATTGATTACAAAAATAGGAATTAAAGCAGGGACTTTTGGAGCTATGGATTTGATTTATCAATAGATTAATAACAAGCTGTAATAGGTTTTAACGTGCCCTTAAGACAGAAGAAAATCGGAGGCTCTTACCTTAGCTTAAAAATTGAATGTATGCGTACCATTTCTTTCCTATCCTTCTTTTTCATTGGCCTATTCCTAGCCTGCGCCCAAGAAGAGCGCCAAAATGATGTCCCCTTAAGTACGGCGGATGGATATACTTTTGAAACCATCGTACCCGATTTGGACATTCCCTGGGGATTGGAGTTCCTGCCGGATGGGAGTATGCTTATCACGGAAAAGAAAGGGGAACTCATTCACTTTAAAGACGGTCAAAAGCAACTGATCTCAGGTCTGCCTGAAATTTACGTTCGCGGTCAGGGCGGATTGCTCGATATCACCCTACATCCCAATTATGAAGAAAATGGCTGGATCTACATGACACATGCCTCTGAAGACGGTCCCGGAGAAGGCGGAAACACGGCCTTGATTCGCGCCAAATTAAAAGGCAATCAACTGGTAGACGTTGAGCAACTCTACAAGGCCACACCTAACACCCGCAAAGGACAGCATTTTGGCTCTCGTATCGTATTTGATGACGACGGTTATTTATTTTTTAGCATAGGCGAACGTGGAGAGCGCGATGTGAATCCGCAGGATATTACGCGTGATGGCGGGAAAGTCTACCGATTGCATGACGACGGAACCTTTCCCAAAGACAATCCCTTTTACGATCAGGAAGATGCAAAAAAAGCCATATACAGTTACGGACACAGAAATCCGCAAGGGATGATCCTTCACCCGGACACGAATACCATTTGGGTACACGAACACGGTCCGCGAGGTGGTGATGAAATTAATGTGGTACAGGCCGGAAACAATTACGGATGGCCGGTAATCTCCTACGGAATCAATTACAGTGGTACCTCTTTCACCGATCTTACCACCAAAGAAGGTATGGAACAACCGCTCTACTACTGGGTACCTTCCATCGCTCCAAGCGGAATGGCCTATGTTACCAGTGATCAGTATCCAGAGTTGAAAGGAGATCTGTTGGTAGGATCCTTGAAATTTCAATATTTAGAACATGTGATTTTAGAAGACGATCAGGTAGTGGGCCGGCGCAAATTGTTAGAAAATATTGGACGCTTACGCGAAATAATACAAGGACCGGACGGCTACGTCTATCTGGGTGTAGAAGGAGTTGGAATCGTTAAACTGCTGAAAAAATGAAATCATTTAAACTTTTAGTGTTAGTATTTGTCTTAGTGATCTCGTGTAAACAGACGGATTCAAAAGAGTACTCCATGATCACAGCCGATCAAACAGCGCCACTCAACCTTCAAAATCCAGACCTGGAGAAAAGCATAGAGCGCGGAGCGATGGTCTATGAGGATTTTTGCGCACAGTGCCACCTACCGGATGGTAGCGGAGTGGATGGAGTCTATCCGCCATTGAATAATTCCAATTGGTTGAGCGAAAAAAGAACGGCTAGTATTCGTGCCTTAAAGTACGGATTGAGCGGTGAAATAACGGTCAACGGTCAAGTCTATAACAGTATGATGATGGACCAGGGCTTGAGTGAGCAGGAAATCGCTGACGTTATGAATTACACTTTAAATTCCTGGGACAATGACATTCAGCCTCCGGTCACCATCGAGGAGGTGACAAAAGTCCAAGAACAAAAATAGCAGGATCTACTTAATGCGTTTGTAGTTTTCAGAGGAAATACGATTGCCATTCTCGTCCAAAGTGATCTGAGTAAAGGCATCCTCTTCCAGCTGTAATTCAAAGGAGAAGACTCGCATAGTATCCACGATCTTCATCATTGTAGCAGAACCGTATTCCAAGGTTTCGATCAACTCATCCTGTGTATTGGTATAACTCCCATAGCCAAACCATTCTTCGGTATCTCCCGGAGAAAATCGAGTCCACATCACCCGGTCATCGTGATACATTTTAACTTGACGGTAGTTATCCTCGTTTAGGATGGTGTCGATCACGCGATTCTCATCATATAAAAATTGATTCTGTAATTCCCATACTCCACTCAAAGAATAGGTGGTTTGTTGAACAGGATGGTTGTTGAAGGAGGAAGCAAGTAGGTAAATGAATACAAAGACACCTGCCAGCTGTACAAAGTTTTTAATGGTTTTCATAGTGCACGAATTTAGGTAGACAACAAAAGCGTATATAAGATACGAAAAATCAAAATACTACAAGTTATTTCTTCATTGCCGGAAAAGGGCTCCTACTACAAAAGTTAGATTTTGGTTTTGGCAATACGTCCTTATACCTATATTTGCAATCCTAAAATTGGGATGTGGCCCTTCGACTAGCTTCGTATTTCGAATCATCAAAAACCACAGTACGAACCACGTAAATGGGAAGTATTTAATAACATCGGGATGTGGCGCAGTCTGGTAGCGTACACGCATGGGGTGCGTGGGGTCGCAGGTTCAAATCCTGTCATCCCGACTAAGTAGAAAAATGGTTTGCGAAAGCAAACCGTTTTTTGTTCAGAGCCACGTCAAAAGCTTGCTTTTGAAAGTGGCGAAGGACATAAAAGGACAAGGGCTGCGAAGCAGCGCTTCGCTTTTCTAGTTGCAAGGAGGGTTTATTAGGATTGCGCCGACCATAGGAAGGCGAAATCTAAATCCGATGAGCACATCATTCTAATCCTCCGGAAACAAAAAATGGATAGCGCGATTAGCGCGTCATTTTCTAGTTGCAACGAGGGTTTATTAGGATTATGCAAATCCTGTAAACAGTAATGGAATAATCAACAGCCAAGAGTTTACTTATCTGTAAATGGCAATCAAAATGGAGAACGGACCGCCAGGGACGTTTTCTCTTTCTATTTGCAAGGAGGGTTTATTAGGATTGCGCCGACCATAGGAAGGCGAAATCTAAATCCGATGAGCACATCATTCTAATCCTCCGGAAACAAAAAATGGATAGCGCGATTAGCGCGTCATTTTCTAGTTGCAAGGAGGGTTTATTAGGATTATGCAAATCCTGTAAACAGTAATGGAATAATCAACAGCCAAGAGTTTACTTATCTGTAAGTGGCAATCAAAATGGAGAACGGACCGCCAGGGACGTTTTCTCTTTCTATTTGCAAGGAGGGTTTATTAGGATTGCGCCGACCATAGGAAGGCGAAATCTAAATCCGATGAGCACATCATTCTAATCCTCCGGAAACAAAAAATGGAAAGCGCGATTAGCGCGTCATTTTCTAGTTGCAAGGGAGTTTACTAAGGAAACTATACGTTTAACTATAGTGACTAAAACATCACTCCTGCCCTCTAGTCAACACTTAAAATATTCTTAAAACACGATAGTCAGGGTAGGAATTACTGGTTACCTGTTGTTTTATCAATGAATAAAAATCCTAAAACTATGAACAATGTAAGTTGGGCTCAACGCCTTCTTCTGATTGCCTTATTTGCCACCCTACTGACCTCCTGTTCCAGTGATGATTCAGACGGAAGTAGTTTGCGATTGAGTGTGTCAGCTACTACAGGGAACAGCCCCGTAGCTTCCATTCAGAAAATTAATGATCATGTCATTTTCACCGATTTTAAATTTTCGATTCGGGATGTGGTCTTTAA
Source organism: Flavobacteriaceae bacterium YJPT1-3 (assembly GCA_029866965.1). Taxonomy (GTDB): domain Bacteria; phylum Bacteroidota; class Bacteroidia; order Flavobacteriales; family Flavobacteriaceae; genus Croceiramulus; species Croceiramulus getboli. The sequence goes on along the minus strand of CP123444.1, from coordinate 2,505,230 downwards.
AAATGACAATGACCCAAACAGTAATCTGGATACTGAAGAAATTCAATTTAGAGGTCCTTACCAAATTGATCTTTTAGATAATGGAGATGCCATAACACAAACCATTGGACAAGCAAATGTTCCAGATGGGCTTTATAAAGAGTTACGTTTTAAATTTCATAAGGATGAGGATCTGCCTATAACCGATGACTTGTACGATAAATCAATCTACATTGAGGGTACCGTGAATGATGTGCCTTTTGTCTTCTGGCACGATACCAGTGAGAATCTTGACGTAGGTCGAAGTACTGGTGTCGAAGTTGTCAATGGAAATGTACAATTTACAGTCACTTTTGACATCAGTCAATTTCTCAATTCCTTAAATACAATTGACCTCACTGAAGCTCGCGACGGGAATGAAAATGGGGTTATCGAAATCAATCCGAATGACGAAGATGGAAATCAGGAGATTGCTAAAGACCTGAAAGATAATATCAAGGCCACTGCTGATTTGATTAATCAGTAATTAGATAAAATTGAAAAGCAGCCCGAAACCGGGCTGCTTATTTTTTAATCTAAGCAAAATAGATATAAACCCCTACTACAATTACCACAATCAGTAAACCCACTTGCTTGACGTATTTGTAAGGATTGATGTCCACCTGCCGGGTGTACTCCAACTCAAAACTTTTGGCTGCAGGATAAAACCGACCGATCACCAGCATTATGATGATGTTCAGTACGAAAAGAATAGCCATGACATGCAGGAAATGGGGATAGTTATCCTCTCCAAAAACGAATGGCTTAAGAATAAACTGACTCAAACAGTAGAGTGCAGAACCCGAAATGATCCCAATTTTAGCAGCGATGGCTGGTACTTTTTTAGTGACATAGCCTACTACAATAATGGTCAAGATAGGAATACTATAAATTCCATTCACTTCTTGAAGATATCCAAATAAACTACCGGCGTTAGCGATAAAAGGCGCGATAAACATGGCGAACAAGGCGAGTAATACTCCAAAAAGTTTCCCTGCACGAACGACTTCGAGGTCAGTGGCCTCGGTCTTGATGTACTGTTTGTAAATATCGATACCGAATAGAGTCACTGAACTGTTCAACGCACTATTGAAGGAACTCAAGATCGCACCAAAAAGTACAGCAGCAAAAAAGCCTACCAAAGCAGAAGGGAGCACCTGGGCTACCAGGGCTGGATAGGCCTCGTCGGCCACGGCCAGATTTCCTTCAAATATATGCCAGGCAATGACTCCGGGTAGTACGACGATCAACGGACCTAATATCTTTATAAATGCGGCAAGTAAGAGCCCTTTTTGTCCTTCTTTAAGATTCTTGGCTCCCAGTGCCCGCTGTATGATGGCCTGATTGGTTCCCCAATAGAACAATTGAACCAGCATCATACCGGTAAATATGGTTGCAAAAGGCACCGAAGCATCCGGACCACCAATGGAATCAAATTTCTCAGGATTCTCGTTCATTAAAGTAGAGATACCCTCACCTAGACTTCCATCACCTATATACAGCAGTCCAAACACGGGTATCATCAAGCCCCCGATCAGCAATCCAATAGCATTGATAGTGTCGGATACCGCCACCGCTTTAAGTCCGCCAAAAACCGCATAGATCGACCCCACGATACCAATTCCCCATACACAGATCCAAAGTGCGGTGGTACGGGAAACACCTAGTAGTTCTGGAACGTCAAACATGGTACTTATGGCTACCGAACCGGAATAGAGTACAATAGGCAGTAAAACCACTACATAACCGGTTAGAAAGAGTACTGAAGTGATAGTTTTTGTAGTCGTATCATAACGCTTGGCCAAAAACTGAGGTACTGTGGTCAATCCACCTTTAAGATAGCGGGGTAGTAAAAAAACCGCAGTGACCACCATGGCTATAGCCGCCAATGTTTCCCAGGCCATGACCAGAATACCTTCGGTATAGGCCTGACCGTTTAGACCTACGATCTGTTCGGTGGAGAGGTTAGTCAGCAATAACGAACCGGCAATGACTCCTGCCGTTAGACTTCTACCTCCTAAAAAGTAGCCGTCACTACTATTCTCATTGGTTCCACGCGTAGCGAAATAGGCAATGATCGCTACCAGAGCGGTAAAGCCTACAAAAGATAAAATATCGATCATGGGTTGGTTTTAGTTTGCTAAATATAGGAATAGATTTTAAAGAATGCTTTTAAACTCTTTTTTAAGCCTCCGTTTGATCTAAAGTGCACCACTGCAGTGAACAGAGCTAGGAAACTTCTGTGGTTAAGTACCTCCCCCAGACGCCTGAAACCAAAACGCTTAGAAGTCCGTACTGATTATTTTTTAGATTCTGCTTTCGCGAAAGCGAAATCCAACCGATGTACGGTCGTGTTTTCCTAAATTTGTGACAAAGTAAACGAGCTATGCTTATCATCGGTATTGCAGGAGGAACCGGCTGCGGAAAAACAACCGTGGTCAATCAAATTGTGGAGCAATTGCCGGAAGGAGAGGTGGTTGTCGTATCTCAAGATTCTTATTATAAAGATACCTCTCACCTCTCCTATGAGGAGCGGGTTCAGATCAACTTTGATCACCCGCAAGCCATAGACTTTGACTTACTTGCCTCTCACTTAAAAACCTTGCGCAGTGGACAGTCCATTGAACAACCGGTGTATTCCTTTGTGGAGCACAACCGCACTAAGAAAACCATCACCACTGCCCCCCGCAAGGTGATGATTGTTGAGGGCATTCTCATTTTGACGCAGAAAGAAATCCGGGATTTGATGGACATCAAGATCTTTGTCCATGCTGACAGTGACGAACGACTCATACGCCGACTGAAACGAGATATAAAAGAGCGCGGACGGGACCTTGATGAAGTGTTAAGTCGGTATCAGGAGACCTTAAAACCCATGCATCTTCAATTCATTGAACCTACCAAAGAATTTGCCGATCTGATTATTCCTAACAATCGTTACAATACGGTTGCTGTGAGTGTATTGCAAACCATTATTAATGAAAAGATAGCCCTATCCTGATGCCGCTGTTCCAATCTTTAAAAGAAAAGACCTGGTTTAAAGTGATCGCTAATAAATATGTGCTCATTCTGCTGGGGTTTGGCGTATGGATGCTTTTCTTTGACGGAAATTCCTGGTTGATCCATAAAGAACTAAATGATGAAATTGATAAATTGGAAGGCAACAAAGAATATTTTGAAGAAGAGATCAGCAGTGATCGTGAGCAAATTGAGCGTCTAAAAGACAGTAACGAACTGGAACGATTTGCCCGAGAAGAATACTATATGAAGAAAGAAGGCGAAGAAGTCTTTATCATTGAATACGAAGATAGCATCCCTCAAAAAAATGAGTAATACGTCCTTGTTCACCGATTTTGACCCGGTTTCAGCAAAAGCCTTTAAACAAAAGATCCAGATGGATCTTCAAGGCGCCGATTATAATGAGGAACTCGTTTGGAGCAGTCCTGAGGGGGTGCATGTAAAACCATTCTACCATCGGGATTCATTCGAACCCCTCGGACCGATACCCGGCCATCCGGAACATTGGAACATTGGTGAATCCTTCTTTATTTTAAACGAAAAGATCGCCAATAAGGTAGCCCTTGAAAATCTGGAAAGAGGAACAGAATCCCTCTTCTTTATTGCGGAGAAAGCGTTTGATATTGAAAAATTACTGATTGACATTCCTGAAAAAACACCCCTGTATTTTCAGTGCTCCTTTCGTGATGAACTTTTTATAAAGGACTTTCAAAGCTTTATCCAGGAACACAAATACCCCGTTTATCTACTCCACGATCCGATCGGCAATTTGGTTTCTACCGGAAATTGGAACCATTCGCGATCAAAAGACTTAGAAGAGATCAGCTACTGGAGCGATCAATCGGAAATGAAGAGCGCATTCACTATTCGAATGGATCAGTACGCCGATGCAGGAGCAAACGCAGTACAGCAACTGGCCTACGGTCTTGCCCACGCTACTGAATATTTGAATGTCCTGTATTCGCGTGGCGCAAAGGCTGAAGCAAATCCGTTATTGAGTTTTCAGGTTGCTTGTGGCGGGAATTATTTTTTCGAAATCGCCAAGCTTCGAGCTTTACGCCTACTGTATCAATCGGTTGCTAAAGAATTTCAGCTTCGAGAAGACCTGCATCTTATCGCTACGCCCGCAAAACGGAATAAATCCATTTACGATTATAACACCAACATGATCCGCACCACTACGGAGTACATGAGCGCAGCACTGGGTGGAGCCGATGTCATTCTGACTCAGGCCTATGATAGCCTGTATCACAAAACCAATGAATTCGGGCAGCGTATCGCTCGTAATCAATTACTCATACTCCGGGAAGAAAGTTATTTGGATGCAGTTAAAAATCCCGCAGACGGCACCTACTATATTGAAGCCATGACCCACGAACTCATTCAAAAGACACTCCCCATCTATAAGGCCATTGAAAAAGCCGGAGGATTGATCGATCGCTTGCACGCTGGCGAAATTCAAAGAAAGATCAAAGAAGAAGCTGAAAAGGAGCAAAAACGATTCGATATCGGACAAAAAGTGTTGATTGGAAGCAACAAACATAAAAATCCGCAAGATCGCATGAAACAGGAATTGGAGTTGTATCCCTTCCTTAAAAAACGCAATACTAAAACCCTGATTGAACCCATAATTCAGAGAAGATTATCAGAAGCTCTGGAACAAGAACGATTAGCACAAGAATCATGATGATAAAAATAAAGTCACTTTTAATTATTTGTTTATTTATTCTCGGAATCAGCTGTTCTCAAGACAAAAAGTCGGATATCACCTATCAGTTTCAAGACATGCCCTATCCGGTAGAATGCAGCGCTTATTCCGGGGGGCAGGATGCTATAGATCCTGACTTGCTCAAAGAGGCCGTCTGGTCATTTCAAAACGACATCACCAATTATTACGGGAGAGATTACGGCGGTTTCATTAGAAAAGATCTGGCCACAGGCTTTCGCGAATTTGTATGGGGAGGCCTGGACGGAGTAGCCCGTTATCAGGAGATCGCTTCTCCGCACAGCTGGATGCTCCTGGAAGAATTGAAAAAGGTAGAAGGCTTATGGAATCCTGACGGGATCAGAAGTAATCTGAATTACGATCATCCTTTGATGCAATGTTTACAAGACAATTTTAAACATGAAGAAATCAAAGAAGTGTACGACAAGCTCGATCAGGCCAATAGTCTGGGACCGAAAGTACTCCGACCTATCATGACCAAACACACCCTGCGGTTTGTGGAAGATCCTTATCTGGCGACCTACCTCGCCTTCGATGGATTTTACAATTACCTCTATGACCTGGAACGTCCGAAACAGCCACAAACTGATGAGTAGAGTTGACGTACAGCACATTACTGTTGAGCATCCGGGGAGATCAAAGTCTTCACCCCCTAAAGTGCCAATGACGGAGAGTCAAAGCGATCGGCACAAGGAATACGATCCCGAAGATATCGAATCTCTGGAACACCTCGATTTTGTAGCCGGGATTCCGCCTTACCTGCGAGGTCCCTACTCCACCATGTACGTGAAGCGTCCCTGGACTATCCGCCAGTATGCGGGTTTTTCGACAGCAGCAGAAAGCAATGCCTTTTACCGTCGCAATCTGAAAGCCGGACAGAAAGGACTTTCTGTAGCCTTCGACCTGGCTACCCATCGCGGCTATGATAGTGATCATGAACGGGTACAGGGCGATGTGGGCAAAGCCGGAGTAGCTATTGATTCTGTAGAGGATATGAAAGTTCTTTTTGAAGGTATCCCCTTGGATAAAATGTCCGTATCCATGACCATGAACGGAGCTGTTTTGCCCATCATGGCTTTCTATATTGTGGCTGCCGAAGAACAAGGGGTATCTCCTAAAGCCTTATCAGGAACCATTCAGAATGACATTCTGAAAGAATTTATGGTGCGAAACACCTATATCTATCCACCGGAACCCTCCATGAAGCTGATCGCGGATATTTTTGAATATACGGCTCGGTACATGCCTAAATTCAATTCGATTTCCATTTCGGGCTATCATATGCAAGAGGCCGGCGCTACTGCGGAAATCGAGTTGGCATATACCCTGGCTGATGGCCTCGAATACATTCGCACCGGACTCAAGGCGGGCATGGAGATCGATCAGTTTGCGCCCCGCCTGAGTTTCTTTTGGGGAATTGGTATGAATCATTTTATGGAAATCGCCAAAATGCGCGCGGCCCGTATGCTCTGGGCTAAGTTAGTAGCCCAATTCAACCCCAAGAATCCAAAGTCCATGGCCTTACGCACCCACTGCCAGACCAGTGGATGGAGCCTGGCAGCTCAGGACCCTTTTAACAATGTGGCCCGGACCTGCATTGAGGCTGCCGCAGCGGTATTTGGCGGGACCCAAAGCCTGCATACCAATGCCCTGGACGAGGCCATTGCTTTACCTACAGACTTCAGTGCGCGTATCGCCCGGAACACGCAATTGATTCTTCAGGAGGAAACAGAAATAACGCGTACGGTAGACCCCTGGGCGGGGAGCTATTATGTGGAAAGCCTCACCGATCAGATTGCACAACGCGCCTGGGAACTGATGGAAGAGGTAGAAGCGCTGGGCGGAATGACAAAAGCGATTGAAGCCGGCATTCCTAAATTGCGTATTGAAGAAGCTGCGGCGCGTAAACAAGCGCGAATTGACAGCAATCAGGACGTCATTGTGGGAGTCAACAAGTACCAGCTACCTGAGGAAGAAGAAATGCAAATCCTGGAAGTGGATAATGATGCAGTGCGTGCTTCTCAATTGAACCGCCTGGAGCAGTTGAAGAAAGATCGGAAAGAAAAAGTTGTTCAACAAAAATTGGAGGTTTTGAAAACAGCGGCTCGCGAAGGCCAGGAAAATTTACTGGCACTAGCCGTGGAAGCCGCCCGGGAAAGAGCTACCTTAGGAGAGATATCTGCTGCTCTGGAGCGTGTTTACGGACGACATCAGGCAGAGATCAAATCATTTAGTGGAGTATATAGCAAAGCTGTGAAAGACGACAGTAGTTTCAAAACCGCAAGACAAAAAGCGAATGAATTCGCGGAACTGGAAGGCCGCAGGCCGCGGATCATGATTGCCAAGATGGGACAGGACGGACATGACCGGGGTGCCAAAGTGGTCGCAACCGGCTATGCCGATGTAGGCTTTGATGTCGATATCGGTCCGTTGTTTCAAACCCCTCAGGAAGCCGCCAAACAAGCGGTTGAAAATGATGTGCACATCTTGGGCGTGTCCTCCCTGGCCGGCGGACATAAAACCTTGGTACCCCAAGTGATCCAGGCTTTAAAAGAACAAGGCCGTCCGGATATCATGGTGATTGTTGGCGGGGTGATCCCCACTCAGGATTATTCCTATTTATTTGAAGCAGGGGCTATAGCCGTATTCGGACCTGGAACAAAAATCAGTCAGGCGGCCATCGAATTATTGGATATTTTGTTGTCCTCATTTAAGTAATTACCCTTCTTTTTTCATTTGGAGAGAAGATTCATAGCGATATTGCGACTGCTGTGGCAGTCGGTTTTTAATTAAAACTGAAACACCATGAAATACACAGAAAGCATGCTCAAAGACGACGCCTTAAAAGGGAAGTCTATCGTGGTTACCGGTGGCGGAAGCGGCCTCGGTAAATCAATGACCGAATACTTCTTAAAGCTAGGCGCTCAGGTTGCCATCACCTCCAGAAACATAGACAAGCTGAAAGCCACTGCTCAAGAGCTTGAAGAAAAGACCAGAGGACGTGTGGTACCACTGCAATGTGATGTCAGGCATTACGATCAGGTAGAACAGATGTTGCAAGGAGCCGTAGAGGCATTCGGAACCGTAGATATCTTGCTGAACAATGCGGCCGGAAATTTCATCTCGCCTACGGAGCGGCTTTCTGCTAATGCCTTTGACACCATCATCGATATTGTGTTGAAAGGGACTAAAAATTGTACTCTGGCCTTTGGTAAACATTGGATCGACAAGGAGGAAAAGAATAAAACGGTCCTCAACATTGTGACCACCTATGCCTGGACCGGATCGGCCTATGTGGTACCAAGCGCAACAGCAAAAGCCGGAGTACTGGCCATGACCCGATCACTGGCGGTGGAATGGGCGAAATACGGTATGCGATTCAATGCGATCGCTCCCGGACCCTTCCCAACCAAAGGGGCCTGGGACCGCCTACTTCCCGGAGATCTCAGGGATAAATTTGATCTGTCTAAAAAAGTCCCCTTAAGACGCGTTGGCGATCATCAGGAATTGGCTAATCTGGCTGCCTATCTCGTCTCTGATTTCTCCGCCTACATCAACGGGGAAGTTGTAACTATTGATGGAGGCGAATGGCTGGAAGGTGCCGGCCAGTTCAACTTACTGAATCAAATTCCCGAAGCCATGTGGGATCAATTAGAGGCGATGATCCGTGCTAAAAAAGGGAAATAAAAAGGATACATTAACAAACACACATAAAACCATTAAAAAATGAAAATGAATAAAAGAAAAATGTTCATGCTGCTATTTGTAGGGTTTCTGGGCTTTCTGGGGACCGCTCAAGACATCAGCAAGTCTACACCCATCCAGGAGCAGAAAATACCAGTAGATCCAGAAGTGAAGATCGGAACCCTGAGTAACGGACTCACCTACTACATTCGAAATAACGGAAAGCCGGAAGATAAGGTAGAACTTAGATTGGTGGTCAATGCTGGTTCCATTATGGAAAATGAAGATCAGCAAGGTCTTGCGCACTTTATGGAGCACATGAACTTTAACGGAACCAAGAATTTTGAAAAAAATGATCTGGTCGATTATTTACAAAGCATCGGGGTAAAATTTGGAGCCGACCTGAACGCCTACACCAGTTTTGATGAGACCGTTTACATCCTCCCCATCCCAAGTGATGATCCGGAAAAGTTGGAGAAAGGTTTTCAAATCCTCGAAGATTGGGCGCACAACACCACCCTGACGGAAGAAGCCATTGATGGTGAACGCGGCGTGGTTCTAGAAGAATACCGTCTGGGACTAGGTCCGGACAAACGCATGATGCAGGAGTACCTGCCCAAATTGATGTACAATTCTCAATATGCCGAACGTCTGCCTATAGGCACCAAAGAAAATCTGGAAACTTTTAGTTATGACGCACTGCGCAACTACTACAAGACCTGGTACCGTCCTGATCTTATGGCCGTGATCGCTGTGGGAGATCTGGATGTGGAAACGTTGGAAAAAAAGATCAAATCGCATTTCAGCTCCATCAATAAAGCAAAAAATCCGGAAGAGCGCAAGTCCTATCCCCTTCCGAACCACGAAGAAACTTTGATCGCCATTGCTGCTGATCCCGAGGCTGCGTTCTCCCAGGTGCAAATTGCCTATAAGGATCGCAATGAAGCCCCGACAGTAGAAACGGTAGTCGATTATAAGGAGCAACTGGCCAAGCAACTCTTCTCCACCATGATCAACAACCGCCTGAATGAGCGACGCAATGCTGCCAACCCACCTTTTGTTTTTGGTTTCTCCTACTACGGAGGTACTTATGCCAGAAGTAAAAATGCTTATCAATCGATAGCAAACACGAGCGAAGACGGACAGTTAACCGGACTTAAAGCTTTACTTGAAGAGAACGAACGGGTAAAGCGGTATGGCTTTCGCGAAAGCGAATTTAAACGCGCCAAACAGGAAATTCTCGCGCGCTTAGAACGAGCTTACAACGACCGTGATAAGCAGGAAAGTGGCCGCCTGATTGGACAATACGTACAACATTATCTAGATGACGAACCCATTCCGAGTGTGGCCTGGGAATACGAAACCACGCAGGCTTTGTTACCGAGCATCGCACTGACCGAAGTGAATGATCTCATCAATAATTTTCTTCATGACGACAACCGGGTGATCATTCTTACCGGACCGAAAAAAGATGGTTTGGAGCTGGTCAAAGAGGAAGAGGTGCTCGCACTACTTCAGGAAGTCCAGCAAATGGAGATCGCCGGATATGAAGATGAAGCCCTTCGAGCCAACCTGATCGAGCAGGCTCCGGTTCCCGGGTCAATCACTTCTGAATCCACTGACGACGAACTTGGAATGACCACGCTCACGCTAAGCAACGGCGCTAAAGTAGTCTATAAAAAAACCGATTTTAAAAATGATGAGATCGTATTTCAGGCCTCCAGCAAAGGGGGATGGAGCTTGTATACTCCGGAAGAATACGAGCAAACCGTTTTCGCCAATGGGGGTCTGGCAGAAGCAGGTATCGCCGGACTTTCTACGACGGACCTTTCCAAAATGATGAGCGGCAAGATCGTCAGTGTGCGTCCGAGTATCGGTCGGTTGAGCGAAGGCTTAAGCGGACAAGCGGCACCTAAGGACCTACAGACCCTTTTTGAGATGATTCATCTCTATTTCACCAACCTGAACAAAGATGAGGAAGCTTACGGATCATTCATCGCGAAGCAAAAGAGCTTTCTGGGCAACTTGATGGCTAATCCTCAGTTCTATTTTCAGGATCAGCTGGGCAAGATTCGCAACGAGGGCAATCCGTACTACACCGGATTCCCAACGCCCGAAAAGATGGATGCTCAGAATTATGAGCTCGCTTTCGCGAAATACCAGGAGCGTTTCGCCAATGCCGGTGACTTTACCTTCTACTTTGTGGGTAATATAGACGAAGCTCAGCTCAAAGAATTGGCTAAAAATTATTTAGCCTCTCTACCCGCCTCTGAGGATCGAGAAGATTTCGTACCTACGGAGTTCAGAGGAAAAGACGAGTATCAAAAAACAGTCGTTCGCAAAGGGACTGATCCAAAGAGTTTGGTGCAGATCATCTGGGAAGAAGAAACTACCTACGATCCTAAAGAAGCACTTGCTATCGATGCACTAGGTGAAGTACTTTCCATCAAGTTGATCGAAAAGCTTCGCGAAGAGGAAGGCGGCGTCTATGGCGTAGGCGCCCGGGGTACATTGAGCAAAATCTCCTTTTCCAATGTCACCTTTAGTATTTCCTTTCCCTGCGGCCCGGAGAATGTAGACAAACTGGTCGAAGCCGCCTTACAAGAAGTGGCGAAAATCAAACAAGATGGGCCGACAGCAAAAGATGTCCAGAAGGTCAAAGAAACCTATACCGTAGAACGTAAGGAGAACTTGCAGAAAAATGCATTCTGGTTACAGGAAATGGTGCAGGCCGATCTGGAGGATAGAGACCTCAGTCGTATTTTGAATTATGATCAGGCAGTCTCCGACTTGACCGGAGCTGACATTCAGGACGTGGCTAAGAAGTATCTCGATGACAATTACTTTTTGGGTATTTTAATGCCGGAAGAAGGAGAATAATCGAGTAAATTTCATTCCTTAAAAGAGCTGCTTCCTGCAGCTCTTTTTTTGTGATTGCTAATGGGCTGTCAATTTTGTCAACCCGTTTAATATTGTATTTTTACGCTGCTAAAAAGCTCTCAAATCTTTATGGGTAAAATTATCGCTATTGCCAATCAAAAAGGAGGGGTGGGTAAGACCACCACTTCCATTAATCTGGCCGCCTCTCTAGGAGTTCTTGAAAAGAATGTACTCCTCATTGATGCTGACCCTCAGGCGAACGCCACCTCCGGTCTTGGCATTGATGTAGATCAGGTGGAAAAAGGCACCTACCAGCTCTTAGAGCATACTCGCACTGCTGAAGAGTGTATCGTTCATACGGACACCCCCAACTTAGATGTGATCCCCGCTCATATTGATCTGGTCGCCATCGAAATTGAATTGGTCGATAAGGAGGAGCGTGAATACATGATGCGCAAAAGCATCCTGCATTTGAAGGATCAGTATGATTTTATTATTATCGATTGTGCGCCATCACTGGGTTTACTGACCTTAAATGCATTAACGGCAGCCGATTCGGTCATCATTCCAATACAATGCGAATATTTTGCGTTAGAAGGACTAGGAAAGCTGTTGAACACCATCAAAAGTGTTCAGCGTATCCATAATAAAGATTTGGATATTGAGGGGTTACTGCTCACCATGTTCGACTCGCGATTGCGATTGTCCAACCAAGTGGTGGAGGAAGTGCAAAAGCACTTTGCAGAAATGGTTTTCGAAACAGTGATTCAGCGCAATGTACGCTTGAGTGAGGCGCCAAGTTATGGAGAAAGCATCATCAACTATGATGCGTCCAGCAAAGGAGCGACCAATTACCTGAGCCTGGCTCACGAGTTGATCGAAAAGAATAAAGCATAGATTATGGCAAAGGCAATGAAGAAACAGGCTTTAGGACGTGGCTTATCGGCCCTGCTCAAAGATCCTGATAACGATATCAAATCAGCTTCCGATAAAGGAGCTGATCAGGTAGTAGGCAGTATAGTAGAATTGGAATTAGACAGCATTGAGGTCAATCCTTTTCAGCCCCGTACCAGTTTTAATGAAGAGACTTTACGCGAACTTGCCTCTTCCATTCGTGAGCTGGGGGTGATTCAACCCATCACGGTTCGAAAGCTGGGCTTTGGAAAGTACCAGTTGGTTTCCGGAGAGCGCCGGTATAGAGCTTCTAAACTGATTGGTCTGGAGACCGTTCCGGCCTACATCCGGATCGCCAATGATCAAGAGTCTTTGGAAATGGCTCTGGTTGAAAACATCCAGCGTCAGGATCTGGATCCCATTGAGATCGCACTCTCCTACCAGCGTCTCATTGACGAGATCAATCTCACTCAGGAGCAATTGAGTGATCGTGTAGGTAAGAACCGATCGACCATCGCCAATTACCTCAGACTACTCAAACTGGATCCCATCATTCAGACGGGAATGCGAGACGGCTTCCTCAGCATGGGACATGGTCGTGCTTTGATCAATATTGAGGATACCAGTGATCAGCTGGACATTTACGAGCAGGTCATCAAAGACAAGTTATCGGTGCGTCAAACCGAAGCTCTGGTCAAAAATTATCATAAAACCGGAAACGCAGAAACCCCGGAAAAGCAAGTCGTTCCTAAATTTATCAAGAAAGGGGTTAAAGACTTTTCGAATTATTTTGGGGCCAAGGTAGAAGTCAATGTTTCTAAAAAAGGCAACGGCAAACTGATCATTCCTTTTTCTTCGGAAGAAGACTTCAACCGATTGAAAAAACTCGTACAGGGTGAAGACTAAAACGTCCCTCCTCCTAACCGTACTCCTATTCGCTTTTGCTTTCGCGAAAGCACAAGAAATCCAACCCACGCCTTCTGAAGAGAAGGCTGCTATTGGTGCTCAGGACACCTTGAAACTCGAAGAATACAATCCGCTAAAGCCCGCCAAAGCCGCCTTTTACTCGGCAGTATTTCCCGGCTTGGGGCAGGCCTACAACAAAGACTACTGGAAAATTCCCATCGTGTACGGAGCCCTGGGTACCGGAATTTACTTTGCTGTGGATAACGATCGTGAATTTAAACGCTACCGTACCGCTCTTAAGCAACGCTTTGCGGGAAGAGATGATGAATTTACAGTAGATGGGGAAGAGATTTTTACAGACGACGGTCTCATTCGTGCGCAGGATTTTTTTAGACGACGTAAGGAACTCTCTATACTGGTCACTGTGGGCATTTATATTCTGCAAATCGTAGAAGCCAATGTAGATGCTCACTTATCTCAGTTCACGGTAGACGATAAACTTTCGTTAAAACCGGAAGTCTATCAGCAGGATTGGGGTGGAAATACCAACTTTGGACTCAGCTTAAATTATTCTTTCTGATATGAATATCGCTTTACTGGGCTATGGAAAAATGGGTAAAACCATCGAACAGTTGGCGCTGGATAAGGGACACCAGATCGCTTTGCGCGTCGATGATAAGCAATCTTTCGATCTGAGTGCGGTAGATGTAGCCATCGATTTCAGCACCCCGGAAGCTGCTGTATCCAACATCAGTCAATGTTTGAAGAACAACACCCCGGTGGTTAGCGGGACTACTGGTTGGCTTGATCGGTATGAAGAGATGGTCAATCTTTGCCATCAACAACAAGGCGCCTTTCTTTATGCCTCCAATTTCAGCGTGGGCGTCAATTTGTTCTTTGCCTTAAATGAGAAACTCGCACAACTCATGAAAGGACAGCAGCAATACCGTCCGAGTATGGAAGAAATTCACCATACCCAAAAGCTGGACGCCCCCAGTGGGACTGCCATCACCCTGGCCGAGGGAATCATCAAAGAACATATCCGGAAAGCGTGGGTCAATCTCACTCCAGAGCAGGATATCACTAAAACAGATCAAGATCAATTGCCCATCGTTTCCAAGCGATTGGGAGACGTTCCGGGAACGCATACGATCAGTTTTCAATCGGATATTGATGAGATCACCATCACGCATAAAGCACACTCTCGAGCCGGTTTTGCCGCCGGCGCGCTGCAGGCCGCAGAATGGCTGGTAGGCAAACAAGGAGTCTACTCCATGCAAGATGTACTAAATTTATCCTAAAGCCGTAACAGCCTAGCCGCAACTAACACCAATACGATAGATCAAAAACTATGACTTTTACACAGTGGTTCATTTTCTTTCTGGTTCTCCAACTCATTCATTTCGCAGGAACCTGGAAATTATATTTAAAAGCAGGAAGAAAAGCCTGGGAAGCAGCCGTACCGTTCTATAATGCCATCGTTTTGATGCAGATCATTAAACGCCCCAAATGGTGGGTGATCCTGCTTTTTGTACCTATAGTGAATTTGATCATGTTCCCGGTGGTTTGGGTGGAGACGGCACGAAGCTTTGGTAAGACTTCTAAATGGGACACGGCCCTGTGTGTTTTGACTTTAGGCTTTTACTTATTCTACTTGAATTATGTAGAGATCAGTCGGTTGAATTATCGGGCAGACCGCTCTTTGATTCCCAAAACCTCTTCCGGCGAATGGACCAGCTCCATTTTGTTTGCAGTAGTAGCGGCTACTATTGTTCACACCTACGTGATGCAACCCTTTACCATTCCTTCCTCTTCCCTGGAAAAGACCTTATTGGTGGGTGATTTCCTATTTGTGAGCAAGTTTCATTACGGGGCCCGTATTCCAATGACCACCGTGGCAGCGCCCATGGTACACGATACGGTACCTGCCCTACCCCTGCCATTTACGGGAATTAAATTGACCCCTAAGTTTAAGTCGTATCTCTCCCATCCCCAACTACCTTATATGCGCTTACCCGGGTTTCAGGATATTGAACGGAACGACATCGTGGTCTTCAACAAACCGGTAGATACGATGTTGACCATCGATTATACGGACAAATACTATTACAAGCCCATCGATAAAAAGACCAATCTAGTCAAGCGTTGTGTGGCGATTCCCGGAGATACGCTTGAATTCAGGAATGGCTTTGTTTATATCGATGGTGAACCCAACGACTTACCCGACCGCGCCCGACTGCAGTTTTCGTACGAGTTTGAAGTGAAAGGGGAAGGCTTTGATCAACGCATTTTTGAACTGCTGCGCAATCGCTACGACATTACCGACGGTCTGTATCAGGAAGGTAATAAATTAGTCCTGCCGGCGGCGACTGCAGAGGCGGCAGAGCAGTTCTCCGGACATCCCAGTGTGGCGAATCTGAAGCGACGCGATAAGCCGCAAGGAGAATACGACCCTTCCATATTCCCTAACGATCCACAGTATCCCTGGAATGTCGATTGGTTCGGTCCCTTGTACGTGCCTGAAAAAGGAGCTACCGTGACCATCACTCAAAAGAACATTCCCCTGTACAAACGGATCATCGAAGTATATGATGGCTCCGAATTGGGAATCGATAACACGGTCACTTTATCCGGCACTGAGGTCTTACTCAACGGGGCTCCGCTTACCGAATATACCTTTAAACAGGATTATTACTGGATGGTGGGCGACAACCGCGACAACTCGCTAGACGCGCGCACCTGGGGCTTTGTGCCCTACAATCACGTCGTTGGGAAACCGGTATTTATCTGGATGAGTTGGGATGGCTCCCAAAAAGGAATCCAGAACAAGGTTCGTTGGGAACGCTTATTTACAACGGTAGGTGGCGATGGACAACCGGTGTCATATTTCACCTTGTTCATCGGATTGCTTGTTGCCTACTTTGTTTTTAGTTATATCCGTAAGCGTAGAAAAAAAGCCTAATCCATGGTTGATGCTGTGCTTTTACATCCTACCTATGGGTGTCCCATTCCTCATTACGCGGCCTTGGTTCAGGCAAAGACCGTGCATTATGAGGCCCATGGGAACTACCAAAAGCAAAGTTTTCGCAATCGCATGCACATCGCTACGGCCAATGGTCAATTAGCGCTGCATATTCCCATCAAACATTCGGGCACCCAGGGGCATCAAGCCATACAGGAAGTGCATATTGAAAATGAATTTAACTGGCAACGCAATCATTGGCGTTCGCTGGAAATCGCTTATCGCAGTTCTCCTTTTTTCGAATTTTACGAAGACGATTTACGGCCACTATACAGTGAATCGTACGAGTCGCTCTACGCATTTAATCTGGCCCTGGATACGGTATTTCGGGAGCATCTGGATATCAGGGCAGAAGTTATTTTTACTACAGCATTTGAGAAAAGTCCGGCTATTGCAGATGGACGGGCTTTCGCGAAAGCCAAAACAAAGAATAAACCCACCATACCTGCCTATTCTCAGGTGTTTGAAGAAAAAACCGGATTCATACCGCACTGCAGCACCCTGGACCTGCTGTTTAACTTAGGTCCTCAGGCCTCTTCCTATCTCAAGGACTATCCACTGGAGGAAGCCTTGAAGCTTACGATTTGACGAAACGACCTATAATGGGATAGTGATCAGAGAATTCGATCTCCTCATAATTTTGAAATTGCCTGACTTCATAACTGTCCGGAACCAGTAAAAAATCAATGCGCAGGGGAATAAAGTCGAAGGTAAAGGTTTTACCGAAGCCGCTCCCCTCCTGATCAAAAGCATCCACATGGTTGTTCTTGATCCTGCGATACACATAGGAAAAAGCCGAATTGTTAAAATCACCCGCAATAAAATACGGATGGGGACAGGCCTGCTGATGCTGGATAAAAACTTCGGCCTGTTCTTGCTGTTTGCTGAAGGAGTTACCCAGGCGGCCTAAAAGCTTTCTCGAATTCTGTTGTTGTAAATTTTCAAGTTGTGGCTCTACCCGCAGCGATTCTAAATGCACATTATAGACCCGGATAGTGTCCTTATCCTTAACGATATCGGCGTAAATGACATTGTTTACCGTATTTTCAAAATCCAGAGATCCCTTGCCTACTATGGGGTATTTCGAGTAGATGATCTGTCCCATCCGTTCCTTTTTTCCGCGCATTTTCTTGTAGCGATACGGATACTTATTGGGATCTAACTTCGCCCGGGAATGGTACTCCTGTAAACAGACCACATCAGCCGATTGTTCTTCCACAAAATCAGTAATACGCTTCGGAATTTGAGCATCTTTTTTCCAGTCGTAGAGATTAAAACTCCGAACGTTATAGCTCATGATGGAGACGCCTTCGTCAGCTTTCGCGAAAGCGGTACCCGTAAAATTAAAAAGTGAAAAGACATGACCAATACCCAATAACAGCACCAGGCCCGAGACCAGCATTTGTTTCTTCAAACGAATTCCCCAATAGACCAAAAAGAGCAGATTGATCACGATCAGGATGGGGATCAATAGGGTCAACACGGAAAGGGCAGGAAAGACCTGAGGCGGGATGAAGGGCAAGGCATAGCCCAACAGTAGCAAGGTGGCCAGCAAGCTATTGAAAAAAAAGACTATCCGATCGTACCAGGCCAGCTTTTTCATCAGGAGTCTTTACCGGCCTTAAACAGAAAATCTTTTTCACTTTTGCTTAGGCTATCATAGCCGCTTTTACTGATCTTATCCAGAATGTCATCTACCCGTTGCTGCTGGCTGGTCTTGGCAGGGCCATTTTTATTGGAGGCCTTTCGCCGGGGTGGAGTTTTACTGCGGTGAACGGTTTTCATCTTAGCGGGACGTTCACTGCGGGGTTTAAACCAAACAGCAATACTATCCAGCATTTTTTCCCACCACAAGCCAATATCATTCCCTTTGAGGAGTTGACGGGCGTAGACGTATCCAAAGAGTGCCCCACCCAGGTGCGAGATGAGTCCGCCTGCATTGTTAGAGGTCGGGATCTGAATCAGGTCCATGACCACCACAAACACCCCGATCTGCCACAATTTAACATTGAAAAAGATGATCCGAACCGGCGTATTGGGCGTGTAAGCTGCAATAAACACAATGATGGCGTTAACAGCGGCTGAAGCGCCTATAAGATAGCCCCTGCTGCCCTGCAAGACCGGAAATAAGGAATAGGCCAATACAAAGAAAAAGGCACCGGCGATCCCACCCAGTAAGTAGATGGTCAAAAATCGCTTCTCCGTGAATAGATTGAGTACAAAACGCCCAAACATATAGAGCACCAACATGTTCCAGAAAATATGCCAGAAGCTGAAGTGCAGGAAGGCATAGGTGAGTACCGACCACGGTTGGCCCAGGGTAGACATCACATCAGAGGGTAAAACAAACCAGCTTGCCAGATAGTCCTGAGAGAAGCCCAGAATCCAGGAAAGCAACCCCAAGGCGATAAAGATGATTGCATTGATCGCGATCAGTTTTAGGACCACATTAGCCGTTCTGTATTGGTACCGCAAGCTCGATGTATCCATTAATACCAGCGTTTATCGTTAAAACTGTTCCTTTTCCAATACCACATCATGATAAAGCCAAATAAAGCGCCTCCCAGGTGTGCCCAGTTGGCTATGTTCTGCCCGAAAACGGAAAATCCGGTCACTCCGGAAAATAAATCTAATAAAATTAGTGCCGGAATAAAATACTTCGCTTTAATGGGGATGGGCACAAAGATGAGCATAAGCTCCATATTGGGAAACATCATCCCAAACGCTACCAATACTCCGTATATTGCTCCCGAAGCTCCTACGGCCGGCGTGTAATAGGTTTCTACAAAGGTGCGTAAAGTACTCTCCTCTACGGTTTCCAACACATATTGAGGCACCCGGGTGGTGGCGATCACATTTTCAATCTCCTGCACCCCAAGTCCGGCTCCTAAGAGTGCCTGATACCCCTCATTAAAATAATAATAATTGACCAGCGTATGGATGAGTGCGGCACCCAGCCCGGCTGAAAAGTAGAAGAAGATAAATCGTTTTTGCCCCAGTATGGCTTCTATAGGACTTCCAAACATCCAGAGGGCGTACATATTGAACAGGATATGGAAAATACTGGACTGATCGTGCATAAACATATGCGTCAGCGGTTGCCATACCTGGAAATTGGGGTTCTTGGGGAACCACAATCCTAAGATTTCAATGGCGGAGGGAAGTAGGAATTGAGCGCATAACCAGACCAACACATTGGTGATGATCAGGATTTTGACAGTTTCCGTAATTCTAGCCATGAAAGTTCTTTTTCCCGCTTCAGTGCGGCTTAGTTAAATAGTTTTTCCAGATCGCCCACGCTCATGGTGACGAATGTTTTTTTATTTCCGGGACTCCAGGCCGGATCCTGACAAGCAAACAGTCGGTTGACCAGATGTTCCTGTTGGCCTCCCTCCAAACGCTCTCCTGCGCGTACGGCCATGCTCTTGGCCAGACTTCTAGCCACCAATTCCTGATGCGCCACCTGTGGATCAGGCACATCCTGGTCCACATCATCCAAAAGCTGCTCGATCACCTGGGGCACCTCGGCCTCACTTAAGGTAGTGGGTACCCCAATGATTTCCACGCTTTCCTCGTGCAGCTCACCAAAGATAAACCCGGTTTGCTCCAACACCCCTTTCATCGCTTTTAAATGCTCCATTTCCGGCCTGGAAAACGATAGGGATAACGGAAAGAGTAATTGCTGACTCACCGTATCGGAGCCCGTCATACGCATCATTAATTCTTCGTACAACACACGCTCATGGGCACGGTGCTGATCGATTATGACCATACCGCTTTTGATGGTACTGACTATGTATTTACGATGCAGTTGATAGGTGCTCGTGCCATATTCCGATTCTAAGTGTTCGGATGAAGAGTCTTTACCTTTAAAAAGTGCTTCCGTATTGGGTGCTTCCTCTTCATAAGACACGCTGCTGAAGCCGCTGGTGGAGGATTTAGGCTGCATACCGGCATAGAGTTCCTGCCAACCGGCGGCACTGGATTTCTCATAGCGAGGGGTGCCTCCTGTGTTGGGGGTGACCCGCTCAAAAGGATTAAAGTCGCGATCGACCTCTACTTTGGGCTGCTGGGGAGCCTTATTTTTATAATCATAAGGGGTATCCAGGGTCGCATCCCGATCAAAATCGAGCACCGGAGCCACACTAAACTGCCCTAGACTATGTTTGATAGCGGCACGAAGCAAGGCGTATAAGGCGTGTTCATCCTCAAATTTAATTTCTGTCTTGGTTGGGTGAATGTTGATATCGATGGTTTGCGGGTCCACCTCCAGGTAGAGAAAATAGCTCGCTCGGGATCGCTCCTGAAGGAGACCGTCAAAAGCATTAGCGACCGCGTGATTGAGATAAGGGCTTTTGATAAAGCGTCCGTTGACAAAAAAGAATTGTTCTCCTCGGGTTTTCTTGGCGAATTGCGGTTTGAACACAAAGCCGTTAATAGTCACGATCTCTGTTTCTTCCTGTACCGGAACCAATTTTTCATTGGTCTTGGCTCCAAAAATGGCCACGATACGTTGGCGTAAATTACCAACCGGAAGATTGAACAATTCGCCTTCATTGTGATAAAGCGCAAAAACGACCTCTGGATGGGCCAGAGCGACGCGATGAAATTCATCAATAATATGGCGCAGCTCTACCGACTGGGATTTTAAAAAGTTCCGTCGGGCCGGAATGTTAAAGAATAAATTCTTGACCGCGACCGAGGTCCCTTTGACGGCGGCTACTGGCTCCTGACTCTTGATCTCACTTCCGGCAATATGGATGCAGGTTCCCAAATCGTCATCGGACGTACGTGTTTTCAATTCTACCTGAGCGACGGCCGCAATAGAGGCCAAAGCTTCCCCACGAAAGCCTTTAGTCCGTAATGCAAAGAGATCATTGGCCTCCTTTATTTTGGAAGTAGCGTGCCGCTCGAAGCTTAGACGGGCGTCAGTCTCTGACATGCCCTGTCCGTCATCGATCACCTGGATCAAGGTTTTTCCGGCATCTTTGACAATGACTTTTATGCTGGAGGCACCTGCATCCAGAGCGTTTTCTAACAACTCTTTCACCACGGAAGCCGGACGTTGAACGACTTCTCCTGCAGCGATCTGATTGGCTACATGATCCGGTAAGAGCTTAATGAAGTTGGCCATGCTGAAACAGCGAGTACGCTTTATTTATAAAGTAAAGGTTGTGTTTCAGTGAATATGCTAAGATCAAAATCAATGATCCAGAGAAAAATAAAAATCAGGATCAGAATGATGTACAATAAACGGCGCTTGACTTGCCTGTCTGTAGGTGACTTGTAGTCATTCCACGCACTTTGAAATTTATCTTTTAGATTTTTTTTCTGCAAGGTGCTGCGGTACTCGTCAAATTTTCCGGATAAGGCGTACGGACTTTCTTCGCCTACCTCTTTGTTGTAGCGTGGGGTGTATGAAAAGCGTTTATTTTTAGGCTGTTTTAAAATTCCCAAGGTAATTCCCGTTTTGATTCAAATTTACTGAAAATCTAGCAGTATCAGATAGCTTCTGCCAGCGAGATACGAGGGGTCAAAAATCATTCCAAGAAAGCGAAGCTATTGCGTCTCTTTAGAAACGGCTGTCTTTGCGCAACTGGGCCATTTTGATCGCAGCAATGGCCGCCTCAGTTCCTTTGTTGCCGTGTTCTCCTCCACTCCGTGCGCGGGATTGTTCGATCGTATTATCGGTCAGGACACAGAAAATAACGGGAATGGATTGGTTGACATTGAGGTCTTTAATGCCCTGGGTGACTCCTTCACAGACAAAATCGAAGTGCTTGGTCTCTCCCTGAATTACACTGCCTATAGCGATGACCGCGTCCAGCATGTCATAGGCCTCGATCATGCGCTTACAGCCGTAGATCAGCTCGAAGCTTCCGGGAACGTTCCAACGAACGATGTTCTCATTGATCACCCCACAATCTTTCAGTGCATCGAACGCCCCTTGAAATAATCCTTCTGTGATCTCTTCATTCCACTCAGAAACAACAATCCCAAACCGAAAGTCCTTCGCGTTTGGGAGTTGTGATTTGTCGTAAGCCGATAAATTGTGTCCGGCAGTGGCCATAATTAGTCGATATCTGCTCCGGCACGCCCTAAGAAAAGGGTAGCCTGCTGCACTTGGGGAGCATTGGGATATTCTTTTTTGATTTGCTGAAGATACGAGATCGCCGCGTCATTTTTTCCCAATCCGATTGCGGTGATTCCAGCTTTCAGAAGGAATTTTGGTGTGGTAAACTCATTGCTATTAGCCTTAGCCGCGCGCTCGTAGTATTCTAGTGCATCCTCGGGTTGATTCAATTGTACGAAAGCATCACCCATGGCTCCTAAAGCTAAAGGCTCCAGCATCACGTCGTCACTTTCAAAATCTTCCAGGTACTCAATGGCTTCCTGATATTGATTGGAATTCAGGTAGGACATGCCGGCATAATAGTGCGCCAGTTCTGCAGCTTTGGTACCTCCGTAGTTCTCAATGATATCAATAAACCCGTATTTTCCTTCGGCCCCGTTCAAAGCTAAAGCATAAAGAGAATCTTGATCAGCAGTAGCATTCAAGGCTTCAGAGAAGTAATCACGGGCCAATGTCAATTCGTTGCTCGCTTCGAGTTCGCGAGGCTCCTGAATGAATTTTTGATAACCCAAGTAACCCATGACGATCAAAACGATCGCTCCAATGGTGATCAGAATGCCTTTTTGATTTTTGGCTACCCATTCTTCGGTGCGATTAGCACCTTCATCCAACGTAGAAAATACTTCTGCCGTGGTGCTGTCGTCCTGAATGACTTCTTCTTGTTCTGCCTTGGTTTTAGGCTTATATCCTCTTTTCTTGTAAGTGGCCATAGGTTACGGTTTAACTGGGCGCAAAAATAAAATTTTTATTGAATTATTAAAGGTAATTGTTTTGTTATTTTGCAAAGCCTTGAACAGGAGTTCGCTTTCGCGAAAGCATACATTCGCAGCACTAAAAAGCCGTTTTTACAGTTCCATAAACCCTTTGATTCATGCAATTAAAATCCATGTCGGTCATCAACTACAAAAACCTGGAAAGCAGGGAATTTGTTTTTGATCCGAAGATCAATTGTATGGTAGGGCGCAATGGCGTGGGAAAGACGAATGTGCTGGATGCCATCTATCACCTCTCTTTTGGCAAGAGCTACTTCAACCCAATCACTTCTCAAAACATCAACCACGACCATGATTTCTTTGTCATTGACGGACGTTACGAACGTAAAGAACGGGAAGAGAAAGTAGTGGTAAGTGCCAAACGGGGACAAAAGAAAGTGATCAAGCGCAATGGAAAGGAATATGAACGCTTTTCCGATCATATCGGCTTTTTACCCCTGGTGATCATCTCTCCGGCTGATCGGGACCTGATCACAGAAGGAAGTGATACGCGTCGAAAATTCATGGACGGGGTCATCGCCCAGAGTGACAAAGCCTACCTGGAAGACCTGCTCTCTTACAATAAGATCTTAAGTCAGCGCAATGCCTTGCTTAAATACTTTGCAGCCAATCAAACCTTTGATCAGGATACCCTGGGCGTGTATAACGAGCAAATGGACGCTTACGGGGCCCGGATTTACGCCAAGCGCTCGGACTTTCTGCAAACCTTCACCCCCATTTTTCAGCAGCGCCACTCCAGCCTAAGTCAGGATGCCGAAACCGTGCATCTGGAATACCGCAGTCATTTGGCTGATGGCGAACTGAAGACGCAGTTGGAACAACAGATCCAAAAAGACCGGGCCTTACAATACACCAGCGTGGGCATTCATAAGGATGATCTCCTATTCAGTATCGATGAGCATCCGATTAAAAAGTTTGGATCACAGGGGCAGCAAAAAACCTTTTTGATCGCCCTGAAACTAGCTCAATTTGATTTCATCAAGCGCCAAAGCGGGGTCAACCCCCTGCTACTCTTGGACGACATTTTTGATAAACTGGATGAAACCCGGGTGGGTCAGTTGATCCAGCTGGTGATCGATGAAGACTTTGGACAACTTTTTTTAAGCGACACCCATGCTGATCGCACGGAAGAAGTGGTGCGTGCTACACAACAATCCTATACTATGATTGCCTTATGAGAACTTTGATTGCTTTTTTACTCGTACTCAGTACCCTGAGTTGTGGCCAGCCTACTTTGGATGATTCTCAGCTCCTCCAGGGGTATTGGGAGATTGAAACGGTACGTTTTCCGGATGGCACTGAAAAAGAATACAGCCTGAACACCACTATTGATTTTATCGAATTGGACGGCCAGCAAGGCAGCCGCAGTAAAGTGCAACCTCAATTGGATGGCAGCTATCAAAGCACGCCTACAGTGGAGCAATTTACCCTAGCAGAAATGGATTCAGGTCTGCAATTGCAGTATCGAACGCCCTATGACTCCTGGGAGGAGACAGTCATCCATTTAAGCGAAGATCAACTGGTCATTGTAAATAAGGACGGCGTAGAATACACCTATAAACGATATGTTCCTTTATCTTTGTAGCTATGAGTAAACG
This sequence comes from Flavobacteriaceae bacterium YJPT1-3, assembly GCA_029866965.1. Taxonomy (GTDB): domain Bacteria; phylum Bacteroidota; class Bacteroidia; order Flavobacteriales; family Flavobacteriaceae; genus Croceiramulus; species Croceiramulus getboli. Next base: position 2,480,578 of record CP123444.1, on the reverse strand, counting down.
CCAAACAGAACCCCAATCCATGACCGATGCCTTAGGTCATTTTGTGGAGCGCAATCGACTGCGCAAAGGCATGGATAAGGTGCAAATTGAAGATGTTTGGGAAGAGATCATGGGTCCCGCCATCAGTAAATATACGGAGGCCCTGAAATTGGAAGGCTCCACCCTGTTGGTGCGTTTGAGTTCGTCGGTGCTACGCGAAGAACTGGGTTACGGGAAGGAAAAGATCATTCAGAACATCAACGAAGCCATGGGTCGCGAACTCATACAAAAACTCATTCTACGATAAAAAAAGCCCCGCAAATGCGGGGCTTTTTTTATTTATAACATACTGGAATTAGTATACTTCACGACCTGCGAAGTGGAAAGCGCCTTCAATAGCAGCATTTTCGTCACTATCACTGCCGTGTACGGCATTCTCTCCAACCGAAGAAGCATACAATTTACGGATGGTTCCCTCAGCGGCGTCAGCCGGGTTGGTCGCACCGATCAAAGTTCTAAAATCGGCCACCGCATTCTCTTTTTCCAAAATGGCTGCAACTATAGGACCGCGAGTCATAAACTCAACCAATTCCCCGAAGAATGGGCGCTCACTGTGTACCGCATAGAAGGCTTCGGCGTCGCGCTTGCTTAGTTGGGTGTATTTCATCGCGACAATCTTAAATCCTGCCCCGTTTATTTTTTCTAAAATCGCCCCGATGTGTCCGTTTTCAACCGCATCAGGTTTTATCATGGTAAATGTTCTGTTCGTAGCCATTTTTTTATGTGCTTTAATTTGGCTGCAAAACTACACCTTTATGTACAATTGACAAACCGAAAGACACTTCCTCAACAGAAGCGCTAAGGGATACTCAAGCAAAAGCGCTACCGGGCTGTTTAGTTTTCATTAAATCGTATCTTCGCAGCCGTATGGAAAAGAGCGAACTGCAAGAACTAAAATCCCTATTAGCCGAACCTAAAAAGGTCATCATCGTACCCCACAAAAGCCCGGATGGTGACGCCATTGGCTCCACGCTAGCCCTCTGCCAGTACCTGAAAAAGAAAGGCCATGAGGCCGTGGTTATCGCTCCGAATAACTACCCCAATTTCCTGAAGTGGATGCCATACGAAAAGGATATCCTGAATTATGAAGCTTTCGCGAAAGCGGCCAACCAACAGATAGAGGCCGCAGACCTGATCTTCACCTTGGACTTCAATTCACTCTCCCGAGCCGGAGCCATGAGTCAGGTGCTAACCGAAGCTTCTGCCGACTTTATCATGATCGATCATCATCAACAGCCGGACGATTATGCACGCATCACTTATAGCGATACTTCCGTTTGTGCCACCAGCCAAATGGTCTATCATCTGATCGATTGGTTAGGAGATAAGGATCTCATCGACACTGATATAGCCTCCTGTCTGTACACGGGGATCATGACCGATACCGGTTCGTTCCGTTTTCGATCCACCACCTCCACTACCCATCGCGTGATCGCTGATTTGATCGATAGAGGGGCTGACGGGGCCTTGATCCATCAACAAGTGTATGATGTCAATAGCTATAGCAGAATGCAATTGCTAGGCGTGGCCATGAATAATCTACGGGTGCTTCCACCCTACCGCACGGCCTACATCACGCTGTCACAAGAAGAACTGGACGCCCATAATTATCAGAAAGGGGACACCGAAGGTTTTGTCAATTACGGTCTATCCCTGGAAGGGGTGATCTTTGCGGTCATCTTCATTGAAAATAGAGAAGAGGGCATTGTCAAGATCTCCTTTCGAAGTGTTGGGGATTTTTCTGTGAACGAATTCGCGCGAAACCATTTTGAAGGGGGAGGTCATACCAATGCTGCCGGAGGAAAGAGCGATTTAGCCCTACAGGAAACGGTAGACAAATTTATTAGTATATTGCCCGAATATAAGAATGCCCTCCAATGAAAAAATTAATCTACCTACTTGCAGTTGGCAGCACCCTTTTGGCGTGTAAAACCCCGGAGGCTCGACGACCTGTTTCCCAAAGCACGAGCACCTCTTTCAGCCAGGCGACCATCGAACGGAACAGAGCCCTCAATGCTGCTGACGAGATCGCAATCAAGGATGTGATCGCTGCTCGTCCGGATGTGAACTTTATCGCCTCTGAAAATGGCTTTTGGTACTACTATAACGTAAAGGATACCCTTTCGACCACTACTCCAGAAACCGGAGATCTGGTCTCCTTCAATTACGACCTTAAAAAATTAGACGGGACGGTCTTGGTTTCTCAGGAAGAACTGGGTACAGAAACCTATCAAATTGAACAGAGCAATCAGGAACTCATATCGGGTCTGCGCGACGGACTTAAATTGATGAAAGCCGGTGAAACCGTCACCTTCTTATTGCCTTCACACAAAGCCTACGGATACTACGGGCTGGATAACAAAATTGGTAGTAACGTGCCGTTGATGAGCACGGTTACCCTCAATACGATTGAACCCAAAACAACAGAAAATTAAAACAATGAAACACCTTTTTTTAAGTCTAGTGCTCGTTTGCACGGTGCTCACTTCCTGTAAAGCCAAATACCCCGATCTTAATGACGGGATCTACGCAGAGATCATTACCAATAAAGGGACCATGCTGGCCGAGTTATACTATCAACAGACTCCGGCTACCGTGGCCAGTTTCGTCTCCCTTGCGGAAGGAACTAGCACCATGGTCGACTCTATGTATAAAGGAAAACCCTTCTATAACGGTCTTACTTTTCACCGAGTGGTGGATAATTTCGTGATCCAGGGTGGAGATCCTGACGGCAATGGGTTGGGCGGTCCCGGCTATAAATTTCATACCGAGCCGGTCAAAGAATTAAAACACGATACCCTGGGAGTTCTTTCCATGGCCAATAGTGGCGGTTTCTCCACCAATGGAAGTCAATTCTTCATTACCGAAGCGGCACTGCCCCACCTCGATAGCTTTGACAATCAAGGTAACCCTAAAAATTGTGACAGTCCCCGTGTGAGTTGTCACACCGTTTTTGGGCAATTGATCCAGGGACATGATGTACTTAAGACCATCACCGATGTCGAAAAAGTAGGTGATCCTCGTCAGGGCAAGACCAAAGAGGAGATCGTCATGCAGGAGGTTAATATTATCCGTGTGGGTAAGGAAGCCAAGGGCTGGGACGCTCCGGCGGTATTCCAAAAGGAGTTGGAAAAACTGGAGGCGATCGAAAAACAACGCGCGAAAAAAATCCAGAAAATCGCCAATGAGTTCGCCAAGCAAAAAAAACAGGCAGAAAAACTGAAAAGTGGATTGGAGATCTATTATCAAAAGAAGGGTGATGGAGAAAAGCCAGCACTTGGATCCAGAGTATTGGTCAATTACGCGGGCTACTTCCAAAACGGTGAAGTCTTTGATACCAATATTGAAGCTGTCGCTGAAAATCAAAGTAAAGTGCAGGAGTATCTTGCGCGGGGCACCCGTTTTGAGCCGAGCAATATGCTCTACAGCAATGAAGCAGCCTTGATAGGCGGTTTTAAAGAAGGTCTTCAGCAGTTGAATGTAGGCGATAAGGCCACCCTATTTATTCCGTATTATCTTGGGTACGGAGAACGCGATTACGGTCCGATTCCCGGAAAAAGCGATTTGATCTTTGAGGTCGAGATCGTTGGAAAAGCGGAATAAGTAGCCGAACACTATATAAAAAAGCCCGTGATTTGATCACGGGCTTTTTTAGTTATGCCTTGGCAGGAATATCGGCCAGGAGGGCTTTCACCAATTTCCAGTATTTCTGCACACTGCTAATGCTGACCCGCTCATCAGGAGAGTGGGCTCCTTTGATGGTTGGTCCAAAAGAAACCATATCCATTTCGGGATAATGCTGCCCCAGGATTCCGCATTCCAAACCGGCATGACAGGCGGCTACATGGGGCTCCTCCCCGTGCAATTCCCGGTACTTCTGAACGATCGCCTGCACGATAGCACTGTCGCGTTTGGGCTCCCAACCCGGGTACGCACCGGAGAACGAAACGGCCAAGCCGGCCAATTCAAAGGTTGCCTTTAGGGTGTTGGCCAAATCTCGTTTGCTGCTTTCTACTGACGAGCGGGTCAGGCATTCCACATAGATCTCCCCTTGCTTAACCTGAACCCGTGCCACATTGTTACTGGTTTCTACCAGATCTTCAAAATCCGGGCTTTTCCGGTAGACTCCGTTCCAGGCCGCCTTTAAGCTTCTGATCAACGCTTTCTGTGACCCAGCATCCATCCCACTGCTTAAATGCTCATCAGCGGTTTGTAGCTGTATCTTGAGATGAGGTTCTAAGCTATGATATTCATTACCTATGGCCTCAATTTCTCGTTCTAAAAGATGCTCCAGGGCGTCCCATTGCTTTTTTGGAACGGCAGCTTTCGCGAAAGCTTCCCGCGGAATAGCATTGCGCAGACTTCCGCCTTCCAGTACGGCCAGGATAAAATCGAATTCCTCCTGAACGCGGTACAGCAATCGGGCCATCAGCTTATTGGCATTTCCCAGACCACGATGAATATCCATGCCCGAATGTCCGCCTTGCAGTCCGGAAATCGTGAGGGTAAAGGTCTTGTACTGTTCAGGCACCTCTTGGGAGCTATAGCTTCCGGAGGCCGTGACGTCAATTCCCCCGGCACAACCGATCCCAATCTCATCATCTTCTTCGGTATCCAGATTAAGCAGAATCTCTCCTTTTAATAGATCAGGCTGCAAGCCCATCGCTCCAGTCATTCCGGTCTCTTCATCAATAGTGAACAGGGCTTCTATAGGTGGATGCGGAAGATCAGTACTGGAGAGCACCGCCATGATGGTGGCTACACCCAAACCATTATCCGCACCCAAAGTGGTCCCTTCGGCTTTGACCCAATCACCGTCCACCTTCATCGCGATTCCTTGCCTATCGAAATCAAAGTCAGTGCCCGCATTCTTTTGATGCACCATATCGAGATGCGACTGCAAGGTGACCCAGGGTCGATCTTCCAGTCCGGCTGTGGCCGGTTTGCGAATGATCACATTGCCCACCGGATCCACCAAGGTTTCCAGATTCAGTCGTTCCCCAAAATCCTTCATAAAGGCGATGACCCGCTCCTCCTTTTTCGAGGGTCTAGGCACGGCGTTCAGGTCTGCAAAATGATTCCAGATGGACTTGGGTTCCAACTGGCGAATAGCGGTATTGCTCATAAAATAAAGTAATTTCTACAAAGGTAGGACTTCCCAAAACGCTAAGAAAAGAACACAGATATTGGCAGAACCCTATTTTGTAATCTACCTTTAGGGCGTGAAAAATAAAGTACGCTACGCCTTAGTCGCCTTCCTCCCCTTGCAGTGGATCTTGCTCAAGGTATTGGCCCACTATCCGAGCCTGGTGGAGGACTATTATACGCACGGCATCTATCCTTACATCAGCCGCGGTTTTCGGTATGCTCTGGGTTGGATTCCCTTTTCTTTTGGTGATCTGCTGTACTGCGCCCTGATCGTGATGCTGGTTCGCGGACTCTATCTTCTGATCAAAAAGCGTTTCGCCAATTGGAGACCGTTGAGCCTGCAACTGATCGCCGGTTTTTCGCTGCTTTATTTTGCATTTCACGCCGCCTGGGGTTTCAACTACTACCGCCTCCCCTTACATCAGGCCCTGGAGATCGAAAAGGACTACACTACCGATGAGCTGGTGGTGCTGACCCAAAAATTAGTTCAACGAGCCAATGTCCTTCACGCCCAGCTGCAGCAGGATGATTCCTTAGCGGTCGTTTTTGACTTTAAAAAGAGTGCCCTTTTCAAAGCCACGCCCACAGGGTATGATCAGCTAAGTGCGACTTTTCCTAGCCTGGAATACCATCCGAGAAGTCTCAAAGTTTCGCTTTTAAGCTACCCCCTATCGATCACCGGATTCAGCGGATACCTCAATCCCCTGACCAATGAAGCGCAGATCAATGGTTTAATCCCAAAATACCGTTGGCCCCTGGTGTGCTCTCACGAAATAGCCCATCAACTGGGCTTCGCTAAAGAAAACGAGGCCAACTTTATTGCGTGTCTGGCTACCATGAGTCATCCCGATCCTTATTTTCAGTATTCGGGCACCATATTCGCTTTGCGGAATTGCCTGGGGGAGCTCTACCGTAGAGACCAGGAGCAAGGCCGTGCAGCTCGGGAGAGCATGCGCTACGGTATTATTGCCAATTACCAGGAAACACAGCGCTTCTGGAGTTCTTTTGAAAATCCTTTTGAGCCCTTCACCAAAGCCTTCTACAGCGGATACTTAAAATCCAACAACCAACCGGAAGGCATGCTCAGCTATAATTATGTGGTGGCCTTACTGGTAAATTATGACAAGGCACACGGCCAATTTCCCTGATGTTAAAAAAGTCTTAATTCGGAGTCCTGCCTGATCGGCTCTTTTATCTTTAAAGACTAATTAATCCATTCCTTATGAATCACAAATTTTACTCCTTTTTGGGAGTTTTCCTGATGGTTTTTGCCAGTTACGCTCAGGACTACTTTCCCAAGAATGATGGCGTCAAAGCCTCAAAAAACAACAATTACACCGCTTTTACCAATGCCGTACTTCACTTGAGTCCGGATCAAACCATTCAAAAAGGGACCTTGCTCATTCAAAATGGGAAGGTGGTAGAAGCTGGTCGTAATGTCAAAATTCCCAACAACAGCATTACCGTTGATCTTAATGGCCAGGAAGTTTATCCTGCCTTTGTGGAGGTCATGAGCGGCTTCGGAGTTAAAAAGCCGGAACGTCCTTCTGGAGGCGGTCGCAGTCCCATTTACGATGCGACCCGTGAGGGATACTACTGGAACGACCACATTCGACCGGAAACCAACGCTCTTGATCATTTTGATTACGACAGTAAAACGGCCAAGACCATGTTGGAAGCCGGTTTTGGAGCGGTCAACGCCCATCGTCAAGATGCGATCGCACGGGGTACCGGGGTTTTAGTCGCATTAAACCAAGATGGAGATAATGGAGATCGAATATTGGAAGCCCGTTCGGCTCAGTATTTTTCATTCGACAAGAGTGATCTATCGCAACAGTCCTACCCCACCAGCATTATGGGGGCTACGGCTTTAATGCGTCAGCTCTACTACGATATGGATTGGTACGCCAAGGGCAATGTGGAAACCAAAGACCTGGCCCTAGAGGCCTTGATTCGCAATCGTGATCTACCTCAGATCTTTGTGGGCGATGGATTATACGACGCCTTACGCATCGATAAGATTAGCGATCAATTCAATCTGAATTATGTCATCGTGGGCGGAGGTGATGAGTACCAACGCATCGGTGAGATCAAAAACACCAACGCCACCTACATCCTTCCGGTGAATTTTCCGGATGCTTATGATGTGGAAAATCCCTATCAGGCAAGTTATGTTTCTCTGGCACAAATGAAACACTGGAACCTGGCACCCACTAATCCGGCGGCTATGGAGAAAGCGGGAATGAATTTCGCCATTACCACCCACGGATTAAAGTCGGCGGGAGATTTAATGAAACAGGTGCAACAAGCCATGAAATACGGCCTAAGTGAAAAGAAAGCGCTGGCTGCACTGACCACGGTTCCTGCACAGATCATAGGAAAGTCCGATGAATTGGGAACACTCAAGTCGGGGTCCTGGGCCAATTTCATCGTCACGTCAGGCCCTCTTTTTGATGAAGACACCAAGATCTACGAGACCTGGGTACAGGGTAACAAAACGGTGGTCAACAATAAAGATGTGGTCAATATTGACGGAGAGTACACCCTTCAGGTCAACAATGCGACCTACAACCTTACCATCACAAACAGCATGGAAAAGGCCAAGGCGACCGTCAAACAAGGAGAGACCAAGATGGGAAGCGAATTCAATTACAGCGATGGCTGGATGAATCTTGCTTTCGCGAAAGCAGAAAAAGACCAATTCATACGTTTGGTGGCTCAGGGACAGGAAAAATCCAATCTCACCGGAAAAGCCATTCTGGCCGACGGAACTGCCACTACCTTCACGGCCCGACGCACCGGAGATACCACGAAAGACAAAAAAGAGGAAGAGGACGAGCAGGAAAAACCGGTGACGGTAGCACTCTCCTATCCGAATAATGCCTTTGGTTTTGCGCAACGGCCCAAGCAACAGGATATGCTCTTTAAGAATGCTACGGTTTGGACCAATGCCGAGCAAGGAATAATGAAGCAGACCGATGTCTTGGTGCAGGATGGAAAGATCGCCAAAGTAGGCAAAGATCTTTCAGCCCGAGGGGCCCTGGTGATCGATGCCACCGGCAAGCACCTCACTACCGGAATTGTGGACGAACATTCGCATATCGCAGCTTTTAGTATTAACGAAGCGGGACAGAACTCGAGTGCAGAAGTGGAAATGGCAGACGCCATCAATCCGGACGACATTGACATTTACCGCAATCTCGCCGGAGGAGTTACGGCTATTCAATTGCTTCACGGCTCGGCGAATCCCATCGGAGGACAATCGGCTATCCTGAAGTTGAAGTGGGGTGCTCCTATAGACGAGATGTTGATGGAAGATAAAAAGTTCATCAAGTTCGCCCTGGGAGAGAATGTCAAACAATCCAACTGGCAGAGCTACAGCCGTTTCCCGCAATCTCGTATGGGTGTAGAGCAACTTTACGTAGACTACTTCCAGCGCGCTAAGGAATACGAAGCCCTGAAAAACAGCGGACAAGCCTACCGCAGGGACCAGGAGATGGAGACTTTAGTGGAGATTCTCAACGCAGAGCGCTTTATCGCTTGTCACTCTTACGTACAAAGCGAGATCAATATGTTGATGAAAGTAGCGGAATCGTTTAATTTCCGCATCAATACCTTCACCCATATACTGGAAGGCTACAAAGTAGCAGATAAAATGGCGGAACACGGTGTGGGAGGCTCAACCTTCAGCGACTGGTGGGCTTATAAATATGAGGTTAACGATGCCATCCCCTACAATGCGGCCATCATGCATAGTCAGGGCGTAGTAACGGCAATTAATAGTGATGATGCAGAAATGTCACGCCGCCTCAATCAGGAAGCCGCAAAGACGGTAAAATACGGAGGGGTTTCTGAAGAAGACGCCTGGAAGTTTGTCACCTTAAATCCGGCCAAATTACTGCATCTGGACGACAAGGTAGGTACGATCGTTCCCGGGAAAGATGCTGATCTGGTGCTGTGGAACGGACATCCTATGGACATCGCTACTCAGGCGGAAAAGACCATGATCGAAGGCGTAGTTTATTTCGACATGGAGCGAGATAAGCAACTGCGGGAAACCCTGAAAAAAGAAAAAAATCAGTTAACGACATTGATGCTCAAGGCCAAAAACAAGGGCCTGAAAACACAGGCACCTAAGAAGAAGGACAATGAGCAAATGCACTGTAACACACTTGTAACTTTTGAATAAGATGAAAACATTTCAACAAATAGGAATCGGACTGCTTTGCCTCCTGGTCGCTATAACGACCTGGGCACAACAGACTCCTGCTCCAGAACAACAACAAACGATCACCATCACGGGCGCCACGGCGCATTTGGGTGACGGACAAATGATCAAGAACAGTACTATCGTTTTTGAAAATGGGAAGATCAAAGCCATTGGCGATGCGATCAATTCTAAGATCGCACCTGAAGGCAAAAAAATTGACGCCACCGGAAAGCACGTTTATCCGGGATTCATTGCGCCCAATACGACCTTAGGTCTCATTGAAGTCGCTGCGGTACGCGCCTCTAATGACGATGATGAAATAGGCGACCTCAATCCGCATATACGCAGTATTATCGCTTATAATGCAGAATCAAAAGTGGTCGAGAGTATGCGCCCTAATGGTGTTTTGATGGCACAAACCACACCTCAAGGCGGTACCATCTCAGGGACCTCTTCCATCGTACAGCTGGATGCCTGGAACTGGGAAGATGCGGCCATTCGCACCGATGACGGTGTGCATCTGAACTGGCCCAGAAGCTTTCGAAGAGGCCGTTGGTGGCTGGGTGAAGATCCTGGTTATTCGCCCAATAAAGACTATCAGGAAGAAGTTACTGACCTGACGCTCTTCATGAAGAATGCCAAAGCCTATAGTGAGGATACCCAAGAGAAGAATCTTCCTTTTGAAGCGTCTAAAGGCTTGTTTGACGGCAGTAAAACCTTATACGTCCACACCGATGGCGAAAAGGAAATGTTAGATGCCATCGCTTTTAAAAATGAGGTGGGTGTTACTAAAATGGTCTTTGTTGGAGCCTATCAGGGTGATGCCATTGCCGACCAATTAGCGAGCAACAACATCCCGGTTATCTTAGACCGAACTCAGAATCTGCCTTCGGGTGATGACGATGATTACGACAAGCCCTACAAATTGGCTAAATTGCTTACTGATGCGGGAGTATTGGTAGCCTTGGGTCATGAGGGAGAATATTGGCAAGCCAGAAATACGCCTTTCTATGCCGGACAGGTCATCGGACAGGGAATGGATACCGAAGAAGCCTTAAAACTGATCACCTCCAATGCGGCAAAGATCTTAGGGATCGACGATATGGCCGGAACTTTGGAAGTCGGTAAGGATGCCACTCTATTTATTAGCGAGGGCAATGCGCTCGATATGCGCGGGAATCGGCTGACCCATGCCTTTATTCAAGGCCGGGAGATCAGTCTGGAAACCCATCAGACCGAGCTCTGGAAACGCTATATGGAAAAATACAGCAGAAAATAATTCAGGGGAACTTCTCAGAAGCCTGTCTGTGATCCAGACAGGCTTTTTTTATGACTTCCAATAAACGAGCACTCCCTATCTTTGAACTATGAGCAAACAGATCAGCAGCGCCCAAAATCCAACAATTAAAAAACTCAGTCAACTGCAAGGATCCTCCCGAGCACGCAGAAAGGAAGGCTTGTTTGTGATTGAAGGCCTACGCGAACTCCAACTAGCACTGAAGGCCGGCTATGAAATCGAGACTCTTTTCTATGACAGCACCTTGATCGTACAAGATCAAGTGGAGATCTGGGCTCCGCAGGCAGAGCACATTGAAATCGCCTCCGCCCTCTATGCCAAGCTGGCCTATCGCGGCTCTACCGAAGGGGTACTCGCTTTCGCGAAAGCAAAATCACACGAATTGTCTGATTTGTCCCTGAAGAACGATCCCTTGATCCTGGTTGCTGAATCTCCTGAAAAACCGGGAAATATTGGTGCCTTGCTGCGCACCGCAGATGCCGCAGGAATCGACGCCGTGTGTATTGCCAATCCCAAGACCGATCTGTACAATCCCAACATCATCCGTTCTAGTGTGGGAGCACTCTTTACCGTACCCATTGCCATCGGCAGCACCGCTGAGATCATCAGCGTGCTTCAAGACCTCAAGATCGCCATCTACAGTGCTATCCTGCAAGAGGCTATTCCCTATACACAAGCCGATTATAAAAAAGCATCAGCCCTGGTGGTTGGCACGGAAGACGAAGGATTAAGTATGGCCTGGCGTGAAGCCTCCGAACAAAATATCATCATTCCCATGAACGGGCAATTGGACAGTATGAATGTGTCGGTTGCTGCGGCAGTACTTATCTTTGAGGCCGTACGTCAAAGACAGTCCCTATGAGTCCCCAAATTATTTTTTACATCATTTTGGCTCTGGTCGTGCTGGATTTTCTCTTCAATAGCTACCTGAGTTGGCTCAATTACGGCTATTTTGACCGTCCAATTCCAAAAGAGCTGGAAGATGTTTATGACCAGGACGCCTATCTTAAGTCACAACAGTATAAGAAGACCTTGGCGAAGTTCTCAGCAGTGACGCGTACCTTATCGTTCGTGCTGCTGGTTGTTTTTCTAGTGCTTGACGGTTTTGCCTGGCTTGATCATTATGTGCGGACTTTAGTGACTGGAGAATTAAAAGTGGCCTTGCTGTTCTTTGGAATACTCATCGTCGCCAGTACCGTCCTAAGCCTCCCCCTCTCCTATTATAGGAATTTTGTCATTGAGGAGGACTTTGGTTTTAATCGATCCAGCACCACCATCTTTTTTATCGATAAACTAAAAGGCTTGCTGCTCACTTTCCTGATAGGCGGCGCCCTTCTGGCTGCAATTATCTGGCTCTATCAGCAACTCGGTTCTAGTTTTTGGATCGCCGCCTGGGGGGTCATCACCTTGTTTTCCCTGGTCACCAATTTATTATACGCCCGCTTGATCGTACCCTTGTTTAACAAGCAAACCCCATTGCCTCAGAATAGCCTGCGCGATCAAATTGAAGCCTACGCTGCCCGGGTGGGCTTTGATCTAAAGAATATTTTTGTCATCGATGGATCCAAGCGAAGCACGAAGGCCAATGCCTATTTTTCAGGCTTCGGCAGGGAGAAACGGGTCACCCTTTACGATACCCTCATCAATGACCTGGAAGAAGAAGAGATCGTTGCGGTATTGGCCCATGAAGTGGGGCACTACAAGCGCAAGCACATCATTACAAACCTGATCGTTTCCATTGCCCTCACCGGATTCACGCTCTGGCTTTTTTCCCTCTGCCTGCAGCTTCCGCAAGTCGCACAGGCCTTAGGAGGTCAGCCATCCTTTCATCTGGGGCTCGTAGCCTTTGGACTATTGTATAGCCCCATCTCAGCCCTGACCAGTTTTTGTATGAGTTTGCTTTCGCGAAAGCACGAGTACGAAGCGGATAATTATGCAGCAGCAACCTATCGGGCCAAACCGCTCATAGGAGCCCTTAAAAAGCTTTCAAGAAATAGCCTAAGCAATTTAACACCCCATCCCCTGGTCGTTAAAATCAATTACTCTCATCCCACCCTGTTGCAGCGCTACCGCAACCTTATGGCTTAGTATTTGCTTTGTGGTCAATATAAATCGTCGTACTTTTAATTCATGACCACCTTGGACATCAAAAAGGAAAATAAAGAACTGACGCGTCAGTACAAGGAGCTCTTGCGGATCTCCTATCAAACCTTGAGTGAAGACGACAAGAAACTGATCCGTCAGGCTTTTGAAGTGGCCGTGGATGCTCATAAAGATCAACGTCGAAAATCAGGAGAGGCTTATATTTTCCATCCATTAGCTGTCGCACGAATTGTAGCCTCAGAGATTGGTTTGGATGCCACCTCCATTGCTGCCGCCTTACTTCACGACGTAGTAGAAGACACCCCTTACTCCCTTAAGGATATCGAGCAAATGTTTGGTGAGACCGTGGCGCGCATCGTAGACGGCCTTACGAAAATATCTCATTTGAGTAAGGAGAACGACGTCTCCATGCAGGCTGAGAATTTCCGAAAGATGCTGCTTACCCTGAATGATGATGTTCGGGTGATCATCATCAAAATTGCCGATCGACTGCACAATATGCAGACCATGGCATCGATGCCAGCACACAAACAGGAGAAAATTGCCAGTGAAACCCTCTACATTTATGCGCCGCTGGCCCATCGCATTGGGCTCTACAACATCAAAACTGAACTGGAAGATCTGGGTCTTAAATACACCGAACCTGATGTCTATGACGACATCGCAGACAAGATTAAGGAAAGCAAAGAGCAGCAAGACGAATACATAAAAGCGTTTGCTGGAGTCATTCAAGAGTCCTTAGACAGTGAGGGACTCAATTACGAGATCAAGGGCCGACCCAAATCGATCTACAGCATTCGCAGGAAGATGCAGTCTCAAGGGGTTGTCTTTGACGAGGTCTATGATAAGTTCGCTATTCGTATTGTTTACAAGAGTGATGCAGCCAATGAAAAATTTCTAGCCTGGAAAATATACTCCATTGTGACTGATCACTTCCGCCCCAACCCCACCCGTCTGCGCGATTGGATCTCTTCGCCAAAATCAACCGGTTACGAAGCACTGCACATTACCGTTATGGGACTGAAAGGCCGTTGGGTGGAGGTGCAAATTCGATCAGAGCGCATGCATGAGATTGCAGAAAAAGGCTATGCTGCCCATTACAAATACAAACAGGGTGATGATGGCGATAATAATTTGGATGGCTGGTTAAGTCGGCTTCAAGAAACTCTGGAAAGTCCCAGCTCTAATGCGGTTGATTTTGTGGAGCAATTTAAATTGAGCTTGTATAACAAAGAGATCTTTGTTTTCACCCCCAAGGGAGAACTTAAATCGCTTCCCAAAGGAGCAACTCCCCTTGACTTTGCCTTCAGTATACATACCGAAGTCGGACTGAAAACACGCGGTGCACGAGTCAACGGAAAATTGGTTCCCCTCAGTCACGAATTGAAAAGCGGGGATCAGGTAGAGATCATAACTTCCGAAAATGCCAAGCCTAATAACAACTGGTTGGACTACGCGACCACCGCCAGAGCCCGTTCGAAGATCAAATCTTCACTCAAAGATGAAAAGAAAGAGATCGCTGAGGAAGGCAAGGTTATACTGGCGCGCAAGCTCAAATCACAAAAGATTCCATTGAATGAAAAATCCATCAATGAAATGGTGGTCTTTTTCAAATTACAGACCAGCCTTGATCTTTTTTACCGGGTAGGTACGGGGACGATTGACAACAAGGCTATTAAAGAGTACGCCAATTCCCGAAGTAATGCCTTTGTAAGCTTTATCAAAAGTCACATTCGAAAACCGGAGGTGCCTGCTGATGTCAATAAAGATGAGATTACGGCCAAATACGACCTGTTGGTCTTTGGCAAGGAGGAGCAGAAATTGGACTACACCCTGGCCAATTGTTGTAACCCTATTCCAGGAGATAAAGTATTTGGCTTTACCACCGTAACCGAAGGTATTAAAGTGCACAAAAAAAGCTGTCCGAATGCCTTGCAACTACAGAGTAATTTTGCCTACCGGATCATCCCCGCGAAATGGATCGATTCTACGGCTGAAGATTTTAAAGCGGAATTGGAATTGACGGGAATTGACAAGTTAGGCTTGGTCAACCAGGTGACTAGTGAGATCTCCAATCATATGCATGTGAATATTCGAAGCATTAGCTTTACCAGTGATGATGGCGTATTCAAAGGAAATATCGCAGTCGTGGTAAAGAACCGGTCACACCTGGAAAAACTGATGGAGAATCTCAAGAAGATCAATGGTATTGATCGGGTAGCTCGTTTATAGGGACATTATTTCGATTTCTTTTTGCTCTTTTCGTCTACACCCTTCTTCTCCGGATTGGTTTTACCATTGGCTTTTTTCTGGGCTAAAATTTCTTCATTAAACCCTACGCCATCTTCATGCATGTCGGCCGGATGCCTGTTCGTAGAGTAATGCACTTTAGAATTTTCTCGTTGATCTTTCTTTTTCATGGTCATTGAATTTCCAGTAATGTAAGAACTTGCCATTATATTTGTTCTTAAGAGGCTCATAAAAAGTTAATCACGCCGTTAGAATCATGTCTGTCTCCATAGAAGCTGTTCAGTTGTCGCAATTACCGCTTCTCGCGAAAGTAGCCAAGCGCGCCTATGAAGCTTCCTATCCTTATGTGTGGGAAAATGGCAATACGGACTTTTATCTTCATAAGAGTTTTACGGTCGAAGCCATAAACCAGGAGCTCAATCGATCTGGGGTCGAGTATTTTCTAATTAATCATCAGGAGGAGCCTGCAGGTTTACTCAAAATCATCAGTCCGATATCACACCCCCGGACGGCGCCCACCCAAGGCCTGGAGTTAGAAAAAATTTACCTCTTGCCAGAGTATACCGGTCTAGGGATAGGAAAAAGCATCCTTGATCTGCTCGTCTCCAGGAGTCGTACGGAGGGACTAGGCTTCCTTAAAACAGAAGTGATGACTACCGCTAAAGCCCTCCCTTTTTACCAAAAGTATGGCTTTCAAACCATCCGTACCTATCACTTAGACTACCCCGGACTGAAGGAAGAACATCGGGAAATGCAGGAAATGTTGCTCCTACTGAAGTAAGTTTCCCGGACTCAATCTTCGTTTTTGGTATAAATGGTATATTTCCGTTTTATTCTTTCTATTTATGAAAACCCTAAAATTGCTGCTTGTTCTGCTGCTTACGGCCGGCCTGTTCTATGCGCTTAACACCAAACTAGGTTCCGTGCCTCCCTTGGGAAAGTTCTTGGCTCCTAATCAGGGGATCTGGCAAAACGAGATGACCGAGAATCATACGGACGATCTTGACTTAGCTGGATTAGAGGCTCCGGTCACGGTCTATTACGATGCATACTTGATTCCGCATGTGTTTGCCGAAAATGATACTGACCTGTATCGGGCTCAAGGCTATATCACGGCACAGCATCGTCTCTGGCAAATGGAATTTCAAACCCGGGCTGCAGCGGGCCGGATCTCCGAGATCATTGGAGACGCCGCCCTTAATTTCGATCGTGGCCAGCGCCGCAAAGGAATGGTCTTTGGAGCGGAGAACGCCCTGAGCAAAATGCAGGATAATCCTAAGACGCAAGCCATATTGGAAGCATATACCGCAGGAATCAACGCCTATATATCGCAATTGGAAAAAGAAGACCTTCCTGTGGAATATAAGCTTCTGGATTATGAACCGGAACCCTGGACCCCTAAAAAAACTGCTCTTTTGCTTATGTACATGACGGATATGTTGGCAGGTGGAGATTCTGATCTAGAATACACGAATTTTTTGAGAACTTTCGGAAAGGATCGTTTTGACCTGTTGTACCCTGACTTTTATGACATCATAGATCCGGTCATCCCGAAAGAGAAAGAATATACTGATTGGATGGTCGAAGTCCCCGAAGCACCTACTCAGGATTCTTTGCTCGCTTTTAGCGCCCAGGAACTCCCGGAACCGCACCCCGATAATGGAAGTAACAACTGGGCGATTGCTCCCAAACTGTCCACAACCAATAATGCCATATTGGCCAATGATCCGCATCTGGGGCTACGCTTGCCTTCTATTTGGTATGTGATGCAGCTCAGTACCCCCGAGAAAAACACCCTTGGTGCTACCCTGCCTGGAGCCGTTGGGATCATCATTGGCTTTAATGAACATATCGCCTGGGGGGTCACCAACGCTACTCGGGACGTCAAAGATTGGTACAAAATAGAGTTTCAAGACGATAGTCGCTCAAAGTACCGCTACGACGGAGCCTGGAAACCAACCACTCAAAAAATAGAGGAAATCAAGATCAGAGGGAACGAGGTCTATCGCGATACCGTCGTTTATACCCACCACGGTCCGGTAACTTACGACCAAAGCTTTAACAGTAACCAGGGATTGGAAGGGTATGCCATGCGCTGGACCGGACATCTGGGGGGCAACAATCAAGAAACCTTTCTCTCCCTTAATAAAGCTAAAAACTATGAGGAGTATCTGGAGGCCATCAAGCATTTTGTGGCTCCAGCCCAAAATTTTGTTTTCGCTTCTACCAGTGGCGATATTGCACTGTGGGTGCAAGGTTTATTCCCCAACAAATGGGAAGGACAAGGGAAATTTCTAATGGATGGTAGCGATCCAAAAAACGACTGGCAAGGCTTTATACCGCAAGAATACAATGCCCATATTCTCAATCCGCAGCGCGGATTTGTGAGTTCGGCCAATCAGCATCCAGTAGGCCCCTCCTATCCGTATTACGTTTTCAACGATGGCTATGATACCTACCGCAGTCGGGTGATCAACAATTTTTTCCGATCGAAAGAGCAGTTCGATGTAGAGGACTTCAAATCCCTACAGCAGAACAATTACAACCTTCAGGCCGCTGAATATCTGCCAATGCTGCTTCAAGAAATGAAAACCGACAAGCTGACTCCTGTAGAGACGGAGTACCTTAATGAATTAAAAGCCTGGGACTTCTACAATGACATCGATAAGAAGGGTCCTACCGTATTCAAGATCTGGTCATCTGAATTGTCGCAATTGCTGCTGGATGAGTTGGAGAATGATTCCATCGCCTATGATTGGCCATTCATTTACAGTCGGTACACTTTGTTTCGCGATCATCCCCGGGATACCTTTATGGACATTGTGGAAACAGAGGATGTGGAAACCGCCGCCGATCTGTATCAAATCAGTTTTAAAGAAGCGGTGGCGAAACTCGAAGACTGGAAGTCGGATCGAGAAGACTACAGTTGGGGTAGCTATAAAGCCACTTACATTGGGCATTTATTGCAAAATCTACCCGCATTTTCCCGTTTTAATCTGCCCATTGGTGGCGACAGTGGAATTGTCAATGCCACCAGTAAGAATCACGGTCCGTCCTGGCGAATGATCGTTGAATTATCAGATCCCCCTCAGGCCCAGGGAATTTATCCGGGTGGCCAATCGGGAAATCCCGGAAGTAAATTCTATGACAATTTTGTAGATCAATGGGCTGCCGGAGAATACATCAACTTGCCTTTTTATCTGAGCAAAGACGAATCGAAAAACGCATTATACACCGTACAATTAAGTCCAGTACAATGATCAAAACCGTTCACTTTCTTATCACCGTCGTTCTCGCTCTTATTTTATCGATCGTCCTCCCCTGGTGGGCGGTCATGCTGGCTGCCCTTCTCACCGGATTGGTATTGCCCTTAAAGGGAATTGCTGCATTTGTCGTGCCTTTTGCGGCCGGCGGACTGTTTTGGCTTATCTATGCCTTTTGGCTGGGTCAGGCTAATGACTTTACGCTTTCGCGAAAGATTGCTACCCTGCTACCCCTCTCAGGAAATGCGTACTTATTGTTACTCGTGACCGGAGTAATAGGCGGTTTGGCTGCGAGCCTGGCCGGACTCTCCGGAAGCCTGTTGCGTCAATGGAACGCCTCAAATACCTGAAGCCACTCCTATGACAGACCGCCGGCGATAGTCTATCTTTGTTCTACGAAAATTTCAACACCAAAATCCAAACGACGGCCATGGCACCCAAAGCAACCTTAAATAAAGATCAGGAAGTGGTGAAAAACGTGTTTACCACCTACCTCGAGGAACACGGACATCGTAAAACTCCCGAGCGATTTGCCATTCTGCAGGAGGTGTATGAGAGTGATGAGCATTTTGACATCGAATCACTCTACATCAAGATGAAGAATAAAAACTACCGGGTAAGCCGTGCCACCCTCTACAATACCATTGAATTGCTCTTAGAGTGCGGTCTCGTCCGTAAGCATCAGTTTGGTCAAAACCAGGCTCAGTATGAGAAATCGTATTTTGATCGACAGCACGATCACGTGATTCTCACCGATACCGGAGAGGTCATCGAATTTTGCGATCCGCGAATTCAGGCCATAAAAAAGACCATAGAAGAAGTCTTTGATATCGACATTCAAAAACATTCGTTGTACTTTTACGGCCGTAAAAAATCAACTCAAGAAAACGACTAAATGGCCGTAGATTTACTGCTTGGGCTCCAATGGGGCGACGAAGGAAAGGGTAAAATTGTAGATGTTCTTACCAAAGATTACGATATCATCGCCCGATTTCAAGGGGGACCCAATGCCGGGCACACCTTGGAATTTGATGGTATAAAGCACGTTCTGCACACCATCCCCTCCGGTATATTTCATGACAATGCGATCAATTTAGTCGGTAATGGCGTGGTGATCGATCCGGTCATTTTTAAAAAAGAATTGGACAATCTGGCACAATTCGATCTCGATTATAGCGAAAAGCTGCTTATTTCGCGAAAAGCACACCTTATCCTCCCTACCCATCGACTGTTGGATGCAGCCTCTGAAGCCTCCAAAGGAAAAGCCAAAATTGGTTCCACCCTGAAGGGGATTGGTCCAACCTATATGGACAAGACCGGTCGCAACGGGATGCGCGTTGGTGATCTTGAATTACCGGACTGGAAAGAGCGCTACAGAACCCTTCGCGACAAACACATCGGGATGATCGATTATTACGATGCGAAGATCGAGTTTGACCTGAAAGAAATGGAAGCGGAGTTTTTGGAGGGTATTAAAACCTTACGCAAACTAAAATTCATCGATTCGGAAGAGTATTTGTATCAGGCGCAGCAATCAGGAAAATCGATCCTGGCGGAAGGTGCTCAGGGCTCCCTGCTCGATATTGATTTTGGAACTTACCCCTTCGTGACTTCCTCCAATACTACTGCGGCCGGAGCCTGTACTGGCCTAGGTATAGCGCCTAGCGATATCAAAGAGGTGTTCGGGATTTTCAAAGCATACACCACCCGGGTAGGTAGTGGTCCTTTCCCGACCGAGCTTTTTGATGAGGCTGGCGAGACCATGGGGCGCGTGGGACGCGAATTTGGAGCGACCACCGGAAGACCGCGCCGTTGTGGTTGGTTAGACCTGGTCGCACTCAAGTACGCTGTTCGCATCAACGGAGTTACTCAACTGATGATGATGAAGGGCGATGTGCTTTCCGGTTTTGAAGAAATCAAAGTCTGTACCGCCTATAAGTACCAGGGAGAGACCATTGAGCACCTCCCCTACAATATTGAACCCGAGCATGTGGAGCCCATTTATAAGAGTATGAAAGGCTGGTCTGCTGATCTTACCGGCATGACTCAGGCTTCAGAATTACCCAAAGCCTTAAATGACTACATTGATTATTTGGAAAAGGAATTAGAAACTCCAATCAAAATTGTTAGTGTAGGACCTGATCGCACCCAAACCATTCATCGTTAGAAAAATGATGGGTAAGACGACGCTCCTAGGTTTAGTTTTTATCCTGATTTCGATTTTCGGTGCCCGTGCGCAGCAGCGCACAGAACAAGCCGAGCTCCCTTTCAAGGAAATCCCTGCTTATCCTGAGAATTATGAATCGGGCAATGTCATGGCCCGCTTTATCGACGGCTTGGGTTATCGCTACTTTTGGGCCACGGAAGGCCTCACCACATCCGATTTGGCCTATCGCCCTTCCCCTGATTCCAGAAGCATCTTAGAAACGATGCAGCATATTGATGATCTCATTCAACTTACCTTGAATGCCGTGGAAGGGAAATCCAATATCCGCGGTGAAAAACGATGGAAAGATTGGTCTTTTACCACCACCCGTAACGCCACCTTAACAAGTTTGAATTCCATCCGCATGGGGGTTGCCAATCAATCAGGCGATACTTTGGCAGCCATGGAGATCAGATTCAATAACAATGGTCAGGAATCGTCAGTAGCGGCCTGGCATCTTATGAATGGCCCGATCGCCGATGCGCTGTATCATGTGGGTCAGCTGGTGAATATGAGGCGCGCCAATGGCAATCCCATGAATCCTAAGGTGGATGTCTTTAGGGGCAAAACGGCTAACTAATCCATTTCTTTTAGTCGAGTATCCTGCTTTTCGGCAAGCAATTTGATTATTTTTGCATGCTATGAACCTTAAGCAGTTTCTTCTTGCTACGCTTCTTTTCTTATGTGCTTTCGCGAAAGCATACAGTCAGGAACGTAAAGAAATCGACATCACCTCTGATATTTCGCAGATCGATCCCAAATATCCTGATGCGTTTATCATGTATAAGGATGTCAATCAGGTCTATATTGTTCACGAGGGCATCGAGATGTGGTGCGATGTCGCCCTGCATTACAACGAAGAAAATTTCGTTCGTGCTTTGGGGAATGTACGCATGAAACAGGGAGACAGCGTCTCTATGCGCAGCCGCTACGCTGAATACAATGGAGATACCCAATTTGCCTTCGCTGCCGGTAACGTCCGTTTACAAAAAGATACCACTACGGTCACCACAGACACCTTGTTTTTTGACCGGGTAAAGCAACAGGCCTACTACCGAACAGGCGGCGTGGTTAAAAATCCCTCCAGTACGATCAAAAGCAGGATTGGGCGCTACTTTATGGAAGCTGATAAATTCACCTTCCTGAGTAATGTGACCATTACGAATCCGGAATATGTCATCGAAAGTCAGCAACTCGATTTCTACAATCAACCGGAACACGCCTACTTCTATGGCCCCACCACCATCACCGGTGAAAACAGTGTGGTCTATTGCGAACGCGGGTTCTACGATACCAAAGAAGATTTTGGCTATTTCGTCAAAAACTCAAGAATTGATTATGACAACCGTACCGTAAAAGGAGACAGCCTATATTTTAATCGCGCCCGGAATTTTGCTTCGGCCACCAATAACATTCGGGTCATCGATACCGCCAACAACAGCCTGATCAAAGGACATTATGCTGAGGTGTTTAAAGACAAAGACAGCGTTTTCATCACCAAGCGTGCCGTGGCCATTACGGCTCAGGAAAATGATAGTATTTATATGCACGCCGACCGTTTACTCGTTACCGGCAAACCCGACAATCGCATCATTCGGGGCTATTATGACGCCCGCATTTTTAAAAGTGATATGAGCGGCAAGGCAGATTCCATTCATGTCAATCAAAAAAGCGGATTGACTCAGATGATCCGAAATCCGATCATTTGGAGTGGAGAATCACAAATGACCGGTGATTCCATCCATATCATTAGCAATCCGGAGACTGAGAAGTTGGACAGCCTCAAAGTATTTGAGAATGCGTTTATCGTACAAAGGGACACTCTGGGGTATAATCAGGTCAAAGGAGTTCGCCTGAGCGGACTTTTTAATGAGGAGAACGAGCTGTATCAGGTCGATATCGATCAAAATGCTGAAAGCATTAACTACAT
This sequence comes from Flavobacteriaceae bacterium YJPT1-3, assembly GCA_029866965.1. Lineage (GTDB taxonomy): Bacteria > Bacteroidota > Bacteroidia > Flavobacteriales > Flavobacteriaceae > Croceiramulus > Croceiramulus getboli. Next base: position 2,458,132 of record CP123444.1, on the reverse strand, counting down.
CCGCGATGAAGAAGGTAAGCTGCAAGGTATCGACAAGGGCAAGTCGGGTTCCATTCGTATGCTCTTTGAGGATCAGGAGATCAGTGAAATTCGGAAAATAAGGCAGGTAGACGGACAAATTTATCCCCTATCCATGTTCCCGGACAATGCCCGCCAATTTGAAGGATTGGTCTGGCGAGGTGATGAACGCCCCAAGACCAAAGAGGATATTTTTGGCGAGGAAGAGGAGGTCGAACTGATCGAAATCGAAGGGATCCCCTTACCTACCATTGAAGAAGACTTTTTTGATAACGAACGCAGCCCGGAAGAGCTCAATATTCCGGAAGCTTCTGAATTATCACCCAAAGATTTTAAGAACCGCGAAGAAGACGCGCCCACGCTGGGCATACCCGCTAACGACAAGGCGACCATTCGCAAAGACAGCATATTCAGTCAGCGATTCCCGGCTAACTTTAAGCCCGTAAAAAAGGCAACCGACACTATTCAGGATGAAAACTGATTTTTTTCAATATCAGGCACAAACTACTCCCCATCCCCTGGCCCTGGAAATCGATCGGGCCGAAGGCTCTTACATCTATGATACTTCCGGAAAAGCCTACTTGGACTTTGTGGCTGGCGTATCAGCATGCAGTTTAGGGCATCGACACCCTAAAGTCGTTGAGGCGATCAAGGCCCAATTGGATCGCTATTTACACGTGATGGTCTATGGTGAATATGTACAGCAACCTGCTGTGGACTTGACCAAACTCCTTGCCCAGCACCTGCCCACCCCATTAGAAACCACCTACCTGGTCAATAGTGGCACTGAGGCTATAGACGGAGCCATGAAACTGGCACGACGAGCTACAGGCCGATCAAAGATCATCGCAGCGCATAAGGCGTATCACGGAAATACTTTTGGAGCTTTAAGCTTAATGGATCATAAAGAGCGTACGGCCCCATTCCAACCCCTGGTCGGTGATATTGACTTTTTGACCTTTAACGATGTGGATTCATTGAAAAAGATCGATGGCCATACAGCCGGAGTCGTATTGGAGACCATTCAGGGCGGTGCCGGATTTATCGAGCCGGATACAAGGTGGATACAACAGATGAAACAATGCTGTGAAGCCGTAGGAGCCCTGCTTATTCTGGACGAAATTCAACCCGGATTTGGCAGAACTGGAAAATTGTTCGGTTTTGAACACTACGGAATTGTACCCGACATCCTGGTTATGGGGAAAGGCATGGGTGGCGGATTGCCCATTGGGGCTTTTACCGCTTCCGCGAAAGCGATGAAACTCCTCAGCAACAACCCTAAATTGGGGCACATCACAACCTTTGGAGGACATCCGGTGATAGCAGCAGCGGCCCTGGCCACCTTAAAAGTGATCGTTGAGGGTGACCTGATCAAGGCTTCACTAGAAAAAGAGAAGTACTTACGACAACGGTTAAAGCATCCGTTAATTCAAGAGATCAGAGGTCGTGGGTTGATGCTGGCACTTCTGACCCCTTCAGCTGACATAACTTCCGAAGTCATTCTCCGCTGTCAGGAACGAGGCCTGATCCTGTTCTGGCTACTCTTCGAAACTCGGGCCATTCGGATTACACCTCCCCTCACCATCAGTAATGAAGAACTGAAGGAAGGATGCACACTCCTCCTTCAGGTATTGGACGAGGTCGCTGCCAAAACAGGTTAAAAAAAGTCAAATTCTGCTTTGGGTCCGGTTGTTGATTACTTTGTTAACAACAATGAATGGGATCAAGGCGTTTCCTTCAAGACATTGTTAAATTTATAGAAGTAGTACTTCTAATCAACGATTATGGAATTCAATCACGAAGAAGAATACCTGCCACTTACCCGATTTGAGTCGATGCTCAAAACGAATGACGTGCTCTTTTTTGACGCTGAAGAGTTTGAAGACATCGCCAATCACTACATCGAAAACGGAAAGATAGCGCTAGCGAAGAAAGCAGTCAGACTAGGACTTCAGCAGCATCCGGGATCGACCAATTTGAAATTATTCCGTGTGGAGATTCTGGTCTTCGAGGATAAGCTGGATCTGGCAGACGAGATCTTGAATGAATTGCATGATCTGGAGCCCAATAATGAAGAAATATACATTCAGAAGGCCAATATCTATTCCAAAAAAGATGACCATAGAAAAGCAGTGCAATTGCTCGAAATGGCCCTCGAACTGACGGAAGATGAGATCGAAATCTACTCCCTGATCGGTATGGAACACCTTTTTTTGGATGATTTTGAGCATGCCAAGATCAATTTCATGAAGTGTCTGGAACTGGATGAAGAAGATTATTCTGCTTTATACAATGTCATCTATTGTTTCGATTTTCTGGAGCAACATGAGGAAGCGATCGACTTCCTAAACATGTATCTCAATAAGCATCCGTATTGCGAAGTGGCCTGGCATCAGGTGGGTAAACAGTATTTCGATCTCAAGGAATACGAAAAAGCCCTTGCGGCTTATGATTTTGCCATCATTAGCGATGACCGGTTTATAGGGGCTTATCTCGAAAAAGGGAAAGTACTTGAAAAATTAGGGCGCTTTAACGAGGCCTTGGAAAACTATCAGATCACCTTACACCTCGATGATCCTACCTCCTATGCCTACCTACGCATGGGCAAATGCTATGAGAAACTGTTTGCCGATGAAATGGCACTTAAATATTACCTGAAAACCGTTAAGGAAGATCCTTTATTGGATACGGGATGGATTGCGATCACCGACTTCTACACCCGCAAGATGGATTTCCAGAAAGCCTTGTACTACATCAACAAGGCGATCCATATAGACGCTGATAATGTATTGTACTGGAAGCGCTACGCTAAGATCAATAAGCGACTGAATTTCTTTGAAGAAGCCGAGCGCGGATATCGCAAAAGTCTGGAGTTGGGGAACTATGAGTTGGAGACCTGGTTGAACAGGGCTGACCTCTTGACCAATCTTGGGGAGTTTGATGCAGCAGTGCAAAACTTATTTCAGGGTATGGAGTTCTATCCGGAAAATGCTGAGATTGAATACCGTCTGGCTGGGCTTTTCTACAATCTTGGAGAAGACGCTAAAGGACATTTCCACCTCAAGAACGCCTTACGTCAGGAGCCTGAGTTTTATTTCATATTGGAGGACCTCTTTCCAAAGGCCTATAAAAAAAACAAGGTCAAAGCCTTGATTGCCGAGGTGATCAAAAAATAAGTTTCTTTTTTCTTCCTAAAAACTGAGGAATGCGAACAACAGTTCGTACAAAAGCCTTTATTTTCGCAGGACTACTTATCACCTGAAACAAAATCGACAACGAATGAATAGAGGTTTGTTAGGCTATGCGATCATCACCCTGAAAGGGATGGCGATGGGTGCTGCCGACGTGGTTCCCGGTGTTTCCGGAGGAACGATTGCCTTTATTGCCGGCATCTACGAAGAATTGATCAAGACCATTGATCAATTGGACTTGAAGCTCTTTTCTTTCTGGAAAAAGCACGGCTTTCGCGAAACCGTGGCCAAGTACAACCTCAAATTTTTAGGCGCTCTTTTTCTGGGTATCCTAGTCAGCATTCTGTCTTTAGCTCAGCTCATCACCTTTCTATTGGAGGAACATCCCATTTTGGTCTGGTCTTTCTTTTTCGGACTTGTTGTGGCCAGCGTCATTTACATTGGGAAGCAGATTGAACGCTGGAGTTTAGGCGTGCTGCTGATGATCGGGATCGGGATCCTAGTGTCCTATTACATTACCATTGCAGAACCCGTATCCTCCCCGGATAGTTGGTGGTATATTCTGGGGTCCGGCTTTATCGCCATCATTGCAATGATCCTCCCCGGAGTGTCAGGATCGTTTATTTTACTCCTGCTTGGCTCCTACCTGGTAATCATCGGGGCGCTAACCCAGCTGACCGATGGACTGCTGGAATTGAACATGGATAAACTAAAGGATAGCCTCATCAAGATCCTGCTTTTTGCTCTGGGTGCGGTATTGGGTCTAAAAGTATTCTCCCGTATCCTTAACTGGATGTTTACGCATAAAAAGAATCTTACCCTGGCTGTGCTGACCGGTTTTATGGTGGGATCTTTAAATAAAATTTGGCCCTGGAAGGAAGTGCTGACCACACGGATCAACTCGGAAGGCCTGGAAGTACCCCTTTTGGAGCGAAGTATCCTTCCCTCCGACTATAAGGGTGATCCCCAATTGATCTATGCTATAGTGATGGCTATATTGGGAGTGGGTATTCTCCTGTTATTGGAACGCTTAGCAAAACAAAAGGATGTTTACTGAAACCCGTTCGTTCGCAGATAAATTCTGGCTGGTCTTAAAAGGGCTGGCTATGGGCGCGGCGAACAAGGTCCCGGGGGTCTCCGGAGGGGTGGTCGCCTATGTAGCCGGTTTCTATGAAGAGTTTATTTATTCACTGCAAAAGATCAACGGAAAAGCCTTTTCCCTGCTGATCAACGGGCGTTTTTTGAGCTTCTGGCAATACATCAATGGTCGCTTTTTAGGACTCCTAATACTGGGGATGTTGATCAGTTATTTCAGCGTGTCCATACTGCTGGACATTGCCCTGGAGCACTATCCCCTACTCGTCTGGAGTGCATTTTTTGGGATGATTATCGGTTCTATCTACTACATTGGCAAGGACTTCAGTGCTTGGACCCGACGGAATATTTTCATTCTGATCTGTGGCATCATTACTGGGGTCAGTATCAGTCTGCTGGAACCCGCGCGTGAAAACGACAATTTACTCTTTGTTTTCCTGTGCGGCATAATTGGCGTCAGTGGGATGACCCTACCCGGACTGTCCGGCTCCTTTATCCTCATTCTTCTGGGGAATTATGTCCTACTGCTCGTAGATTCTGTCAATGCCCTTTATTTTACCATAAGCGATGTCTTTTCCTTGGATTTTAGTTTTGTGGATGATCCGGTCCGAACAAGGCTACTTTTGGTCCTGGCAACTTTTGCCGCGGGTTCGCTCACCGGTCTGGTCACCCTGTCTCACTTTTTGGGTTACCTACTCAAACACTACAAAAGCGCAACGAATGCGGGTATACTCGGCTTTATCATTGGTTCGCTCGGTGTAGTCTGGCCCTGGAAAGACGTGATGTACAAGCGGAATACCTTAGGCGAGATCGCTTATGATATGGAAGGCAATCCCATAGTTGATAACTACGATCGCTACTGGCCTCAAGAATTCTCCATGGAAAATATACTTGCGGTATTTTTTATTCTCTTTGGAATCGTTCTGGTGGTTGCCCTAGGGAAGTATGGTGAAAAAACCAGACGTCATGCGTAAGTTCGGACTCATCGGCAAAAATATAGACTACTCTTTTTCCAGACAGTATTTTCGCGACAAGTTTGAAGCGGAAAACATTGCTGCCACCTATGTGAACTTTGATTGCGCTTTCGCGAAAGCGATCGCTGAATTATTCAACACCAGAACCGATGTAGAAGGCTTCAATGTCACTATTCCCTACAAAGAGCAGGTGATCGATCTTTTGGACGAACTGGATCCCACCGCTGCGGCCATAGGAGCCGTAAATACGATCAAGCGCTTGCCATCGGGAGCACTCGTGGGCTACAATACCGATCATTATGGATTCCGAGAGTCATTGCTGCCCCTGCTCAAAGACCATCATCAGGACGCCTTGATCCTGGGTACCGGTGGGGCTTCTAAAGCAGTAGCCTATGCCCTGGATACCTTAGAAATCAATTATCAGTACGTTTCAAGAACTCAGGGCGCGGACCGACTGACGTATTCCGATCTGAATGCAGCGCTGATCAGTGATCATCCCATCATCATCAACACCACTCCATTGGGCACTCATCCCAACGTCGAGCAGGCTCCGGAACTCCCCTATTTATTTCTTGGTGAAGCCCATCTTCTATATGATCTGGTGTATAATCCGCCCCTAACTCGTTTTTTAAAGCAGGGTCAGGAGCGTGGAGCTACCATCATCAATGGCAAGCGTATGCTTGAGCTACAGGCAGAGCGTGCCTGGGAAATCTGGACGTCACAGGATCAGCAATAAGTAGGTTTAAGCGTTGTGGTTTGGGCGGTTGTTGTTATCTTTAAGCCATAAGTGAACCTAATGCCTGGTGCAATGTCTGAAGAGAAAAATCCTGAATCTAATTCCACGAATCCCTCCGAAAAACCAAAAAACACGGAGCAAAACACAGCCACTGAAGAGGCCATAATCGCCGAAGCGAATAAGGCTACCTTACCTTCCGTAGCCGATATCGAAGAAGAAATCCAATCTTTGGACGCGCTTGAGGACGAGGATACGGATGCAGAGGACAGTCCAAAAGATTTAGACGACGAACTCAATGAGGACAGCGAGGACGAATCGTCCAGCGAACGCCACGAGATCCCCAAAAAAGAATACGACTCCCTAAGTAAACAAGAGCTCATTGATGAGTTCAAGTATTTACTTAAAAATCACAAAATACAAGCGATCAAAGAGCATGTGGACGAGATTCGAGCGGCCTTCTACACCCTCTCTGATGAAGCGTTGGAGGAGGTTAAAGAACGCTTTCTGGCGGATGGTGGCAACATCATCGATTTTCGCTACACCAGTCCGGAACTTAAAGAATTCAGTGCGCTGTATTTTGACTATCGCGAAAAAAGAAATCAGTACTATCGGAATCTCAAAAAGAACCTGCAGGCCAATCTGGAGACCCGAAACGCGCTTATTGAAGAACTCAAAGAGCTCAAAAACGAGGTGGGCGGTGAAGATGGTTTCAATGCGATCTATGCCAAATTTAAGGACATTCAGGAACGCTGGCGCAATGCGGGCAATATCCCAAGAGACCGCTACAATCTGGTCTGGAACACCTATCATCACCACGTAGAGAATTTCTACGATTTTCTTCATCTAAACCGGGAATTCAGAGACCGGGATTTCAAAGAAAATCTAGATAAAAAATTAAAACTGATCGAGCGGGCTGAAGAACTCATCCAGGAATCGGATGTGATGCGGGCCTTTAGAGAGCTTCAAATGCTTCACAAAATCTGGAAGGAAGAAGTGGGCCCCGTAGCCAAGGAATACCGCGAAGATATTTGGGAGCAGTTTAGTGAGGCTACCAAAAAAATTCACGACGCTCGTCAGGAGTATTTTAAGAATATCGACGAAATCCAGGAACAAAATTTCCTGAGAAAGCAGGCCATCATTAGTGAGATCGCCACCCTGGCACTGGGAGAATATAAGTCGCATAAGGCCTGGCAAGAGAAGATCAAAGAGGTACAAGGCCTTCGGGATGAGTTCTTTAAAGCCGGAAAAGTGCCGCGCAAAAAGAACAAAGAGATCTGGAACGCCTTTAAAGAGGCGACCCGATCCTTCAATCGTCAAAAGAATGGCTTCTATAAAGAGCAAAAGAAGGAACAATTTGAAAATCTAAAGAAAAAGCAGGAGTTGGTCCGCATTGCTGAACAACATAAGGACAGTGAAGATTTCAAAGCGACCACCGACCTGATGAAGAAAATTCAGCAAGATTGGAAGAAAATTGGGCACGTCCCCCGCAAGGATAGCGATAAGGTCTGGAAGGCATTTAAAGCAGCCTGCAACCATTATTTTGATCGCCTTCACGCTTCTAAAAACAAAGAAAGCGCGCACGAAATTGAAGCATTTCAAGCCAAGAACGTGATTTTGGAGAAGGTGCGAAAGCTCAAATTGGAAGGTTCTCGGGAGGATAATCTGAAAACGCTCAAGGAACACATCAGTGCCTGGAAAGCCTTAGGTCGGGTTCCCTTCAAGAAGAAGAACATTGAGAAAGATTTCAATAAAGCGTTAGATGTGCATTTCAAGCAACTGGATGTCAATCGTAAGGAAGCCGAGTTGATCAAGTACGACAACCGCATGTCTAATTTAGTCGATGCCGATGATCAAGACCGTATCAATAGGGAACGTTTCTTCTTGAAGAAAAAAATAGAAGAAGTAAAAGGGGAAATTCGACAGCTGGAAAACAATCTCGGATTCTTTCAACATGTGCCCGATGACAATCCCATGGTGAAAGAAGTACACCAAAACATTAAAAAGCATCGCGAAGAGCTCGAGCTCTGGAAAGCCAAGCTCAGAAAGCTCAAAAGTATCGACGCCTAAGGATCAATAAATGCCAAACCTATTCCATTGATCGCTCATGACCTGCTGCTCTCTTTGTGATCATCCTACGCTACCCTATTATGAGGATGACCAAAGAAGCTGGTCGCGCTGTACCCAGTGTGAAGCCATTCTCCTGGATTCACAACATCACCTCACTGCGGCAGAAGAACACCAACGCTACGACTTACATCACAATGATGTCTTTGATCCCAGGTATCGACAATTTACCAATCCCATATCCTCGGCAGTATGCAACGATTTTCAGAAAGATGCCCTCGGTCTGGATTACGGCTGCGGACCGGGCCCCGTCATTGCTCAGGTGCTGAAAGAACGAGGGTACACGATTGAGTTATACGATCCATTCTATCACAAGGACGATTCCGTACTCCAACTTACCTATGACTTTATCGTATGCTCGGAGGTTGTCGAACATTTTTTTGAAGCTAAAAGTGAATTTCATAGACTACAGTCACTACTTAAACCACAGGGGAAACTTTACATCATGACTGCGCTTTTTGATGCGAATACTATCGATTTTTCAGATTGGTACTACAAAGATGATCCTACCCACGTTATTTTTTATACCCTGAAAACCTTTGACTATATTGAAGGAGCCTTCGGATTTTCTAGTCATTGTGTTTCCGATCGATTGATAACCTTTGACAAAATTATCTGAAAATTCCTGACCATCATTTCGGATCGAAGCTGTATTTGGGAACTTTACCAACCGCCCCTTTGAAGAATTGATGGACTAGTTCGAGGTCAGCTTCTAAATCGCCACTGGGGTATAAAGGTTCAGAAATACGGTGCTCTTTCTTTCCAAAATCGAAAGCCACCATCAGGATAGGTACCTGAGCTTCTAAAGCGATGTAGTAGAACCCTGTTTTTAACTCCTCCACTTTTTTGCGGGTGCCCTCAGGGGCAATGGTCAATCGAAATTCGTCTTTGTCTTCAAAAACTTTGGCAATGGCCTGCACTTTATTCTGTCCCGGAGTGCGATCAATAGGTGCTCCCCCCATCAGTCTAAAGAAATACCCCATAGGCCATTTGAACAATTCCCGCTTAGCAATAAAATGAATCTTGGTTTTTTTTATGCTGCGCAACAACACCCCCATGTAGAAATCGTGCCAACTGGTATGCGGCACGGCAATAATGACCGCCTTTTTGATGGTTTCTTTTTTGAAGTCGCCCTTGGTTTCCCAACCCAGCACCTTGTGGTATAAAAACGAAGCTAATCCCATAATTACTGTTTAAATCGTTGTTGTGCTTGCTCCAGATCCTGAGGCGTATCAATGCCGATCCCCGTATTCGTACTGGCGACCATTTTAATTCGCTTCCCGTATTCGAGGTAGCGGATGCATTCTATTTTTTCACTAGCCTCTAAAACACCCATAGGCAATTGGGAAAAGTCTAGCAAAGCCTGCTTACGGAAAGCATAAATACCGCGGTGTTTGAAATAAATGACTCCGGTATCGGTATCTCTCGGAAAGGGTAAAGGGGCTCGCGAAAAATACAGCGCAAAGTCTTGTTGATCACAGATCACCTTCACCACATTCGGATTGTTGATGCTGTCCCAGTCGGTCAGCGGAGTGCGCACGGAAGCAAGATCTACCTCTTGTTTAGTATCCTGATGAAATACCGCAATGAGTTTTTCCAGATCTTCCCGGTCTGTAAAGGGTTCATCGCCCTGCACATTGATGACGATATCCGTGTCCACCGCTTTTACCGCCTCAGCGATGCGGTCACTACCAGTTTCATGTTCCGTTTCACTGCGGAGTACCGTTCCTCCGGCTGCTGATACTGCTTCCTCGATAACCTGGCTATCGGTCACCACATAGACCTGATCGAACAGTCCGGTCTGCACGGCAGCCTCATAGGTGCGAACGATCACAGGCTTACCGCCCAGGTCTTTCATCAATTTCCCGGGAAATCTAGAGGCTGCATAGCGCGCAGGGATCATGGCGATTACTTTCATAGGAGTATTTAGGAGGATGTTTTTTGTTTACGCTTTCGCGAAAGCTTACGATAACTACGGAAGACGATCCAAATGATCACCAATACCAAGATGAACGCAACTATAGGCAAAAAAACGGATAAGAGAGAAAGTACAGTTGCAGTCCCGGCTTCTACGGTAGAGACTACCGGGTTGGCGATACCTCCGGTAGAGACCGAGGATGCTAAACGGGTACCTCCGGTCGTACCAGCAATGGCTGCTGCGGTTCCGCCCCCGGCTATGATGGCCAGCGACCAACTGATAACGGGATCCATGCCGGTCAGGGTGGCGATCATCATCAAGGTCCCGGCGATCGCTGCCAAAGGAACGGCAATCGTATCGAGGGCATTATCCACCCAGGGTATGTAATAGGCCAGAATTTCAACCACCGTGGCCGAACCCAGGATCAGCACGGCCGGAAGGCTACCCACCCAGGTCCAGTCTTCCTGTAGCGGAAACACCCCAACATAGGCGCAGAGGCTCAGTACAAATAAGGGTACAAAGACCCGAAATCCCGCGGAGGCCGCGAGACCCAGTCCCAAACAGATGCTGATGAATAGTTCCATAATTAGTTCTCCGTAAACATATCGTCTTTAAAGCCAATCAAATAAAGGGTCCCCTTGGCCCGGGTTACGGCCGTATACAACCAGCGCAGGTATTCTTTATCCATGCCATTGGGCAAATAGGGCTGCTCAATAAAGATCGTATTCCATTGCCCCCCTTGCGATTTATGACAGGTGATGGCGTAGCTGAACTTCACTTGTAAGGCATTAAAATAACTATTGTTCTTGACTTTTAAGAATTTCTTATACTTGGACGTTTCTTCCGCATAGTCTTTCATCACTTCCTGATACAACCGATTACCATCTTCATAAGAAAGCGAAGAACTTTCTGAAGTGAGTGTATCCAGCAATATAACGGTTTCAAAGGGTGCCAGATTGGGATAATCGACCATTTGCACATTTACTTTGGCGAAGCGAAAACCATAGAGTTCCTGGATCGAATAGATGTTTAATATCTTAATGATATCCCCGTTGGCGATAAATCCAGCCTCACTTTTGGCGTCTAACCAAAAATAATTGTTTTTGACCACCATGAGATAGTCGCCCACCGAGATCTCTTCTTCCTGAAAGAGGATACGGTTACGGATATTCTGATTGTACAGATTGGCTCGTTTATTCGATCGTACAATAATGGCGGTATCCTCATTCCCGTGCTCGGCGTAGCTGTCAGAGATAGCCTCCATGATCTCATTGCCCTCAATGAGACGTACGATATCCCCATAACCCGTAAGATTAAACTTAAAATCGGCGTATAACTCCTCATTCAAGTATTCCCGAATTCGGGTCGCATTGGCCAGTATCCCACTCTTTTCGGCCTGCCGCATCACCTCGTCCAATTGGATCTGTTGAACCTCCTTATGATAATGCAGACGAAGCAAATCAGGATCCAGAGCCGGACTTTTGTCCAGTTTAACCGGAGGCAACTGCGCATCGTCTCCCACTAAAAGGAGCTTGCACTGGTGTCCGGAATACACATACTGCATCAAATCATCCAATAAAGAACCGTTTTCAAAAAGCTTGGAGTCCGAAACGACGTCCGGGATCATGGAAGCCTCATCCACAATGAATAAACAATTGCGGTGCTTATTAGGCTGTAGCGTAAAGGAAACCCCTCCTCCCCTTTGCTTTTTAGGGAAGTAAATTTTTTTGTGAATGGTAAAAGCCTGTCTCCCACTATAGCTACTAAAGACTTTAGCCGCACGGCCGGTGGGCGCCATCTGAACCGACGACCGCCTTACCTGCCATAAATTCTTAACCAAGGTGCTGATCACCGTAGTTTTCCCGGTACCTGCAAATCCACGGAGTAAAAAAACCTCGTCTTTGGATTTACTGAAAATAAAATGGCTAAGTTGCTGTAAAAGAAGGTCCTGTTTTGCAGTGGGCATATGCGGGAACGCATCCTGTAATTTACGATGAAAAGAAGCGCTGGTTTCGGGCATGCAAAGGCTACTGTAGTGGGCAAAGATAGTAATCAAAAACTAGGGGCATTCCTTTCCTCATTAAAAAAAAATCGTAGATTTGTTACTAAACCAATACTAATTTAAACCACCTTACGAATGAAACTTGTAATACAATTATTACTTTGGATTGTAATTGGAGTTTTGGGTTATTTTCTCTTCATGTCGGTTTACGGCGAAGTTCAGTTTAATAAGATCAAAGAGAAGCGCTACCAAAAAGCCATAAAAAACCTGAAAGACATCCGGGTTGCAGAACTCGCTTATAAAGACATTACAGGAGAATTCACGGGAGACTTCGATAAATTGGTTCGTTTTATTGACACTGCTCAATTTACCATTACTCAAAAGAGAGATACGGTCATTCGCGATGAAGAGCAAAGTCGTCGATTTGGGGTGGATATGATGAAAGAGATCGTTCTTACCGATACCTTAGGTTATGCATCAGTTAAGGATTCCTTATTTGGTGATAGCGACCGTTATAAAACCATGATGAACGTGCCAATCGAAGGTGCAGACGCTCAATTTGAACTGCAAGCTGGAACCATTGAAAAGAACGATTACAAGGTTCCTGTATTCGAGGCCAGAGTAGCTAAAGATGTGTTACTTTACGATCAACCTAAAGATTACGTGCGTAAAGAGAAGGATGTTGTTTCTGTAGACGGCGTAAACGGGCCCTACCTTTCTGTAGGTTCCATGACCGAAGTAAAGGACGTTGGAAACTGGCCTAAGAGCTACGGTGCTAATGACCAATAAAGAAGTATTAAACACCACATATAAGATTTTGTCCATTCAGGTCCGCCTGGATGGACTTTCTTTTTTTACTCAAAACAGGCTCAATAAGGAGGTACTCGATTATGAATACGTTGCTTTTGATAAGACGCTCGACCCCATCGAGGTGCTTAAACAAATCGAGCTTTGCGTGGAGCGATTCCCTGCTTTGCGCGAAAGTTACAAGGAAGTTAAGGTCCTTTTCGTGAATGATCATTTTACCTTTGTGCCGGAAGCTTTGTTTGATGATAAGCACCTTACAGATTACCTTAAGTTCAACACCAAGATCTTAAAAACGGATTATCTCGCTTACGACGGATTGCCCAATCACGATCTGGTCAATGTCTATGTCCCTTACGCCAACATCATCAATTATTTCTTTGAGTGTTATGGTTCGTTCACCTATTTGCATCATATGACCGTATGGACCGAATATCTACTGGATCACAGCACCTTCTCCGAAGATCCTCAGGTGTATATCAACCTGCGGCCTCACAATTTTGATCTCATCGTGCTTAAGGAAAGAAAGCTCATGCTCGCCAATATGCATCAATACCGCACTGCTGAAGATTTTATTTATTACGTCTTGTTTAGCCTGGAGCAGTTGGGTCTCAGTCCGGAGTCTACCCCTGTGGAACTCTCCGGTACTATCACAACCGATGACGCGATTTATGACTATACCTATCAATACATACGGGAGGTGTCCATAAAAGAATCGGAAACCGGTGTGATCCCCGCTACTGATCATATCCTGAAGCAAACCGTGCTATGCGAATAATTTCAGGTACCCACAAGGGAAGACGTATTCTCGCACCGAGAAAACTACCTGTACGGCCTACTACGGATATGGCCAAGGAATCGCTTTTCAATATCCTGAACAATCATTTCTACTTTAAGGACGTCAAGGTGCTTGATCTGTTTTCAGGGACCGGCAATCTCAGCTATGAATTTGCTTCCCGAGGCGTTCCGGCGATCACTGCGGTAGACAATCACTCCGGATGCATTCACTTCATAGCCAAGACTGCTGAAGCCTTTGAATTTCCCATTCAGCCGTTTAAAGCAGACGTCTATGATTATCTGAAAAAACATCAGGGTCAGTACGACATTATCGTTGCTGATCCTCCCTATGATTTCGAAGTAGAACGCTTCCGCGAAATTGTGGATCTGGTGGTTCAACAGGAATTGCTTGCTGATGACGGGATGCTGATCGTAGAACACGCCAGCGTCATGAGTCTTGAGGATCACCCTCATTTTGCTGAAGCCCGTAAATACGGTAGTAGTGTGTTCAGCTTTTTCCGCGAAAGCGAAAAAGAATAAAAAAAAGCAGGCCTATAAGCCGGATTCTGTATCTGCCGAGGCAGATTCTCATCATTTATCTAGCCGTATTATTGCTAATACGATCGAGCTGCCTACCCTCCCGCACGCACGAGCCGCACTTAACAGCGGGTATACATGGCATTGCACCGCATAGAGTTTACCTGATTTCACTACAGCCTTACCTGTACTTGCTTTCTGTTGCACTGGTCCTATCCCGATAGATCGGGATGACGGCGGTTAGCCGCTATGCTGCCCTATGGTGTCCGGACTTTCCTCTGAAGATTACGATCCCCAGCGATGAGACGGCCTGCTGAAGTAAAAGTACAGCAATTAAGAGTACAAGCACAAGCGGATCCTCTTTTTAGTGTTAATAAATACTGGCAATTAAGAAGTCGCATTCGCGCTTTTAAGCCCTCAATTTTTATCTTTGTTAATGGCCAGGAAGTAGGCCGTAGACCCATGGAACAATTTATCGTATCCGCTCGAAAATACCGACCTGAAACCTTTGCTGATGTAGTGGGGCAACAAGCAATTACCAACACGCTGGAAAATGCCATTGCCAACAATCACCTCGCCCAGGCGCTGCTTTTTACGGGTCCCCGAGGTGTGGGAAAAACCACCTGCGCCCGCATTCTTGCCAAAAGGATCAATGCGGATGATCAGACCCGGGAAGATGAAGATTTTGCCTTCAATATCTTTGAGCTGGATGCGGCTTCGAACAACTCAGTGGATGACATTCGAAACCTGATCGATCAGGTTCGTATTCCACCTCAGGTAGGAAAATACAAGGTGTACATCATTGATGAGGTACATATGTTATCTCAGGCAGCCTTCAATGCCTTTCTTAAAACCTTAGAAGAACCTCCCAGGCACGCCATCTTTATTCTGGCGACCACAGAAAAACACAAGATCATTCCTACCATACTGTCGCGCTGCCAGATCTTTGATTTTCGGCGTATCATGGTAAAGGACATTCGGGAACATCTGGTCCATATCGCCAAACAAGAAGGGATCGAGGCTGAGGAAGAAGCCTTGCAGGTAATTGCTCAAAAGGCAGACGGCGCCCTTCGGGATGCACTTTCCACCTTTGATCGGGTGGTCAGCTTTTGTGGCAATACGCTTACGCGAAAGGCGGTGACCGAGAATTTAAATGTCCTGGATTACGATACCTATTTTAAAGTCACCGATTTATTGTTGGAAGGTAATATTCCGGAGCTTTTGCTGAGCTACAACGAAATCCTGGCCCAAGGATTTGACGGACATCATTTTATTTCGGGCCTGGCTTCGCACTTTAGAGACCTCATGGTCTGTAGAAATCCGGCGACCATTCCCTTGCTCGAAGTTGGGGAGAACACGAAAAAACAGTACTTCGAACAAGCTCAACAGACTGACTTTACCTTTCTGACCCGGGCGATCGAACTGGCTAATGATTGCGATCTCAAGTATAAGAACAGTAGGAATCAGCGATTACTGGTTGAGCTTTGTCTCATGCAATTGGCCTCCATTTCTGCAAATGGAGAAAAAAAAAATGACCGAATAAAGATACTACCGCCTACTGCGGTTCCTGTTAATCGGGAACGATTAAATGCAATGAAGCGCAAAACTACAGAGCAAAGTCCGTCTGAAACCCCCTCGGAGTCCGCTTCAGGCCCGTCCGGAATCCAATCAGAGGAGCAGGTAGGACAAACGTCCTCAGCACAAGCTGAGTCATCGAAGGATGAACTTGATACTGCCCCAGCGCAAACCGATACAGCAGTCGCTACCCAGCTGCCTAATATCCAGCGGGCTAAAAAGCCGGTTTCCGGTTTAAGCATCAAAGGACTCCAAAAGAAAAAGGAACTGGAAGAAAAACAAGAATCGCAAAAAGTAGATTCGGCCAATCTTCCCCGGGAACCTTTTACCGAAGAGCAATTGCTTGAAACCTGGAACAAATACATCAAAAAATTACAACGCAAGGGAGGCAAGCTTATGGCCTCTTTACTAGCCACTGACGTCCCTAAACTGAAAGGAACCACCATCCATCTGGAACTTCCCAATGCTACCATGAAGCTGGAGTTGGAGCGCGCTCAGGGGGAACTGATGGAATTCTTGATGAAGGACCTGGAGAATTACGATATCAAGTTACAGATCACCGTAAACGAAACCATCAATGAACGCTTCGCATATACACCACAAGAAAAATACGCCAAGCTTAAAGAGCAGAATCCCCATCTAGAATTGCTCAAAAAGACCTTTGATTTAGAATTATAGCCCTATGAATAACGACGAGATCAAAATGCTGGGACTCAAACTGCCCACTGACCCACGCTGGGTGAATATCGTAGAAAAGAATATTGAAGAAATTCTGACTGATCACGCTTTTTGCGAACAAAAAGCCGCTTCTTCTGCCATTTCCTTCATCATTGGCTATCCCGAACTGTCAGAACTGGTTTCAGAGATGACCCTACTGGCTCAGGAAGAAATGAGTCACTTTAAAATGGTTCACGATTTGATGCTGGAGCGAGGACTAACTTTAGGGAGAGAGCGGAAGGACGAGTATGTACTTCAGCTTCGCAGTTTTTTTCCAAAAGGAGGTTCACGAGAAGAGCGTCTGGTTCATCGTTTACTGGTGGCCGCCTTAATCGAAGCTCGAAGTTGCGAGCGTTTCCGGCTCTTATCGGAACAACTGGAAGATCAAAAACTCGCTAAATTCTATCGCAAGCTGATGATCAGCGAAGCAGGGCATTACACCATGTTCCTGGGGTTTGCCAGAAAGTACGGCAAACGGGAGAAAGTAGATCAACTCTGGCAGGATCTGCTGGCTTTTGAAGCTAACATCATGAAAGATCTGAGTAAATCAGAAACCATCCACGGATAAAAAAAAGGCTCGCCATGCGAGCCTTTTTCTTTTCAACTAAGCTGAACCTTATAACTTGAAAGCAACTAATACTTGCAAGTAGCGGTTCTTAGCGTCAATGGCTTCCGCATCAATGATGTCAGACAGTCCAAAAGCGTATCGGGCTTCGATGGTAAAATTATCGTTGAGATCAAGGCCTATCCCACCAAGTCCGGCAAACTCAAAGTTCTTATACCCATCTTCAAACTCGTGGATCTTGATTCCGGGTTGAGGTCCCAGTTGTATGTTGATGATCTTAGTCAGGTTGTACTTGAGTAACAAGGGAAGTTGTAGATAATCAACTCGCGCCGATTCCTGTTTTCCGCCTTGAGCCGAGTACAAAAATTCGGGTTGAAACTTCAAATCATCGGCAAGGCCTATTTCTGCGAAGAAACCGACTGCCGGAGCAATACGCGTATCCGTGTCACTAAAATCGCCGTCTGCATCCAAATCAGAGAAGTTCAAACCGGCTTTAACGCCATAACGAACATTCTGCGCTTGTGAGGCCAGTGTTACACTCAATACCAGAACCAGTAGAAGTACTATTTTTCTCATAATCTTTGATTTAGTGATGCAAAAATGGAGTATTCCACGATTACTACAAAATATAATAGACTAACGGCTTGAATTTAAGTCATACTGTTGGTAGAGACTTTTAATGATCCCGTCAGCCAGACCGATCTTAGGCACGTGAATTCTTTTGGCCTTGCTCCATTTCATGGCTGAAAGGTAAATGCGAGTGGCCGGTATGATCACATCTGCGCGATCAGAGTTCATCTCCAATTGCGTGATGCGCTCTTCATAGGTAAAGGTCTGTAAATGCTCGTAGTAGGAGGCCAAATAGAAATAAGTCAGTGGTTTTCCAATTTTAGTCCCACTCAGTTTGAAGAGTTTATTGATATTACCCCCAGACCCGATCAATTCAATTTTTTCATAGTTTCGGGTTTCTGCTTTGATCCAATCCTCCAGCGCTTTCCAATCTTCGTGATCCACCAGATCTTTGAGTAAGCGTACCGTTCCGATCTTAAAGGATCGGGAGGTCACCACCTGTCCTTCACTGTAGAGCGTAAACTCCGTGCTTCCCCCTCCAACATCGACGTAGAGGTAAGTCTTTTCATTTTGAATCAATACTTCCAGGTCTGTATTGGAGATGATGGAGGCCTCGTCATTGCCATCGATAATGTCAATACTGACGCCGGTTTGCTCCTGTATCGCTTTCGCGAAAGCAGCCCCATTAGAAGCCTCGCGCATGGCTGATGTAGCGCAAGCCCGATACCGTTCCACCCCGTGGGCGTTCATCAGTAATTTGAACGCCTGCATGGTATCGATCATCCGGTTTAAATTATGTTGTGAGATCGCTCCGGTCTGAAAAACATCGGCCCCCAAGCGAATGGGAACCCGTACCAGAGAACTTTTCCGGAAGAGGGTTTCCCTTTCGGGCTGTTCCAGCACATTAGCAATAAGCAATCGAATGGCGTTCGAGCCAATGTCAATCGCGGCATACTTTCGAATACTAAGCATCGCCTCCGTTTAGTTGATTGAGATAATAGGAATAGGTCTCAAACTGAGAGCGAAAATCGGGTCTGGAATTATGTCGATAGCGATTGTCCTGAGCCTTGCTGATCACCCGGGCTTTGACGTTATCTTTCCAGCAGATATTAAAGGTGTCCAGAATTTCCTGCTTGACCGCTTCGTCATAAATGGGGCATGTGACCTCTACCCGATTGTCCAGGTTGCGCGTCATCCAGTCGGAAGAAGAAATAAAGACCTTTTCATCGCCTTCCTTTCCAAAGATAAACAGTCGGGGATGCTCCAGAAATTTATCGACTATGCTGATCACCTCAATATTCTCGCTCATCCCCTCCACTCCGGGTATCAGACAGCAAATCCCACGCACGATCATTTGGATCTTTACGCCTGCTCTACTCGCCTCATAGAGCTTATCCACCATGCGGTAATTGGAAAAGCTATTGATCTTGATGCGGATGTATCCCTGCTCTCCACGACGCGCTTTAGCGATCTCCTGATCGATAAGTCGAAAAAAACTAGTCCGTGCGTAGTGGGGGGAAATGATCAGGTGCTTATACTTATTGACAATGTAATTGGTGTCGAAAAAATTAAAAAGTTTGCTTAGGTCCTTGAGAATTTCCTGATGGGCCGTAAACAAGGTATAATCGGTGTATATCCTGGCCGTAACCCCGTTAAAATTACCGGTGCTGATGAAGCCGTAACGTTTGATTTTACCTTTTTCCAAACGTTCTATGACGCACACTTTAGAGTGAACTTTTAGTCCTGGAACACCAAAAATCAGCTTGACCCCTTCATCCTGCATCTTGTTGGCGTACATCATATTGGCCTCTTCATCAAAACGGGCTCTTAGCTCGATCTGTACGGTCACCTGTTTTCCGTTTTTGGCCGCATTGATCAAGGCGCTGGCCACATGGGAGATCTTGGACAGGCGGTAAATGGTGATCTTGATCGTTTTTACTTTAGGGTCCAGAGCCGCTTCCCTTAAGAACTTAATAACGTAGGCGAAGGTGTGATAGGGCGTGTACTGCAAAAAGTCCTTCTCGTCGATCTTTTTGAAAATACTATTGTTCAAAGAAACCCCCTTAATCGGCAAAGGTTTCACCCGTTCGTACAGCAAATTATTGCGGCCCAAACTGGGAAAATCCATATAGTCTTTTCGGTTGTGATAACGTCCCCCTGGAATAATACTATCGGTATTCTCGATATTCAATTTTTTTAGCAGGAAGGACAAGGTTTTTGGATCGATACTCTGGTCATAAACAAAACGTACCGGTTCTCCATCTTCTCTACCCTTTACACTTTGGGATAATTTCTCGACAAAGCTTTTTCCCAGATCCGACTCAATGTCCAGCTCAGCATCCCGGGTGATCTTGATCATATGGGCGGAGATATCATCGTATTCGAAAATGTTGAAGATCACATGCAGATTGTAGCGGATGACGTCATCCAGCATAATGATATAATCATTTTCATCAATCTTGGGTAAGACCACAAAACGATCTATGGTATTGGGAAGCTCGACCAGGGCATACTGGGCCCCGTTGGTCCCCTGCTTGGTCATTTTAACGGTCAAATAGGCATCCAGATCCCGAATCAGTTGTAATTCTACTTTTTCACTCAACACAATGGTTGCCAGGGCAGGACTGACCTTCTCCAGAAAAAAGTCCTGAAGGAAAGTGTGATGCACATCTGACGAAATCTGTTTTTCGTTGAGAACATGAATGCCCTCCTCTTCCAGTGAATGATGAATCTCATCTAAAATATCGAGACTGTCTGCCTGTTGCTTGATCACGATCTCAGTAATTTTTTCGAGCAGTTCCTCCGCGGTGTAGACCCCTAAGGCTTTCCTTCCTTTTTTACCGGCTTCCACGATGCGCTTTACGGTAGCGTAACGCACCTTAAAGAATTCGTCCAGATTATTTGAAAAAATACCCAGGAAGCGAAGTCGCTCAATCAAGGGCACCGACTTATCACCGGCTTCCTGAAGTACCCTGGCATTGAATTGCAACCAGCTCAGCTCCCGATTTACATATTTGTTTTCCGGTGTATCGATCATTTATTTGAGTTGTTTAGGGGCGATGTGATGCAGTGTAGTCCCTTTGTTTAAATTTTCCCAATCGTCAATGTCAAACTGAATGGCGGTAAAGGCCGCGGTGGGCACATTGCCAATGGGTTTGCTTCCAAATTCATTCACAAAAAAGGTCATGGCGTGATTATGGCCAAAAACCATTACACGATCATGGGCGTTGGGTAGTTTTTTGACCTCGCGTACCAATTGGCGACCGTCAAAATCGTAGAGATCGTGATTAAGCCGAATATCTTCAGTGGGAACTCCAAATGCTTTGGCATAGAAATTAGCGGTGGTCAGTGCACGTACCGCATCACTGCTCATAAAGAGGTCGGGAGTTTCAATGAGCCCGGCCACATGCGCTGCAATTAAGGGAGCATCGCTCAGTCCACGTTCATTAAGCGGTCGCTGATGATCAATCACATCATATTCCCAGGAAGATTTGGCATGGCGTACCAGATAGAGTGTTTTCATAAATTAAGGTGCTAAGCGTCTTTTAGACCAACCGTGTTGGTCTTGATAGTAGTATATACGGTCATGTAAACGATTGGGCCTCCCCTGCCAAAATTCAAAAGTCTCCGGCTTAACCCGGTAGCCTCCCCAGTGCTTGGGCTTGGGGACTGATTCTTTATCCTGGTATTCTTCTTCCAGGCTCTTCAATTTTTTCTCCAAAACCGCTCGTGAAGGAATGATCTCGCTTTGGGGTGAAGCCAGGGCACCTAGTTGGCTGCCTTTGGGTCGAGAATGAAAATAAGACTCGCTGTCCTCTTCACTGGTTTGTTCTGCCTTTCCTTTGATGATGACCTGTCGCTCTAAATTAGGCCAGAAAAAACTCAGGCACACCTCCGGATGAAGAGCCAGGGCCTTTCCCTTTTCGCTCTTATAGTTCGTGTAGAAAACAAAACCGGAATCATCAAATTTCTTAAGTAAAACAATACGCGCCTTGGGAAACCCATCCAAACCAATGGTGCTTACGGTCATGGCATTGGCCTCTTGCAACCCGCCTTCTGCTTCCACTTCTTCAAACCAGCGTTTAAAAAGAGTAAAGGGACTCGAGCTTGCGTCTTCCATGCGCAGGCCGTCCTTCTCATAGGATTTTCGATAAGCACTCAGGTCTTTAGCCATAACTCTTTTCCCTGCAATTTACAAGAATCATAGAGAAGTTTAAAAAAGCAGGGCTACAGAATTCACAAGGCTTAACTAGTTGAAATTCAGTTAAAAACCCCTTGACTCATATCTCTTAACCGGTTACATTAGCCTAAAACTAAATTCCATGAGCCCAAAAATGACTGGCCGCTTCGCTCGCCTTAGAGTTAAAAGACTCGCGAAGGTGTTTTTTTACCTGGCCATATCCAAAGTCAGGATAGTTAAACTCCTTGCACTTCTGCTGCTCTATCTGTCTGTGACCGGCTGCGTCAGTACCCGTGTAGAAGCCAGTCCTTATCAGGATACCATTGAAAATTTAGAATGCAGAGAAGTATCGAGCTGGAGTTATTTCTGGGGCCTTAATCAAAAGCGAGTGGATACCAGCCCTGATTGCCCCAACTGCGAATGCCCTTGTCGGGAAGGCAGTATGAATTGGGTGGTAGTCAAAACCTCCTTGACTGATCATCTTTTGAGCGTGGTAACCCTGGGTACTGTGAACCATCGTACGGTATTATTTGGCTGCACCAGACCTCGTGATGGTGATGGTGGATTGGACGATTAAAGGATATAGCCATGTCAAGACCCGGATTAGAAAAACTTCCTATTAAGAAATGGAAGAACAAGCATGAGAATTTCGAACACACACTGGTCGAGGGTGCTTCGTTTAAGCTGTATAATCCGCAGGGACACTTGTTTCCCAATCGCAAGGAGCGCTATAGAGCCTCCACAAAAAATATGCAATGGTTGATCGGGCACGCGGTCCAAAATAACCTGAAACTGCGAGCCATGGGTAGCGGTTGGTCGTTTACTAAGGTAGGCGTTACTGAAGGTGGGATTGTCGATACCGCCTCTTTGAACTTCTCCTTTCCCATGAGTGGGGAGTACGTGCATGATCAATACCTGCAGAGCCCTGAAGACCTTTATTTTCTGCAGTGTGGAACCATTATTTACGAAATCAATAACCGACTTGCCGCCAAGTCTCCTCCCCGTTCCATTAAGGCCAGTGGTGCGAGCAACGGACAAACCATTGCCGGAGCACTGAGTACCGGCACCCATGGTGCTGCGTTTAAGGTAGGCGCCATTCAAGACTTTGTGGTGGGATTGCATTTGGTGACCGGAGAAAACACCCACATTTGGCTGGAGCGAGCCACCTCTCCTGTGGTTTCTGAGAAATTCGGCCACTGGCTGGATGCCGATATCATTCGGGATGATGCTCTGTTCTATGCGGCCTTAGTCAGTTTTGGAAGTTTTGGATTCATTCATGGGGTGATGATCGAAACGGAACCGCTCTTTTTGCTTGAAGAACACCGACTCGACAAAATACCCTACGATGCAGCGCTCAAGAAAGCCATGACCCAACAAGACTTTTCGGGGTTGAATATTCCAGGTGCAGCTCCGGAGAAAACACCCTATCACTTTGAGGTCTTGGTGAATAATCACCGCTTTGAACCTGAAAATGCGGACAAAGGCGCATTCATCAAGTTTATGTATAAAAAGCCGTACAAACTGCCCTATGAGGTAGTAGAACGCACTAACGATTTTACGTACGGTGATGATCTACTCGGTATTATTTCGACGGTCTTAGACAGTCTAGGAAGCGCATCCAAACTATTGATTCCGAAACTGGTGAATACGATGTTCGGTCTGGCCTTTAAAGCCCAGCCTCCACAAACAGGAACGGTTCGCGAACTGTTCCACTACACCAAGTTTAGGGGAAAAGTGGGAAGTGCGGCCATTGGTGTTGACGCAACAGACAGTCCACGGGTTTTGGAAGCCATACTCCAAGTGAATGAACAGCATCCTTTTCCCGGGGGATTGAGTATGCGTTATGTAAAAGGGACTAAGGCCTTGCTCGGGTTTACCCGTTTTCCAGTCACCTGTGTGTTAGAAATGGACGGAGTAGATAGTGATCCAGCACGTAAATTCTATCGGGAAGCCTGGTTAAAACTGGAAGCCGAAAACATTCCCTATACCCTCCATTGGGGCAAGATCAATGATATCCTCGATCCGCAGCGGGTAAAGAATATGTACGGCGAACCAGCAGTCAATAAATGGATAGAAGCCCGAAATACCCTTTTGAAACCGGAGGCTATTGACGTTTTTAATAGTGCCTTTTTGGCGAAATGCGGACTGGATAAAAAATTAGGTGCAATCGTTTAGAATTGAAAGACCTTGCCATCCTCAGCCAGGTGAACGCAAGGAAAAATAGTGGCTGCTTCCTCTTTAAAGCCCTTCAGGCTGGTGTAACGCGTAGAATAATGACCTAAAATAAGTTGATCAACCCCGGCAGCCTTCGCTATCTGAGCAGCCTGTTTGGCGGTACTGTGTCCTGTAGGTGCAGCCAGTTCAGCGTGCTCTTCCTGAAAAGTACTTTCGTGGTATAAGACAGTAGTTCCTTGGATGAGCTCAGCCAGAGGCGGATGATAAGCCGTGTCGCTACAAAATGCATAACTCTGGGGAGGTGCTGGTGGTGAGGTAATTTCTTCGCTTGCTATTAGCTTACCTTCTTTATTAGGCACATCCAGACCCTGTTTCGCTTTGCGGAAATAAGCGACATCCACCCCTGCTTTCTCAGCCTTAACCACATCGAGTTTGCGATCGTTGGGCTGGGCCTGAAAAAGGAATCCATTGGCATAGATGCGATGCTGTAAGGGAAGTGTTGACACCATTATTTTATCGTCTTCCAACAGGACCTCCGGTGTGCTTGCGGTTAATTCGTGGAAATACAAGGGGTAATTCGTATACCCCTTAGACAGCTTTAATTGCAGTAGGCAGATCTCTTTAATCCCTTTAGGGCCGTGGATGTGCAAAGGTTTCTCCCGGTTCAGCAAACTAAAGGTAGTGATCACGCCCATCAGTCCGAAAAAATGATCCCCGTGCAAATGGGAAATAAATACATGACTGATGCTATTGAATTTGATCTTATGTCGGCGTAATTCCACCTGGGTCCCTTCGCCGCAATCGATCAGGAAGGTATGGCCGTTGAGTTCCAATACCTGCGAGGTTGGATTGGTGATGACCCGTGGAGTAGCCGAATAACAGCCTAAGATCGTTAAGCGCATGACCGGCTTAAAATCCGAGATCGCGTTGGATCTCTTCCATTTCGATGACGTCTTCGGCTTCCTGCATGGTGGGAACCACCATGATCTCTTCGGGTACCGTATCGTGATTGATACCCTGGTTCACTAAGACGAAGGATCTTTTGTTCCCTCGTTGTTTATTGGACAAAACCAGGAATTCCAGCAACTCAGGTAAGCTGAGCTCTTCGTATTTCAAGAGGTCAATGACCAGATTTTTATCTTGATACCCCTTAGGGACTACAAATTCCAGGAAGGAGGCAAAGGCCTTGACATCGTCTTCCTCATCGCCAAGAATGGTATATTTTTCTTTTTCTGTAACCTTCATTATTTTTTAATTTTTGAAGCCAGGAGATAGATGACAGCCATACGAATGGCGACGCCATTTTCTACCTGATTGAGTATGATCGCCTGCCCGGAGTCAGCCACGTCTGAGGTAATTTCCACTCCCCGATTGATGGGCCCTGGGTGCATGATCACAATTTCTTTATCGAGAGATTCCAAGAGTTCTTTATTCACACCGTACTGTTGCACATATTCTCGGGTAGTCGGGAAATAGCTGATCTCCATGCGTTCGTTCTGTACTCGAAGCATATTGGCCACGTCGCACCACTCAAGCGCCTTTCTGAGATTCAGCTCTACTTTTACGCCCAAACTCTCAATGTATTTGGGAAGTAAGGTTTTAGGTCCGCAAACCATAACTTCCGCGCCAAGCAACTGCAAGGCAAAGATGTTGGACAGCGCCACTCTGGAATGCAAAATATCCCCTACGATCACGACCTTCTTTCCGGCCACTTCGCCCAGTCGTTCCCGAATGGAAAAACAATCGAGTAAAGCCT
Organism: Flavobacteriaceae bacterium YJPT1-3; assembly: GCA_029866965.1. Taxonomy (GTDB): domain Bacteria; phylum Bacteroidota; class Bacteroidia; order Flavobacteriales; family Flavobacteriaceae; genus Croceiramulus; species Croceiramulus getboli. Next base: position 2,432,418 of record CP123444.1, on the reverse strand, counting down.
GCGTAGGATGCTCATGGGCTCCGTCGCCGGCATTGATGATGCTGGCTTGGATGTGTTTGGATAGAAAGACTCCCGCTCCCGGATTGGGATGGCGCATGACCACCATATCCACTTTCATAGAGAGGATATTGTTGACCGTATCGATCAGGGTTTCCCCTTTGGCCACCGAGGAGGCCGCTGCAGAGAAGTTTAAGACGTCTGCGCTTAGTCGTTTTTCTGCGAGTTCAAAGGAGAGTTTGGTACGGGTGCTGTTTTCAAAAAAAAGATTGGCAATGGTGATGTCGCGAAGGGAAGGCACTTTTTTGATGGGCCGGTTGATGACTTCTTTAAAATGATCAGCCGTTTCGAAGATCAAATCGATGTCCTCGCGCTGGAGGTATTTGATGCCCAATAAGTGATTCACACTCAGTTCGCTCATGCTTTTTAGCTTTTTATCACGTACACGCTGTCTTCCTGCCCTTGCTCTTTCCAGCTCACTTTTACTTTTTCCTCATTGATGGCGTCCACCTTGCGCCCGGTATAGTCGGGTTGTATGGGCAGATGCCGACTGAATCTTCGATCGATCAAGGTCAACAGTTCTACCTCAGCCGGCCTTCCGAAACTCTGAATAGCCGTCAGGGCCGCGTTGATGCTTCGTCCGGTGTAGAGCACGTCGTCTATAAAGACGACTTTTTTATTTTCGACAATGAAATTGATCTGCGTGGTATTCGCCTCAAGCGGACTCTCCCCTCTTCGAAAATCGTCCCTAAAAAAGGTGATGTCGAGATAACCCAATTTAATGTCAGCAACATCATAGGCCTTTTCAAGCAGTGCTTTGATACGATCAGCCAGGTAGATGCCCCGGGGTTGAATTCCTATAAGTACGGTATTGGAAAAATCGTGATGGTTCTCGATCAATTGACACGCCAGGCGATGCAGCGTGACCTGCAGGGCTTTGGCATTAAGAAGGACCTTTTGACTCATTGAAGATTGACCACGTTTGGGGAACAAAAGTAATCAAATTTTTAGTAGAACAGGAGAAGTCTGGCTCTCTTAAAACTTTACTCCCCCTCGGCGTAAGCAAAATTAATTATCAAACCAAGATGCCGGAACCTTTGCGGTAAACTGGCCATCAGCGAATAAAAGTTCTTGAGGTGGATTCGAGTCAGAATCAGTAGAACCATCCCGCTCTAGCTCAAAGTCACAATAGAAAATGCCCTTCACTTCTAATTTGTCTTTGTCTGATTCGATGATTTGAATGAAACTAGTATTGTTCTCCGAGTCAATGTAATATAGATCGTCAATAGCATCGCCGCCCAGAACCGTTGTTAAACTAGCCCGAAGGCTATCAGCAAAAGAGCTGTCCAAATCTAAAGAATAAACACGCTGTGGAAATTCAACAGAAGCTATTCTTTGAAACGACAGAAATTCTTCTACTCCTTCAATACTTTGGTTGGATTTTATATTCATATCAAATTTGGATGGATCATTAACATTTGATGTAAAAGAAATTATTTCACCGGTCCAATTATAACCATCAATAGATGCGCTAACTTTTCCAAAAGATGAGATGCTTAAGCTGTCATCACCTGAGCAGGAAAATATAAAAAGCAAACAAATAAAGTAGAAATAGTATTTCATAGTTAGCATTGAGTCAGAGTCAATGCGAACAGATAAAGACTTATAAAAGCAAAAAAAACCTCCTGCTGAAAGAGCAGGAGGTTTTATTGTTTAGACGCGTAGAGCGAAGGGCTTATTTTTTGCCTTTCTCCATCTTGTCTTTAAGTGCCTGAAGCTTTTCGTTGGCATCACCTAGCGTAGGTTTGTTCTCCTCGGCCTGGCTAGCAGCGCGTTTAGCTGCTTGCTTCACGATTTTTGCTTCTTCTTCTTTATGGATCACCATGTGAGAGGCGACTACACGCTTAAAGTCCTTGTTGAACTCAATGATCTGTAGTTCTGCTTCCTCCCCTTTGGTCAATTTGCTACCATCTTCTTTCTCTAAATGACGGGTCGGTATGAATGCCGTAATGTCATCGTTGAATTCAACAGTCGCTCCTTTATCTACCATTTCGGTGATCTTTGCCGTATGCTTGGAACCTACAGCAAATTCCTTCTCGTATTTATCCCATGGGTTGTCTTCGATCTGCTTATGACCTAAGCTAAGCTTACGGCCTTCCACATCCAATTCCAGAACAACAACTTCCAATTTGTCACCAACATTGGTGAACTCCGATGGATGCTTGATCTTCTTGGTCCAGGATAGATCAGAGATATAGATCAAACCGTCAATCCCTTCTTCCAATTCTACAAACACACCAAAGTTGGTGAAGTTGCGAACGATTCCGGTGTGACGTGATCCTACAGGATACTTGCTGGTGATGTCGGTCCATGGGTCTTGGGTCATTTGCTTCATACCCAAGCTCATTTTACGATCTTCCCGGTCTAAGGTAAGGATCTCCGCTTCTACCACATCGCCTACATTCACAAAGTCCTGTGCGCTGCGTAAGTGCGTAGACCAGGACATTTCACTAACGTGAATCAATCCTTCTACACCTTCTTCGATCTCTACAAAAGCACCGTAATCAGCAATAACGACTACTTTACCTTTTACTTTATCGCCTACTTTAAGCTCATCACCTAGGGCATCCCACGGATGCTTGGTCAATTGCTTAAGACCAAGCTGGATACGTGTCTTGTCTTCATCAAAGTCAAGAATAACGACATTCAGTTTTTGATCCAATTCAACGATCTCATTCGGGTGGTTGATACGAGACCAAGATAGATCAGTAATGTGTACCAATCCGTCAACGCCTCCAAGGTCAACAAATACCCCGTAAGAAGTAATGTTTTTAACCACCCCTTCAAGGACCTGACCTTTTTCAAGCTGCCCGATAATTTCTTTTTTCTGTTCTTCGATATCCGCTTCGATCAACGCTTTGTGCGAAACGACCACGTTCTTGAACTCCTGGTTGATTTTCACCACCTTGAATTCCATGGTTTTGTTCACATACGCATCGTAGTCGCGAATAGGCTTCACATCGATCTGTGATCCTGGTAAGAATGCTTCAATGCCAAATACGTCAACGATCATACCTCCTTTGGTACGCGCCTTAACGAATCCGGTGACGATGGTACCGTCATCATGTGCCTGGTTCACTCGATCCCATGCTTTGATCACACGCGCCTTACGGTGTGAAAGAATCAATTGGCCGGTAGCGTCTTCACGCACATCCACCAAGACCTCTACCTTATCCCCTTCCTTAAGATCAGGATTGTAGCGGAACTCATTCAGGGAAATTACCCCTTCTGATTTTGCATTGATATCGATAATTGCATCACGATCTGTAATGTTGATCACCGTTCCTTCGACCACGTCGTCATCCAGGGTATCTACGAAATCTTCTGCAACTAATTTTTCAAATTCTTCCAGTTTTTCGTCATCAACGGTCTCGATACCTTCTTCGTAGCGTTCCCAATTGAATTCCTTTAAAAACTTTTCTGGATTTTCTTGAGCAGGAGATTGCTCAATTTTCGGTGCTTTGGTCTCTGTAGCTTCTGCTTCCTGAACCTCAGCGTTTTTAGTTTCTTCAGCCATTGCTGATTATTAACTTTGTATTCTACGCTTTCGCGAAAGCTTACCCACAACAAAACCGTAAAAGTGGTTTATTTGATTTATTGAGTCCTTCTGGGCTTTCTGCTGTGGCCAAAAGGAGCGCAAAAGTACACCTTTCTTTAAAGAATTACAAGGGCTAGTGGCTTTAATGAACGTTTTGAGCTAAATAATTGGTTTCTAGTCGTTCCAGGGCTCAGATTCGCCCGTATATCCGGTCTTGCGCCAACTGTAAGATGGTGTGGAACTGATCGTCCAGATTGGTATGGGTATTGTCGATCTCAATGGCATCTTCTGCCTTGCGCAGTGGAGAATCCTTTCGGGTTGAATCCAGATGATCGCGTTTTTGAACATTTTCCAGAACCTCCTCGAAAGTGACCTCATCCCCTCGTTCGATCAATTCTTTATAGCGTCTTTTTGCTCGCTCTTCGGCGGAGGCGGTCATAAATATCTTGAGCTCGGCATCCGGAAATACCACCGTTCCAATATCGCGGCCGTCCATGACTATGCCCCGGTCCTTCCCCATTTCCTTTTGTTCTTTGACCAGCATTTTGCGAACTTCGGGTACGGTAGCCACTTGACTGACGTAATTGGATACATCCATCTGCCGGATCTCCTTCTCTACATTTTCATCACAGAGATAAATCTCTTGTTTTCCCTCGGCGTTTGGTTTAAAACGTAAGGAGAGTTTAAAGAGATTGCGCACCAATAACTCTTTGTCAAAACCGGTAGGATGGATAAGCATCCTGCGCATCGCGTATAAGGTCACGGCACGATACATGGCTCCCGTATCCACAAAAATATAATCCAATTCTTTGGCCAGACGACGAGCTACGGTACTCTTTCCTGTGGAGGAATAGCCATCAATGGCAATGATGATTTTTTTCATTTATTGAAGATCAATGTTGAGCCCGAAAAAGCTGGATGTAGCCGCACTGTTGTAGCGCGCATAGGCGTAACTAAAGCGCAATTTATTTATTTTAAGGGAGAACCCGGCGCTCAATCCGGCGAAACTTCGTTGGTCTTCAATACGCAATTCTTCTGCTCTTCTGAAATTATACCCCAGCCTGATGTTGAATCCTCCTTCCGGGAATAATTCTGCTCCGATGATGGTGCGTCGCGTTAAATTTTGGAAAAAACCAATATCCTCCGGAGTGGTTTCTCCATTAAGATCAGTGGTCCCACGGGTTGGATTCGCGAAAGCGATATTCCATTCCTGAAGATTCTCCAAGGTCAGGTGCCATCGAATAGGAACATTGGGTACCAATTGAGAAAAACCTAAATCTACTTCCAGAGGCAGCTTTTCGTATTGCGTATCGTAAGGAGTGAACTGGGTGCCCAGATTGCGAACCACTGCCGCTATATTCAAATTCCAATCTTCTTTGATGTAGATCACCCCCAGGTCGACAGCTCCACCCAAAGAACTGTATTGTTCCAGTTTCGAGCTGATCAGTTTTAGATTGGCTCCCACGTAAAAATCGCTGTTCGGAATGTTGGCGGCATAACCCACAGAAAGTGCCACTTCCCCCCCACTAAAGTCGGCGGTAGCTTCCCCATTCTCATCAAAACCCTGAAAAGTACCGTAATTGATATAGGTGACCCCCCCGTGGATTACCTGGGTCCTGCGATCCCAAAGGTAGGCGTAGCTTGCCGTTCCATAATTCACATCGGCTATGTAGTTGACATAGTTAAGAGATAATTGGTTATCCATTTGATAATTGATGGTTGCCGGATTGAACAGTCCGCTGGTGGGATCGTAGTCGTAGTTGGTGATATTTTTGCCACCTAGAGCGGCCATTCTGGGTGAAGAGACCAGATTGAGAAATTGATAGGTCGATTGCCCGCCCAATTGCCCCTGAACCGTGCCGGTGGTGAAGATCAATAAGAGCACTATGGCTAATTTATTCATGTGGGTGGGCTGCAGCGGTTCGTATCCAAAACGGATGCAAGTTTAAAATATTTTGACACCAATAAAAACCCCGGCCGAGGCCGGGGTCTTTGAATTACAACTTTTTCGGATTTTTGACCTTTTGTTTGGTGAGTGCGATCTCGAGCACTTCGCTCATGTCTTTGACATAATGAAAGGTCAAGCCTTTGAGGTATTCCGGCTTAATTTCCTCGATATCCGGCTTATTGTCCTCACAAAGCATGATCTCTTTAATACGCGCTCGTTTGGCAGCCAGTATTTTCTCTTTGATTCCTCCCACCGGCAAGACTTTACCCCGCAGGGTGATCTCTCCGGTCATGGCCAGGCTCTTTTTCACTTTGCGCTGTGTAAATAAAGAGACCAAAGAAGTCAACATGGTGATTCCGGCGCTTGGCCCGTCTTTTGGGGTCGCGCCTTCAGGCACATGAATGTGTACATTGTAGCGCTCAAACACCTCCGGTTGCAAGCCGAGAACGTCTGCATTGGCTTTGATGTACTCCATGGCTATGGTGGCACTCTCTTTCATGACTTTTCCTAAATTCCCGGTAATGGAAAGATTTCCTTTCCCCTTACTCAGAATGGATTCGATGAATAGGATGTCCCCCCCTACTTTGGTCCAGGCCAATCCGGTAACCACACCGGCTACCTCGTTGTTCTCATACTTATTGCGCTCTAATTTTGGACTGCCCAAGACCTCTTCTACGTCCTCATTAGATACCTTGACACTGTATGGCTCTTCCATGGCAATGTTCTTGGCCGCATAGCGAACCATTTTGGCGATCTGCTTTTCGAGTCCCCGAACCCCGGATTCCCGGGTATATCCTTCTACAATTTTCTCCAGTTGTTTCTTACCGATCTTGAGATGGTCTGGATTCAATCCGTGTTCTTTCAATTGTTTGGGCAGCAGGTGACGCTTAGCGATCTCTACTTTTTCTTCAATGGTATATCCGGTGACGTTGATGATCTCCATTCGATCCCTGAGTGCCGGCTGGATGGTATTCAGACTGTTGGAAGTAGCAATAAACATGACTTTGGAAAGGTCGAAGCCCATTTCCAAGAAATTATCGTGGAAATCATTGTTCTGCTCCGGATCCAACACCTCCAGCAAAGCGGAGGAGGGATCCCCCTGGTGTCCGCTGTTGAGCTTGTCGATTTCATCCAATACGAATACCGGATTGCTGGTGCCCGCTTTTCGCAAATTTTGAATGACCCGCCCGGGCATCGCTCCAATATACGTCTTCCGATGTCCGCGGATCTCCGCTTCATCGCGCATACCCCCTAAGCTCATACGCACGTACTCTCGGCCCAGGGCTTCAGCGATGGATTTCCCCAGGGAAGTCTTCCCCACGCCAGGAGGTCCATACAGGCATAAAATGGGCGATTTCATGTCATTTCGAAGCTTCAGTACAGCCAGGTACTCAATAATTCTGCGCTTGACATCGTCCAATCCGTAATGGTCCCGATCTAAAATCTTCTTGGCCCGTTTGAGATCAAAAAGATCTTCAGAAAACTCATTCCAGGGCAAGTCCAGAAACAGATCCAAATAATTACGTTGAATGCTGTATTCGGCCACCTGTGGATTCATCCGTTGCATTTTAGAAAGCTCCTTATTAAAATGCTTTTCCGTTCTTTCATCCCATTGTTTCACTTTGGCTCGCTGTCGCATTTCTTCAATCTCATCCTCATGAGAAACACCCCCCAGCTCTTCCTGTATGGTTTTCATTTGCTGATGCAGGAAGTATTCGCGCTGTTGCTGACTCATATCACTCTGCACTTTGCTCTGAATATCGTTCTTGAGTGCCAGCTTCTGCTGCTCCGTATTCATGTGCTTTAGTGTCTCCAGCGCCCGTTTTTTAAGATCATTGACCTCCAGCAGTTTCTGTTTTTCAGTGACCGTGAGATTCATGTTTGAGCTCACAAAATTCACCAGGAACGAACTGCTTTCGATATTCTTGATAGCGAAGGAGGCCTCCGATGGGATGTTAGGCGACTCCTGAATGATGCGCAGGGCCAATTCTTTGATCGAATCAATGATGGCCGCAAATTCTGTGTTGGTGCTTGACGGTTTTTTCTCAGGGACTTCAGAAACGGTGGCCGTCATATAAGGTTTCTCGGTCACCATTTTGTCAATGGCAAAGCGCTTTTTCCCTTGAATGATGACCGTCACGTTGCCGTCGGGCATTTTGAGAATTCGTAAGATGCGGGCAACAACGCCCACGGTGTAAATATCCTTAACGGTTGGGTTCTCTACTTCCTCATCTTTTTGGGAAACCACACCAATCACCTTTCCATTTTTGTTGGCCTCTTTGATCAAGGCGATGGACGTATCACGCCCTGCCGTAATGGGAATGACCACGCCCGGAAAGAGCACCGTGTTTCGAAGCGGGAGAATGGGTAAGGTTTCCGGTAATTCCTCTCTATTGATAGCGTCCTCATCTTCCGGAGTCATCAACGGAATTAAATCGGTTTCCTCATTGATATCTTGTAGGGATAAGTTGCCTAATGTGCTAATTTTTCCTTTTGCCATAAACGATAAACCGACACTCTGTCACCTTTTCAAGGGATGACAGGGTCTTCTTTTAAATTTTTGTTTGGATTTCCTGCTAAAAGGCTTGACTATCAACGCCTTTTACTGGTTTTCATACCCCTATAGGACAATACCCGTGCCATGCTCATTACGAGGGACTCCTTTTTAGATTCCCGGTATTCTTGATCCTATCCGGTACCTGGTTCGGAGTAATTTTCGCGAAAGCGCAAAAAAAAGAAGGTCAACTGTAACAAATTGTAAATTCATCCATCCTTATACTGAAAGCTGATCAACTTTTGACACTGACCAACCAACATATTGATTCTTTATTGGAATTATGCCAGCAAGGCGATTCCCGAGCACAATGTGAAGTATATGAGCGCTATTATCAAGCCATGTACAACACGGCGTTACGGATCGTCAAGCATACGGCTGCTGCAGAAGATATCATGCAGGAGGCTTTTTTGAAGGCGTTCACCAAATTGGATCATTTTCAAGGCACGGCCAGTTTTGGAAGTTGGTTAAAACGCATCGTGATCAATCATAGTTTGAATTATTATCAAAAGCAGCAGAAGCGCAATGAAGTGGATTTAAATGGGGAATTGTACGGCCTGGCCGATGAAGCTCAAGGCATAGACACTTCAGATGCCTCTCAGGAAGTGAGACGTATTTTAAAAGCCATGAACGGTTTGAAAGATAATTATCGCATCGCCTTATCACTGCATTTGATCGAAGGCTATGACTATGAGGAGATGTGCGAAATTCTGGACCTGTCGTATGCGAATTGCAGAACGATCGTCTCCAGAGCGAAAGAAAGTTTACGCAAACAATTATGTGTATCATGAAAGAACAGGATGACATTACCCAATTATTCGATAGACACCGCGGGCAATTTGACCTTGCTCAACCGGAACAGGGGCACCTGGAACGATTTAGGAGCAGACTGCACCCAGATGAGGAAGAAGAACCTCGGGTACATACACTCCATTCGTGGAAATGGATGGGTATAGCGGCTTCCATTCTCATTCTTGTTGCTGTCCTGCTTTTCCCGCAGGGTGGTGCGGCTGAGAAGACAGAACTAGCCAGTATTTCCCCTGAAATGGCCGAAACAGAAAGTTTCTTTAAGCTGGCTATTGAAAAGGAGTTGTTCACCCTGCAAGAAAGCGAGAATCCCCAAACGCAACAATTGATCGAAGATACGATTGAGCAGCTGGACCTCCTGGAGAAAGATTACGACCGAATGAAGGAAGATCTTGCCGATAGCGGGGAAGACAAACGCGTCATCTTTGCCATGATCACCAATTTACAGAGCCGAGTAGACTTGCTCAAAAGTGTCTTAGAACAAATAGAAGAAGTAAAACAAATCAACAATACGAACGATTATGAAAACTCAGTACTTTAATTTCCTATTTCTGGTCTTAATGCTCCCAGCATTAAGCCTGGCCTCCAACAATACGTTGAAAGGCCGTTATACCAAGGAGAAGAAAATTGAAAAGACCTTTACGGTCAATGCCGATGCCAGTCTAAAAATTGACAACAGCTATGGCAATGTAAATATCACCTCGTGGAATGAGAACCGCACAGTCATTGTGGTGGTGATCAAAACCAATGGCAATGATGAGGAAGAGGTGGCCAAGAAGCTGGATGAAATTGACGTGCTTTTTGAAGCTTCCGCGAATTACGTATCGGCAGAAACCAAGTTCAACAAGTATAAAAAACGATCCTGGTGGAATTCCTGGGGCGGAAACGATAAGGTCAATATGGAAATCACCTATACCGTAAAAGTTCCTGTGACTAACGCCATTGACATCAGTAACGACTACGGGGCGATCATTCTCAATAAAATCGAAGGCAATGCCCGCCTGTCCTGTGACTATGGACGTCTGGAGATAGGCGAACTAATGGCTGACAATAACCTGCTTAATTTTGACTATACCAATAATAGCAACATTGGCTATATGAGGTCCGGACGGATCAACGCTGACTATTCCGGATTTACCCTGGAAGAAGCCGAGGAGGTTGAGTTAAGAGCCGATTACAGCAAATCCGTTTTTGGAAAGGTGAAGCGTCTCGATTACACTTGTGACTACGGCTCCATGACCGCGGAAAACACGGGTCATGTAAGCGGGCGTGGCGATTATCTGAGCGTTCGCCTGGGTAACGTCTCCGGCGATGTAGATCTTACTGCCGATTACGGTTCTATAAAGATTGACCGACTCACCCCAAAAGCAGGTGATGTGACCATCACCAGCGATTATGCAGGAATCAAATTGGGTTACGACAGCAGTTATAACTTTAGTTTTGTGGTCGATCTGGAATATGGTGGGATCAACGGAGAAGAGGACTTGGAGGTGACGAAACGTCGTGTGGAATCATCGGATAAGTACTTCGAAGGCTATTACGGCGCTAAGAATTCCGGTAATCAAATCAACATCAGAAGTGAATACGGCGGCGTTTCCTTCATTAAAAAATAAAATAGGATAAAACACAGTAAATCAATAAATTAATCATCAAATAACGACAGACATGAAAACATTCATCACCTTAATTTTAGCCATCGCTTTCACCCTTCCAGCCAGCGCACAATGGTGGGGTAAGAATAAACGGGTCAAAGGAAATGGCGACGAAACCACCATCACTAGAGAGGTAGGTAGCTACGATCAGGTCAATGTGGCCGGCTTCTTCGATGTAGAACTTGTGGCCGGTAAGGAAGGAAGCCTGACCCTGAAAGGGGAGTCTAACTTGCTGGAGTACATCATTACCGAAGTAGAAAATGGTGCGCTAAAGATCAAAACAGAAAAAGGCGTCAACTTAGACCCTAGCTGGAACAAGACCATTTTCATCACGGTTCCTTTTGAAGACCTGGAGGAAGTAACCCTATCTGGAAGCGGCGATGTGATCGCTAAGGATGTCATTAAAGCGGATCAATTTCGAACTGCGGTTGCCGGAAGTGGGGATCTGATTGTTGAAGTCGATGCCGGTGATGCCGAGGCCAAAGTAGCCGGGAGCGGAGATCTCACGATTAAAGGACGAGCGACCAATTTTACGACAGCAGTCGCTGGAAGTGGTGATGTACATGCCTCCGACCTAAAAGCCGAGAATGTTACCGCCTCTGTAGCCGGAAGTGGAGACATCTCCGTCTACTGCAGCGGCATGTTTAAAGCCCGAGTAAGCGGTTCTGGAGATATTGAATACTCCGGGAACCCACAGAAGGAAGACATCAAAGTCGCCGGATCCGGAAGTGTTTCTAATTAAGGGCGAGGATATACTAAAAAAAAAGCCGCTGGGAATACAGCGGCTTTTTCTATTATCGGGAAACAAGAGCGTTTGAGGTCTGATTGGCTCCGGCAAATTCAGAGATCAAACGGACTATTAAATCATTTAATTTCTCAATGGTATAGTCCGAAGCACTGGGTTTCAAATGCGGATTGCCAATTCCGCTGTCATCCGTTAGGAATACATAGGTGCCATTGGTGGTGACACTAAAAAAGCGCATCAAGAATTCTACGGTCTTATCAGCACCACTAGCCACAACAGGGATCACTCGGATTCCTTTTTCCTGAGCCCTACGGATCTGTTTTTTGATCTCATCCACATTCGCATCATTCCAATGGGGTGGCGCATCAAGCATTAGAAATAAGAGGCGCGCCCTGGCCTTCGGATTCCAGCTTTGTTCCATGGAAACTCTCAAGGCCTCCTCCACCGCTTCTTCGTAATCGCCTCCTCCATCAGCATGCTGCGCATTTAAGAATTGCTGAGCTTTTTCAATGTTAGCAGTGAAGTCCTGGCTACGGGTGACGTAGGCATCGCTCAAATCCCGATAAAAAGTAAAGCCAACTCGCTTCTGGGTCAAGGTGGTATCTAGCCTGGAGATGATATTTTTCAATTCTGCCTTTAGGTAATCCATTTCATCACCCATAGATCCCGTGGCATCTACTGTAAACTGAATATCCACGGCGGATTCCGGCGAATTCAAAACGTCATCAAAAGCAAATTTCATGATAGCGGCCTGTTCAGGAATTGGCTTTCCGAGTATCTGACCTTGATGGTATACCTGAATCATTCCAACAGGCTTATGAAAAGAAGGTTTTTGTGCAAACAGAGTGACCTCACCATAAACATTAGTCTGCGCTCGGGCAATCACACGACCTTGGTGCACCCAAGAGACCCCACAATTGATTAGCGGAGCACCGGCAGCATCTTTCACTTCAATGGTAAGGGGTTCAGAAAGTTCGAATTCCCATCGGGAAGCGATCGATTTGGCCAATCTACTCCTGGCCTCCTTTTGCCAGGCTTTCCATTTTTTTAAGTCGTTGACCTCCCCCGCTGTCAATTGCCCGGATTGTTGCTCTACATGATGAATGTCATCTACCTTATCGATCGAGACCCCGGAAGTCTTTGATCTAAGGCTGAAGCCACTGGTGACGCTCGATGCTCCTCGAATGCGAACCTTGCGTGGTCTACTTCCAACGGCGTAACCAGTAACGACCACTTCTTCCAAAGCAGCGCCTACCTTCATATGGAAGGTGACAGGATTAGCGGACTCCACCACATGCTCTAGGGTTTCGAATCCAACATAGCTTACCACTAAGGTATCCTGAAGACGGACCGCCAATTTAAATTGACCATCAAAGTCGGATCTGGTGCCCCTGGAAGTGCCTTTAATAAGTAGGACGACTCCGGGTAAAGGTTCATTGGAATCGGCTTCCTGGACCACGCCAGTGAGTTCGAAAGCCTGTTGGGCGAGTGTGAAAAAGGTGATAAAAAATAAAAGGGTGAAGGTTAGTGTGGTTTTCATGACAAACAGTTTTAAAGTTTGCCTCAAACCTACTACGCACTATACGACATGATCAACCGCCAATGAGGGAAGGCTACTGATGAATGAGGGAACGGCTGCTACAATCGCTTGGCTTCTTCCCAAAATACATCCATTTCTGCCAGGGTCATATCGCGCAAGGACTTATTTTGCTCCCTGGCTTTGGCTTCCAGGTATTGGAAGCGTTTACTGAATTTTTTGTTGGTGCGTTCCAGGGCACTTTCTGCATCAACTTTTAAAAAGCGAGCATAGTTGATCATGGAAAAAAGCACATCTCCGAATTCGGCTTCAACAGCCTTCAAATCGCCGGATCGAACCTCCTCTTGCAACTCACCCAACTCTTCCTGTAGCTTTTCAAACACCTGTTCCGGTCGCTCCCAGTCAAATCCCACTCCGGCCACCTTGTCCTGTATACGACTGGCTTTGACCAGGGCAGGTAACGACTTCGGGACCCCTTCCAAAACGCTTTTTTTCCCTTCTTTCAGCTTGAGGTTTTCCCAGTTGCGCTTGACCTCCTCCTCATCGGCTACCTCTACATCGCCGTAGATGTGCGGATGCCGACTGATCAATTTTTCTGAGATTCCATGGGCCACGTCTGCGATATCAAAGGCTTGCTGCTCACTGCCTATCTTAGCGTAGAACACAATGTGTAAGAGCAGATCCCCCAATTCTTTACTGATCTCCGGTAGGTCTTGATCAAGAATGGCATCACCCAGTTCGTAAGTCTCTTCAATGGTCAGGTGCCGAAGACTCTCGAAAGTTTGCTTGCGATCCCAGGGGCACTGTTCCCGCAACTCATCCATGATGGTTAGCAAGCGATCAAAAGCGGCGAGTTGCTCTTTCCGAGAGTGCATAGGGAGTTATTCTTCTTCGTTCGTGGCTTTTTCTTCCTCTGCAGTTTCTGCGTCAAAATCCAGCAGATCGTTTTTCTGCAACAGATTGTACCACTGAATGATCTTTTTGATGTCACTGGCATAGACCCGGTCCTCATCAAAATCTGGAAGTACTTCGAAAAAATAGGCTTCCAGCTCGGTCTTACTTGATTTATGGCTGATGGCCGGCTGACCGTTCTCTTTTTCTTTGATCTGCTGCATCACTTCACGCAATGGCTTTTCTCCGGATAAAGTATAAATAGCGATCTCTGAGAGCACGCTGACATTATTACGCGCATTGACGGAGAGTTTTTTTCCATCGATCAGTGATTTGCCCACAAATCCACTACGGGTTTGGGCAACTAATTCGTATAAACCCGGTTTTCCGGAAATGGAGATGACTTTTTCTAATCCCATAATGTGTTCAATTTAGTAAGTGACCAGGCACTTGTAGTTTTTATCCTCTACCTCGCTTTGCTGCAGGAAAACGCATACGGTAGCCCGCTTCTGTCTTCCCTTTGGAGATATTGGTCAATTTTCCTTTTATTAATCTTCGTTTTAAACTGGATAATTTGTCCGTAAACAAGATCCCCTCGATATGATCATACTCGTGCTGAATGACCCGGGCGATGAGCCCTTCATAAGTTTCTGTATGTTCCTTAAAATCTTCATCCTGATAGCGAATAGTGATCTTTGGTTGACGAAAGACGTCTTCATTGATCCCGGGTATGCTTAAGCAGCCTTCACTAAAGGCCCACTCCTCGCCTTCTTCTTCCAAAATTTCAGCATTAATGAAGGTCTTTTTAAAGTTTGCCAAAAGTCGGACTTCCTCTGCATCCAATTCATCATCCTCAGAGAAAGGTTGGGTGTCCACAATAAATAGTCGGATCGCCCGACCAATTTGAGGCGCGGCCAGGCCTACTCCGTGAGCCCCGTACATGGTCTCATACATATTCTCGATCAATTCCTGAAGCGCCGGATAATCCGGTGTAATGGCTTTCGCCTTTTTCTTAAGTACGGGATCTCCGTAAGCCACAATGGGTAATATCATAGCGTGTTTTTTGTCAGGTAACCCTGCAGTATTAAGGTGGCGCTGATCTGATCGACCAGGGCTTTATTCTTTCTTTTTTTCTTCCCCAAACCACCATCAATCATGGTTTGAAAAGCCATTTTAGACGTAAAGCGTTCATCCTGGCGGTCAATCTTCACCTCCGGGAATTGAGCGGTTAAGCTTTCGCGAAAGCGAACAATATTCTCTTCCACAGCAGAAACCTCATTATTCATTCGTTTGGGCGCTCCCAAGACAATGACATCTACCTTTTCTTCCTTTAAATACTCGGTCAGAAAATCCATGATCTCCGTGGTGGGTACGGTGGTCAGTCCTGAAGCGATAAGCTGGAGTTCATCCGTTACTGCAAGACCACAACGCTTCATCCCAAAGTCAATCGCCATGATTCTGGCCATAGGCTAAAATTTGGGGCAAAAATAAGGATTCTCTGCCCAATTGTATGGCATTTCTAGCCTGAAGATTATCTTTACGCTAAGAAAAAATATACCATGAAGCAACTGCAAAATGTGATCGAAAACGCCTGGGAAGATCGTTCCTTACTCGAAGATGAAGTAACCCAAAACGCCATACGGGAAGTGGTTGAGATGATCGACCAGGGGACGCTTCGAGTAGCCGAACCCGACGGAGATGACTGGAAGATCAATACCTGGGTGAAAAAAGCCGTGGTTTTATATTTCCCCATTCAAAAGATGGAAAAACTGGAATCCGGAATCTTCGAATACCACGATAAGATCCCTCTAAAAAAGGGGTATCAAAATCAGGGGGTGCGTGTGGTACCCCATGCAGTCGCCCGACACGGGGCTTATATCTCTAAAGGGGTGATCCTCATGCCCAGTTACGTTAATATTGGCGCTTATGTGGATGAAGGGACCATGGTTGATACCTGGGCCACGGTAGGAAGTTGTGCCCAGATCGGGAAGCATGTGCATCTCAGTGGCGGTGTTGGTATTGGAGGTGTCCTGGAGCCCTTACAGGCCTCCCCGGTCATTATTGAAGACAATGCCTTTATTGGTTCCCGCTGTATTGTTGTAGAAGGTGTGCGCGTGGGTAAAGAAGCGGTTTTGGGTGCTAACGTCGTACTTACCGGGTCGACCAAGATCATTGATGTTTCCGGAAAAGAACCTAAAGAGTCTAAAGGTTATGTGCCTCCGCGCTCGGTCGTGATTCCAGGCAGTTACACCAAAAAATTCCCGGCGGGAGACTATCAGGTTCCCTGTGCATTGATTATTGGAAAGCGCAAAGAAAGTACCGACAAGAAAACTTCGCTCAATGATGCGCTACGCGAGCACAATGTAGCGGTCTAATTGGACTCTTTTTCTGACTTCTGAATGCCGAATGGGGTAAATGCTTTACCCGAAGACCGGGTTTGCTTGCGGATAGCCGCATTTTTTTGAAGGGTTTCCGGGGTCTTATACCCTCTCGGATGATCTAAATGTACGCAAATGGCTGAATAGCGAATTTGCTTACCCTTGATTCCTTTGTTCTCTAAGCGCTCTCCCAATTCACGATCCTGCCCACCGTACTGCATACGCTCATCAAAACCATTGACGGCCAGAATATCACTTTTCCAGCCACTGGCGTTATGACCGTTCCAGCTAGCACGGGTTGGGGTGATCGCGTTGAGCACTTGAGCTTTGAGTCCACTGGCGCTGAGCTTGTTATTTTTAAACGAAGAAGGCATCCCTTGCTTTTTCAGCCAGGAAACCTCAAAACAGCGTTGCCTTTTAATGTCTTCCTGAGTGATCGCTTTCGAAATATCCAACGGAAGCTTGAAGTAACCTCCGGATAGAAAATAACCCCGCTCTCGCCGCTCTAAGTGGACCTGTACAAAATCGGCTTTTGGAATGCAATCTCCATCACTCATCAGAATATAATCAGCACTGCTGGCCTGAATGGCCTTATTCAATATGCGTGACTTTTGAAAACCTTCGTCTTCCTGCCAGACGTGAATTATTGGAATCGGGAAGTCCTCTCGAAAAGAATCGATCAGCGCTTTAGTTTCAGGTCCACTGCCATCATCAGCAATAACCAGTTCAAAAGCGGTTGTCGTTTGTTCCGCATAGCCCCATAAGGTCTTTCGCAACCAGTCTACTGCGTTGTAGGTGCTTATGATGACAGATATTTCGGGCTTAGATTCCATAAATTCTGCTACAAAAGTAAGTTTTTTGAGGTATCCCTCCTTTAAAATGTAATTTTGTCAGCATGCGGAAACTGACAGCCATCATTCCCTGTTATAACGAAGAGCACCACATTGCCGGAGCGCTGGAATCTGTGGCCTTTGCCGATGAGATACTGGTGGTGGATTCTTTTTCTACGGATCAAACGGTGGAGATCGCAAGAGCCTATGCCTCCCGTATCCTTCAGCATCAGTACACCACCAGTGCCCGCCAGAAGAATTGGGCCATCCCTCAGGCGACTCACGAGTGGATTCTGCTTTTAGATGCCGACGAACGCATCACCACAGACCTCAAAGAAGAAATTCAGCACCTGCTGGCCGGTCCCATAGCCGAAGAGATCCTAGGCTTCTGGATCTACCGTAAAAATCATTTTATGGGAAAAGAAGTGCATTTCAGTGGCTGGCAAAATGACAAAGTTATCCGGCTTTTTCGAAGGGATTCCTGCCGCTACGAAGACAAACTAGTACATGAAGAAATACAAGGAGATGGACGCTTTTCTTACCTAAAATCCCGCATTCATCATAATACCTATCGTTCTATAGATGAGCATGTGGCCAAATTGAATCGATATGCCACCTGGCAAGCTATGGAATACGACAAGATCACCGGAACGCTGACGCCCTACCATTTTGTAGTCAAACCCTTTTGGCGTTTTTTTAGGCATTACTTTATTCAGCAAGGCTTTCGCGAAGGCGTAGTCGGATTTACGATCAGCTACCTGCGTAGCTACAGTATTTTTATTCGCTACGTAAAGGTTTGGCTATTTCGGCGAGATCTGAAGTAGTTATTTTCGGCCCAATACGGTGCGCTTCCATTTCTTTTTGTTCTCAAAACGCTTGCGAAACGCTTGGGTATAGGCCCACATGTGATCAAAGATCATTTGTTCGTCCTGATCGATCAGTCGCGCATACTCCGTGGCCATTATTTTAACCATCTCCCGCTTGGGCGTCAGTCTGGAGAAATTCTTTAATCGGGTTTGGAGGTCCAGAGTTCCAAACTCCATCCGATTGAGATCGACCAAATAAAATACAGGCCCGGAAGCACTCAGTACGATCAGGGTATTTCCCGGACTGTGATCCAGAAAATGGATTCCCTTTTCATGCAAATCAAAGGTAAAGCGTGTAAAAGCACGTAGCAATTCTGTACGATTCGGGTAATCCGGTTGATGGATGAGTTCGCGATAGGTCAAATCGGCATGGACGAACCTACTGATGTAAACACTTCTTCCAAAAAGGAGTCCCTGTTTCTCTTCACCAAAGGCCACCGGAGCGGGAGTACCTATTTGTTTCTGAATTAAGATCTGGGCATATTCAAAAGAGCGTTGCGCCTTTGATTTACGGAAGAACCGGTACACCCATCGGTTGACCAGGTGCGGCACCTTAAACGACTTGATCGCCACCTCTTCCTTGTCCAGCGGTAGCACTCTGATGATATTTCGATTCCCATCGCCCAGTTCATGCGAAGATTGCTCAAATTGCTCCAGCAGACCCTGTAGGGAATCACGCTTGGTACGGTAGGCCGGATCGATGGTCCATTGCATGGCGCAAAGCTACAACATTCCTCCTAGTGATGTGGAACTAGAAGGTATAGCTACTGCCTGGTTTGAAATGCAAGAAAAGATGCAGAGGTCCTTGGGAAAAAGTGTGAGTCTAGCCGGTATGATTTACCTTTGAACCCTATGGACGAACAACTTTCTCAAGCGTATACCGTACTCAAGCAGGGCGGTATTATCGTGTATCCTACCGATACTATTTGGGGTATTGGATGTGATGCCACCAATGCCGAGGCCGTCAGTAAAATTTACGCTCTAAAGCAACGGGCTGAAAATAAAGCCATGATCTGCCTGGTCAGTGATTTTAAGATGCTCAACCAATACGTGCAGGACATCCCGGAGGTCGCCTATGATATCCTCAAATACGCTCGAAAACCAACCACCATCATTTACGACAAACCCAGACACGTAGCTGAAAATTTAGTGGCTGAGGATGACACCCTAGCCGTACGGGTGACCAAAGATCGATTTTGTGAACGATTGATTCGAAAATTGAAAGGTCCCCTGGTCTCCACCTCTGCCAATATCAGTGGTCAGCCGGCCCCGAAATCCTACAAAGAAATCGATCCGGCTATTTTGGAGGGCGTGGACTATATCGTAAATTTGCCGGACAAAAAAAAACCGGCTAAACCCTCCGCCATTATTAAGTTATCGAGTCAGGGTGAGGTGCAGGTGCTGAGAACATAGAACGGTGAACGAAAGCGATTATAATCACGCCATTTCCCAAGAGATTTTTCAACACATACGACAAGCGGCCAACACCCTTGAGGTGGATGCCTATGTCATTGGTGGTTACGTGCGTGATCTGCTCCTAAAACGTGGAATCGCTAAAGACATTGATATCGTTGCCGTAGGCAGTGGTATCGCCTTAGCCAAGGCCACCGCTAAAGAATTACCCGAGAAGACTAAAGTTCAGGTATTTAAAACCTACGGTACGGCCATGCTCCGCTTTCAGGATCAGGAAGTGGAGTTTGTGGGGGCCCGTAAAGAATCGTATTCACCAGACAGTCGCAATCCACAGGTCGAGAGCGGCACGTTGGAAGACGATCAGAATCGAAGGGATTTTACCATCAATGCCCTGGCCATTGGACTCACCGGGAAAGAGGAAGGCCAATTACTCGACCCCTTCGATGGTCTTAGCGACCTCAAGCATAAGATCATTCGTACTCCCCTCGATCCTGATATTACCTACAGTGATGATCCCTTACGGATGATGCGGGCCATTCGTTTTGCCACCCAGCTGGATTTTACCATCGAAAAAAAGTCGCTTTCTGCCATTAAAGCCAATAAGCAACGCATTGATATCATTACACGGGAGCGCATTGTGGATGAGCTCCATAAAATCCTGGCCAGTAATACACCTTCTACCGGATTTGCCTTGTTGGAAAAGACCGGATTGCTGCAACGCATCCTCCCTGAATTGACTGCCCTTAAAGGGATTGACGAGAAAGAAGGCCAGCGCCATAAGGACAATTTTTACCACACCCTGGAAGTGGTAGATAATATCGCTCAGCATACCGATAACCTCTGGTTGCGCTGGGCTGCACTGCTACACGATATTGGTAAGGCTCCCACCAAACGTTTTGATAAAAAGATCGGCTGGACCTTTCACGGACATGAATTTGTGGGTGCCAAGATGGTTTATAAGTTGTTTAAACGGCTCAAAATGCCTTTGAATGAAAAGATGAAATTCGTTCAAAAGATGGTCCTTATGAGTTCGCGACCTATTGTCATCGCAGAAGAATTTGTGACGGACAGCGCGGTACGCCGACTCATTTTTGACGCCGGAGACTATCTGGACGATCTCATGACCCTGTGCGAGGCCGATATCACTACAAAAAACCCGAAGCGCTACCGCAAATACCATAATAATTTTAAAAAGGTGCGCCAGAAAATCAAAGAGGTGGAGGAGCGAGATCACATTCGCAATTTCCAACCTCCGGTCAGTGGCGAAGAGATCATGAATACTTTTGGGATCAAACCATCCCGCGAGATCGGCCTGATCAAAGATGCTATCAAAGAGGCGATCCTGGAAGGAGAAATTGCTAATAATCACGAAGAGGCTCATGCCTACATGCTCAAAAAGGGCAAGGCCTTAGGTCTGCAACCCGTAAGTTGATGTACAGAAAATCGGTTAAAATAGCGCTTGTTTTAGTTTATCTGGTCATCATTGCCGGAGCGGTGGTCCGGATGACCGGTAGCGGTATGGGGTGCCCGGACTGGCCGAAATGTTTCGGCTATTGGATTCCTCCTACCGAGGCCAGTGCCTTGGCCTGGCAGCCCAATACCGAGTATGAGGCCGGGCAGGTGATCATCCGGGAAGAATCACTACAGGTTGCTTCCAGCGACTTTATTTCCGGTGAGGCTTTCGCGAAAGCGAACTGGGAGCAATACGATAAGCACGACTATGCCATCTTTAACCCCTGGCACACCTGGATTGAATACATCAACCGCTTGCTGGGGGCACTGGCCGGACTGGTCGTACTCGTGATGGCCGTTTTGTCGTTCAGTCAATGGCGACTCAAAAGACGCATCGTTTACTTGTCCTGGCTTGCCGTAGTCATGATGGGATTTCAGGGCTGGTTGGGCGCCACCGTGGTCTATTCCGTATTGGCTCCAGTGCGTATTACCATCCACATGGTTATGGCTCTACTCATTGTGGCGCTGTTGATCTACCTGCTCTATACCTCACGCATGCAACTCCTGGAGGCCTCCTTCAGTAGTGGTCGATTGGGAACAAAATACGATCGCCCATTTAAGTACCTGGTTTTACTGGCCCTGATATTGACCCTAATCCAGATCATTATGGGAACACAGGTGCGTCAATTTGTGGATGAGCGGATCGATCAGGTGGGATATGCCGCTAAATCACTCTGGTTAAACGATCCGGAAGTCGTCTTCTACCTGCATCGCAGTTTTAGTATTTTAGTCCTGTTGCTCAATCTGTTTCTCTTTATGCGCAACAAAAAACGAGCGTTGGGTTATTCCCTTACCAATTGGGTGCTACTTTTGCTCGGACTAGAAATCTTAAGCGGAACGGTCATGTACTATTTCGACTTCCCGTTCACCACACAGCCCGTGCATCTCATTGTGGCAGCGCTACTGTTTGGTGTTCAATTTTATTTGCTGTTAGAAACTTTTCCAAAAAGAGATGCCGTCAAGGCTTAAAAGCCATTTTGGCTGCTTAAATTTGCTGGTCAATACCGCACACTATGATCTACCGTTTTAGAGCCATTTTGGACGCCGAGGAAGATATTTTTAGAGATCTGGAAATATCCGGTGATGCTACCCTGGAAGACTTGCATGATGTCATCAGTCAATCCTTCGGGTTGGAGGGGCAGGAAATGGCCTCTTTTTACCTAAGTAATGAAGAATGGCATCAAGGAGAAGAGATCTCTCTATTCGATATGAGTGAGAGTTCCAAGCCAGTGCGTACGATGCAGGATACCCTGATCAAGGATGTCGCATCCAAAGAGCAGACCCGCTTTATCTACCTCTATGATTTTCTAAACATGTGGACATTTTTGGTAGAATTGGCTGATATGGTAGAACCGGAACCCGGAGCCTCCTATCCCAATTTAATGTTTGCCCACGGCACCTTACCTCCGCTAGCCCCTGAACGCGGTTTCCAAGCCGGTGAGTCTCTGGAGGAAGAGGATGATTTGGATGCCGACTTTAATGATGATTACGATATCGAAGATCTGGACAATCTGGACTTTGATGAAAACTGGAATTAAGGCGAGCCCTTATTCCGCTAACATAATATACGTTCCCAAATTCTATGATCAATCTATTTTCTGCTCAACTGGAGAGTTTAAGCATTCATCGCGTAGGCAATCAAAGCCGCGCTGAGGGCTATTTCACTTCCCAGAATCAATATCCGCTGAACGACGAGTTGAACGCCTTATTGAAAGAGTATTTCTTCAAACCGTTTCGAGAAAAGGAGGAGAATTATTACCATTTTGAACACGAGGCCGATCTGGAGTTTCATCCCCTCTTCGCCTTGGCTAAAGAGGTGTTCTCCAATCCGGAGCGCGTGCACCCGGTCTCGGTCAAGATCGCCAAACACCTTTACGAGCAGAGCAATCATCCTCACATCAAGAGTGGCGAGGTCTACGTAAGTTACATCCGTAACGTAATGCTCGACAATCAAAAAATCGATGTGCTGGGCATATTCAAAAGTGAGCTTAAACAAGACTTTTTACGCTTTCGCGAAAGCGGTGAAGACCTGGAACTCCTACTCGAACAAGGCGTGAACCTAAACAAATTGGATAAAGGTTGCCTGATCTTCAATACGGAGGAAGAGGCCGGTTACAAAATCCTTTCAGTGGATAGCAATCGATACGATGCTAAGTACTGGCTGGAACAATTTCTGGGTGTAGGGGTATTGGCCGACGATAATTTCTATACCAAAAAATACCTTAAATTTTGTCAGGACTTTGCCAAAGACGTAGTACTTCCGGCCGAAGACAAGAAGGAAGAAGTGCTTTTTATGAACCGAGCGGTCAATCACTTTGCCAAAAATGATCAGTTTGAGGAAACCGCCTTTGTGAATGAGGTCATGGAGAACCCGGATCTTATTCCTGAATTTCGCCATTACAAGACCGAAAAAGCCCCCAAGTACAAAATTGAAGACCTAACCACCTTCCCAATCGCCAATACAGCGGTCACTGCAGCGCGAAAGAAGATGAAGAACGTGATCAATTTGGATACGAACATCCAGATCAAGATGGACTTCATCAATGCGGAAAGCGCCGATAAGTTTGTGGAAAAGGGATGGGATGAGGAAAAGCAGATGTACTACTACCTCGTCTATTTCAATAAAGAGCAAAAATCTTAGAAAGAGTCGTCGAGCAGGCGCTTCATGCTGATATCTTCATAATTCCGTTTGACAAACTGTATGGCGGTGTCTACGATCTGTCCCATCGATTTGGAGCGCTTGAACTTCACGTCCATGGTGAAGGCGTAAAGTTCCTTTCGAAGTCGCTTTAGATTTTCGTGGGTGGAAATCCGGTCTTTCTTCATACAGCGCAGTAGTCGTTTCAATCGGCTGCTTGAATTGATCGCACGTTTAGCCATTAAGGCACGCTCTTCTTTTTGATATTGGGTGATGGCGGTATTCTTCAATCGGCTGGATACCAGATCGACCATTTTGAAGTTTTCTTTGAAAAAATGTGGACGATAGACCTTGAAATTGCCCTCAAAGCATTGCTGATCAAAATCAATAGCTCGAATTTTATACTTAATGTGGTCAAAATCGTGGGTGGGAATTACTACATAATTATACGAACGCATATCGCCAAGGAGCAGGATCATGCAGCGTTCATTGAATTTGACGAACTCTTTGGCTAACTGGGCTTTCCCGAAGTCGTCACATTCTTCTAAATAGTCGTCGATAAAAACATCACCTGGAATTCCGGCGATGTGTTCTTCAATCAAGGTATCTTCTGAAACCAGAAAATTGATCCGGTTTGGAGAAAGAATGTGTTCAAGTTCGAGACCGTAAATCCGGCTGGCATCCGCTCGCTTGACGTAGAAGTACACATAATTGTCGTTGAAGACATTCTTGATCTTGACCCGGAAAGGTTTGGAGTTACCAAAGGTGCAGTAATCGATTGCACCTACAGAGATGAACGGCAGGATGTCTTCGTTACCGTCAGAATACAACAAGGTGTAGACCCGCTTCAAGTGATTTTCAAGATCTTCCCGTTCGTATTCCGGATAGTATACACTGATCCACAGCGTATCCTCATCATTTTTGTCATAGACCGTAACTCCGCCGGCAAAGCGTAGCAGATCATCGTAGCGAATGGGAATTCGGGTACTTCGATTGTACTTGTCCAAATAAGATTGTAAGCTCTCTCCCACCGGGTAGGTGGGTTTCTTCTTTGACATCAATTTCTCTTCCATATCAGCTGCTGCTTGGCGCAAAGATAGGTAGATTTCTAGCCACGGCTGTAACAAATGCCGTCGCTGCTCGTCTTATGGGCAGCAACCAAACAAAATCATTCTTGGAAACAATTCTTACGCTCAAGGGCCTCACCAAACAATTTGGCCCCATCACCGCAGTAAAAGATCTTTCATTCACCATTCAAAAAGGCAATGTCTACGGAATTCTAGGTCCTAACGGGAGCGGGAAATCGACCACCCTGGGCATGGTGCTCAATGTAGTCAATCCCAGCGCGGGATCCTTTCATTGGTTTGATGGTTCAGAAAGCACGCATGAAGCTCTTAAAAAGGTAGGAGCCATCATTGAGCGTCCTAACTTCTATCCGTACATGACCGCTAAGCAGAACCTCAGCTTGGTCTGCACCATTAAAGGTGTCGCTCCGGATAAAATTGAAGAAAAGTTGGAAATCGTTGGTCTGCTGGAGCGAAAGAACAGTAAGTTCAGCACCTTCAGTTTGGGGATGAAGCAGCGGCTAGCGATCGCTTCTGCCTTGCTCAACGATCCCGAAATATTAATCCTTGATGAGCCAACGAATGGCCTAGACCCTCAGGGAATTCATCAGATACGGGAAATCATTAAGAAAATTGCTGCAGATGGTACCACCATCTTATTGGCCTCCCACCTCCTGGACGAAGTAGAAAAAGTCTGCACCCATGTGGTGATCATTCGAAAAGGAGTTAAGCTGTATTCGGGTCGGGTGGATGAAATGAATGCGAGTCACGGATTTTTCGAGTTAAAAACAGCACATCGCGATCAGTTGATCACGGCACTGCAAGATATTCCGGAAATAGCCAAGTTGAAGGAAGAAGGGGATTTGGTTACTGCATTCTTAGAAGCCCCCTTAGAGGCGGAGGCGCTCAATGCGCAATTGTTCAAAAAAGGGGTGATACTCACCCATTTGATCAAACGGAAAGAAAGCCTGGAAGAGCAATTTTTACAACTGACTAACCACCAAAACTAACCCCGACATGCTACGATTACTCACTATAGAATTCAATAAATTACGTTACAGCAAATCGGCCAAGGTCCTGACCATCAGTTATTTTGTATTACTGACCTTTATCGCCCTCATTGCGAGCATCGAGTTTAATTTTGGAGACGTTCAGGTTCGTATTGCCGATCAGGGCATATTTAATTTCCCCTTTATTTGGCACTTTAATACCTACATCGCTGCTGCTTTAAAGTTCTTTTTAGCCGTCGTTATCGTATCCATGATGTCGAATGAATACAGCAATCGTACGATCAAGCAGAATTTGATCGATGGATTGAGCAAAAAAGAATTTGTGCTTTCCAAATTTATTACTGTAGTGGTGTTTGCTGCCATTTCCACCCTATTTATTCTGGTCATGACCTTGATCTTAGGATTTTCATTTTCCGATTATACCGAAATGAGCATAGTCTTTTCAGACCTGGAGTTTCTGGCCGGATACTTCTTTAAACTCGTAGGTTTTTTCTCCTTTTGTCTTTTTCTGGGCATGTTGGTCAAGCGCTCTGCTTTTGCGCTGGGATTCCTGTTTGTTTGGTACATACTGGAGAACATTGTCTATGCCTTACTTAAATGGAAAGTGTTTAAAGGGACCGATACCGGAGATCATATCGCCCAGTTCTTCCCATTAGAATCCATGTCCAACCTGATCAATAGACCCTGGGAACGATTGAATTTTGTTCAGTCGGCTGCCAATCAGTTAAAAGCAGATATCGGCATTGACTATGCGGTACATTGGTATGAGATCGTGATCGTTTGTACTTGGATTTTCTTATTCATTTGGGGCTCTTATGCCTTGCTGAAGAAGCGTGATTTGTAAGAAATTTCTATCAACTCTTAAACTTTAACAATTAGCACCAAATAAAGCCCTACATCCTTCGTTTTTGGAGATTACTAGCAAATACTAACCCGCTTCATCTTCATGAAAACGCCCAAGGGCTTTCTACTTATATTTCTTTTTATAGGCACACTGGCTCATGCACAGGGTGGTGCGAATATTTGGTATTTTGGAGATAATGCCGGTTTAGATTTCAATAGTGGAGCACCGGTAGCCTTATTGGATGGCCAACTCGATACGGATGAGGGTTGCTCTACGCTTTCGGACGCTAACGGAAATTTATTATTCTATTCTGACGGGATTACGGTGTGGAACCGGAATCATGCGGTCATGGCCAATGGAACAGGATTGTTAGGCAATGCATCCAGTACGCAATCAGCCATATTCGCCCCACAACCGGGCGATCCAAACCGTTATTATGTCTTTACTGTAGATCTCGAGACTGGGGCCAATGGTCTTCGGTACTCAGAAATTGATCTTTCCCTGGATGGCGGACTGGGCGCAGTCATTGGTACCAAAAATATCGCTCTGGATAGTCCGGTTACTGAAAAGGTTACCGCAGTTGAACACGCCAATGGCACCTGGGTGTGGGTCATGGCTCATCGTTGGAATAGCAACGAATTCATCGCCTATCTAATTGATGATACAGGGATCATTACAACACCAGTGGTTTCCGGCGTTGGACTTCCCCATAACGGTATCCAGCAGCATGCTATCGGGTATATGAAGTTCTCTGCCACCGGAGACAAATTGGCGTTGGCACGATCTTATGATGATTCATTTGTCCAGGTTTTTGATTTTGACAACAGCACCGGACAAGTCTCCAACCCCATTACGATAAATTATGGCTCAGACTTAACAGGAGCCTATGGTGTTGAATTTTCGCTGGATGGGCAAATTCTGTATATCAGTGATACAGAGTCGGGCTTTTCCGGATACAGTCGTATCTATCAATACGATCTCAATGCCGGTTCCGAAGCCGCTATTCTGGCTTCGGAGCGACTACTACTGGACAGTAGTAGCGATCTGGTTTATGCACTGCAAATGGCACCAGACGGTAATATCTACGTCGCGCGTTTAAACGAAGATTTTTTAGGAGTAATTACTGATCCGGGGAATTTAGCCGGAGCAGCTTACAGCCCAAACGGGGCTGATCTTGCCGGACGAAGATCAAAATTAGGCCTGCCCCCTTTTGTACAATCATTATTATTACCCAATGATTTCCGATTTGAGAATCTTTGCCTGGGGGATACTACTCAGTTCTTTTCAGAGGTCAGCGGTAACGTCAGTAGTTATTTCTGGGATTTTGGAGACGGAGCTACTTCCACTTTAGAGAATCCCACCCATGTTTACGCTGCTGCCGGAACCTATACGGTATCCTTGACCATCGTCATCAATGGAATTTCGCAAACGACCACCCAAGAACTTACCATAGTTACCGCTCCGGTAGCCAATGCGGTTTCCAATATAGAACTCTGCGCCTCCGACCCTATTTCATTTGATCTGTCCACAAAAGATCCTGAGGTACTGAATGGACAATCACCCACCTTGTACGGAGTTTCATACCATCCCACCCAAAATGATGCAGATAACGCGACCAATGCGTTTGCCTTTCCGGATATGTTTGCCGATGGTCAGGAAGTATTCTACCGACTCTTTACACAAAACAGTCCGGAATGCTACGTGACCGGATCTTTTTTCTTTGAGATCATTGCAGGACCTACCGCAAATACAATAGATCCCCAATCGTTCTGTGATCAAGATCCAACTGTGGCTGACAATCAGATTATCCTGAGTAGTTTCGACGCCAGTGTGCTTGGAACTCAAAGTGCCACCAGCTTCACCATTACTTATTACCTTTCTGCGGCTGATGCTACGGCTGGGACCAACGCGCTAAGCGATCCGTTTACCACCACTCAAAATTCAGTAGTCTTACACGCAAGAATAGAAAGCAATTCAGACGCTGCTTGTTTTGATACCACTAGCTTTACGGTGAATGTAGGTTCGGCTCCAATAGCCGGCCAACCCATGGATTTAGAAGTGTGTGATTTTGCAAATAATGGGAGTGAACTGGTTGACCTTAGTGCAACGGTAATCGAGATCATCAACGGACAAACCGGCACTTTCAATGTAAGTTTTCATCTATCGCAGATGGATGCCGACGCCAATAGCAACGCTCAGGGTCAACCGTATTTGCTCAACAGCCCCACGCAGACGTTGTTTGCCCGATTGCAGGATATGAACGGTCCCAGTTGTTACGATACAACTAGTTTTCAACTCGCTTTGGTAAGCAGCCCCACCTCGGGAATGGCTCCTGATCTGACCCGTTGTGATGATCCTTCGGGAGACGGGATGGAAAGTTTTGATTTCAGTCCGCAAATCCCCTTGATCATTAATGGTCAGGCAGGTAATTATGAGGTAAGCTTTCACGAAAGTGCAGCCGAGGCTGATGCAGGAAGCAATCCGTTACCGGTCAACTATACCAATCAACAATCTCCACAGGAAATATTCGTTCGATTGACCAGTCTGGATGGTGAGCCCTGTTACGATCTGAGTTCCTTTTTTATTGAGGTCATCCCTACTCCACCACCGGTCATCGTAGAGCGTTTTCTGTGCGAAGGACTGCCCACCGTTTTGGATGCCGGTACCGGTTTTGATTCCTACTTATGGAGCACCGGTGAGACCACACCGTCCATTTCAGTGAGTGATCCCGGCACTTATACCGTGACCACTACCTCAGGGGGAGCCAGTATGTGCACCAGTATGACCACTTTTGTGGTTCAGCTGTCAGAGCCTCCCGTTTTCCAAGGAGTGCAAATATCCGACTGGACCGCCAACCGAAATAGTTTTACGGTGGAGGTCAGTGGCACGGGGACTTATGAGTACAGTCTGGACGACATCACTTATCAAACAAGCAACACCTTTACTGATCTGAGACCCGGAGAATACACGGTTTTTATTCGTGATGTTGGTGGTTGTGCAGAGCTTCAAGTCACCGTTTCACTACTGTTCTACCCCAACTATTTTACGCCCAATGGGGATGGTTTTCACGATACCTGGCAGATCATAGCCTCCGAATTCGAACCGGACATGTTTATCTACATCTTTGATCGATACGGTAAACTGATCAAACAGTTGGACCCCCTTTCTGAAGGCTGGGACGGAACGTATAATGGGCGCAATTTACCCTCTACCGACTACTGGTTTCTGGTAGAACGGGAAGATGGCCGTTCCTTTCGCGGACATTTCTCATTGGTTCGCCGGTAGATTTCATCAGAGTCGGAACTGTACTTAACATCTCTTTAAGAAAAGAGGAAGTTGATTTATGTAAATTTAGCATCCTGTCTGGCGCTGAGCGTTGTGTTTAAGCGAAGTGCAGGTCGGCTTAAAGCACTTTGGTCTTTTTGCCACAATCTTTCACCATTAAACAAATTCTTGATGAGATCAATTTTACTCTACTGTTCACTCTTTCTTTGTTTTTCCCTTTCCGCTCAACAACTGGACATGTCCCTTCTCAAAGACATGGCTCCACGGAACATCGGCCCCGGAGGCATGTCTGGCCGGGTAACGGCTATTGATGTGGTTACCGATCAACCGGATGTCATGTACGTAGGTACGGCCTCTGGTGGGCTCTGGAAATCCACTTCCGGTGGAATCAAATGGGACCCGATATTTGATGATCAGCCCACCGCCTCTATCGGTGCCGTAGCCATCCAGCAATCCAACCCCAGTGTCATTTGGGTGGGAACCGGAGAAGGAAATCCGCGGAACAGTTTGAATGGAGGTTTTGGAATCTACAAATCATTGGATGGAGGAAAATCCTGGAAATCGATGGGGCTGGAACAAACCCGGCATATCCATCGCGTGATCATTGACCCTATGGATCCCAATACCGTCTATGTGGGAGCTATTGGATCGCCCTGGGGAGAACATCCGGAGCGCGGCGTATATAAAACAACTGACGGAGGTAAGACCTGGAAGAAGATCTTATTCGTTAACAATAGAACCGGTGTGGCCGATATGGTTATGGATCCCTCCAATCCCAATAAAATCCTGGTGGCCATGTGGGAACACAAAAGAGATCCGTGGTTCTTTAAATCCGGAGGCCCCGGAAGCGGATTGTATATGACCCACGACGGTGGAGAAACCTGGAAAGAGTTAGACGATCAGGACGGACTTCCTAAGGGAGATCTGGGCCGTATCGGACTGGCCATCGCAAAAAATAAACCCAATATTGTTTACGCCCTGGTGGAAGCTAAAAAGAACGCCTTGTACAAGTCGACTGACGGTGGATTTAGCTGGAAAATGATCAACAACAAAAGCGATATTGGAAATCGACCTTTTTACTACTCGGACATCTTCGTAGATCCGGAAAACGAAAATCGGGTATTCTCGGTATTTACCTATGTGAACGTGTCTGAAGACGGAGGGAAAAATTTCACCGAACTCATGCCGGCCTACGGGGTAGATAACGGGGTACACCCCGATCACCACGCCTGGTGGATTCATCCGGAAGATGGAAGTTTTATGATGGATGGTAATGATGGGGGTTTGAACATCACCCGTGATGGGGGTAGCACCTGGAGATTCATCGGAAATCTCCCCGTAGCCCAATTCTACCACATCGCGGTAGATAATGAGTATCCCTATAACGTCTATGGCGGTATGCAGGACAATGGAAGCTGGCGCGGCCCGGCCTACGTTTGGAAAGCTCAAGGAATTCGAAATTCCTACTGGCAGGAGATCAGCTTTGGTGACGGTTTTGATGTCGTTCCTGACCCGCAAGACAGTCAGTACGGCTGGACCATGAGTCAACAGGGATATGTGAGTCGGTATGACCACATCACCGGAAATAATTACACGGTGCGTCCAACACATCCAGACCCGGAAGTCGAGTTGCGTTTTAACTGGAATGCAGCCATCAATATTGATCCCTTCGACCCCAATACGCTTTATTTTGGGAGTCAATTCGTTCATAAGAGTACAGATGAAGGACTCACCTGGGAGGTCATTTCACCCGATCTGACCACCAACGATCCTGAGAAACAAAAGCAAGGGGAAAGTGGCGGATTGACCATGGATGCTACCGGAGCGGAAAATCATACCACCATACTTGTCATTGAGCCTTCCCCTCTGGAAAAAAATATGATGTGGGTAGGCACGGATGACGGTCGGGTGCATTACACTCAAAATGGAGGTCAGGATTGGATTGAAGTCTCTAAAAACCTAAAAGGATTGCCGGCCGGCAGCTGGATCGCTCAGATCAAAGCCAGCAATAAAAGAAAGGGAGAAGCCTTACTGGTGGCTAATGATTATCGCCGTTATAATTATACGCCCTACATCTACCGCACCCGCAATTATGGAAAGAGCTGGGAGCGTATCGTAGACGGAAATGACGTAGGTAGTTACGCCCTCTCAGTGATTGAAGATCCAGAGGAAGAACGCCTGCTGTTTGCCGGAACAGACGACGGTCTCTATGTTTCATTGAATGCCGGGGAAAGCTGGACCAAATGGACCCAAGGCTTTCCGACGGTATCGGTAAAAGATCTCGTCATCCACCCTCGGGAGCATGATCTGGTCATTGGAACCTTTGGCCGCGCCGCCTGGGTTTTGGATGATATCAGACCGTTACGCGCCCTGGCTAAGGATGCAGGTACGCTTTCGCGAAAGCTTACCCTTTTTGAACCTCCTGTAGCCTACCAGGCAGCCTATCAGCAACCCACTGGCAGTCGTTTTGGAGGCGATGCCCTGTACAATGGAGAGAACAAAGATCGCGGAGCTCACTTTACCTACTATTTGGTGAAACAAGAGGCCCCAAAGAAAGAGGAAGAAGAGGATGACGAGGACCAAGATGAAATGTCTGCTGAACAGGAGGAAGCTAAAGTAAGCTGGGACTCCATTCATCTAAAAATTTACGATGGTGACCGTCAAATACGTCATCTAAAGCAAAAGGCCCCGGATTCCAGCGGATTTCATAAAACCCGCTGGTTTATGGATGAAGCCGGTGTGTACGGTCCTTCACGAGAGGTACGCGATCGCAAAAGAGAACCGGGAGGCGTTGACGTCAAGCCGGGCGTATATCGAGTAGTGATGGAGTACGGAGATCAGAAAAGCGAAACCACGGTGACCGTAAAGAGCGATCCTCGATTGACTAGCAGTCAAAAAAATATCGATGAACGCTATGCGGCAGGAAAGCAGCTCGAAAAAATGACCGAAAAAGCAACAGAGGCCGTTCGCATGCTTGCTGAAAGTAAGGATACTGCCGAAGAATTGCAGAAGAAGATGAAAGAAGCGGATAAGGAGGAGTATAAAGAGCAGATCGAAGCCAGTAAGGAAATCATCAAGGCGATTGATGAGCAGATCGCGCTCTACCTCGGAAAGGTGGACAAGCGCCAGGGGATTACCCGAAACCCGGAAGTAACGGTCATGAATCGTATTGGAACTGCAGGCTGGTACGCAGGCAGCAGACAGAACGGACTGACCGCCACGGAAACCCGATTGATCGACCAGGCAGAGGCCGAATTGAAGGACGCATTGGCCAAGACCAATGCCTTTCTTGCCTCTCAATGGACTGAATACCGCAATAAAATGGAACAGGTGAAGCTCTCGCCATTTAAGGAGACCACACCCGTGACCATGGACTGATGGTGCAGGACTCATGATTTAAAAAACCGGCGAAAGCCGGTTTTTTTTGTGTGCCATTAGGAGGTGAATCGTTGGCGGCTTATCTTAAGCAAAGAAAGGAATAATTGAAATCTCCGACCGAAAATGGGTCAACCACTAAACCGATAGCATCCATGAATACGACTCCACTCACTTTTAAAAATGCCCAAGGCCAGCAACTCTCCGGCAAGCTGGAACTACCGCTGGATGGAAGAGCTCATAATTTTGCACTTTTTGCCCACTGCTTCACCTGTACCAAGAATTTAGCTGCGGTCCGCAATATCAGTCGGTCGCTCACTGACCGGGGTTTTGCGGTACTTCGTTTTGATTTTACCGGTTTAGGAGACAGTGAAGGAGCCTTTGAAGACACCACTTTTTCGCATAATGTCGCTGATCTCGTTGCCGCTTCCCGGTATCTGGAGCAAGAATATAAAGCCCCTACCCTGCTCATAGGTCATTCTCTCGGGGGTGCCGCGGTGATATTTGCTGCGGAGCAATTAGAAGCCGTAGAAGCCATTGCTACTATAGGGGCTCCGGCCTCAGCAGCCCATGTTCAGCATTTGTTTGAGGAGGATATCCCAACGATTCAACAGCAAGGGGAAGCGGTAGTTCAGCTGGGCGGTAGAGACTTCAAGATCAAAAAAGAGTTTGTCGACGATCTTACAAATAAATCAGCGGCTGGAGTATTGGGTTCCTTGCGAAAGTCTTTGCTGATCTTACACGCGCCTCAGGATCGCATTGTAGCAATTAAAAATGCGGAAGCCCTGTACCTGGGAGCTCATCATCCCAAGAGTTTTGTGACCCTGGATGGCGCCGATCACCTGCTCTCCAAAAAAGAAGATTCAGCTTACGTAGGTCAGATTATAGCCAGTTGGGCCTCCCGCTATTTAGACACCTCCTGGAAGGATGAATTGGTTTCGAGCCCAAACCACGATGTAGTGGCCCAATTAGATGGAGATCAAGGCTTCACCACAGCCATGAAACTCGGTAAGCATTTTATGCTGGCCGATGAGCCTAAATCAGTGGGCGGGAACGAGCGCGGTCCTACGCCTTATGAATTAGTGTCTGCCGGACTGTCGGCCTGTACGGCCATGACCATACAGATGTATGCCCGTCGTAAGAACTGGACCATCGAGCAGGTGGAGGTTCATACCCGCTATGATAAGGATCACGCTCAGGATTGCGAACGCTGCGAAAATGATTCGGCCAAGATCGATACCTTTTACCGGGAGATCAAGATCAAAAGCGATCTGGATGAAAAGCAGATTCAACGCGTGCTGGAGATTGCCGATAAGTGCCCGGTTCACCGTACCCTGGAAAGCACGACCCAAGTGATCACTACCTTAAACGCCTAGTGCATTTATGCGACAAACGGATCCCATAGAAGTACAGCTTGTGAATGGCTATCTGATTGCGCTTTCGCGAAAGCAAATAGCCCCTTTTCTAACAGCAAAGAAACCTCGGGTTCGCGTTCAAGCCTCCTCAGCTCATGCAGAGATCGAATTTCATGCGGCCTTACAGAAACGAGAAGACCTGTATTATATGATGTTCAGCAAGGCTAAACAAAAGGAATTGGGGCTCCAAACTGGAGAAGCCTTCACCATACGGCTTTTTGAAGATCAATCGCAGTACGGCGTCATCCCCTGCGAGGCTTTCGAGGCCGTGATGCAGTCTGACTCCGAAGCTCTGGAGCTCTTTGACAGTTTATCTTCCGGAGCAAAGCGCAGTCTGATCTATGCGATCAACCGCTACAAAAGTGCACAGACCCAAGTAGATAAAGCCCTCTTGCTGGCCGACAATCTCAAACGCGGCTTTCGATCACCAAGAGAACTTTTAAAATCCTCGTGAACAGGACCAGTTACGATGGCTGATTACTAAGGTTTTTCTAAAACTTTTGCAGCCACCGGCAAATCCTTTATCTTTCCTACACTAATTCACCAAACTAAATTACCT